>CAMYNJ010000015.1 GCA_947259795.1 uncultured Alphaproteobacteria bacterium | reverse complement strand
GTTGCCGGTCGTCGTCGTGCGCCGGACGACACGCAGGACATGCAACGGCCCCTCGACGACCGGCGTCGGCCCGGTCGGCGTCTGCAGGTCGCGCTCGCTGGTCGTGCAGGCGGTCAGCCCGGTCAGCAGAACCGCGAACAGCAGCACGGGCGCGCGGGTATGACGAAATACAGCATCCATCTCAACCACCCTCCAACATTGAAACTCGGAAAACCATAATCCGCGAAAGTAGTATGTTCACGTCCGGAAGGCAATATGGGGGGTTGCATATGCGCCCTCACGCGCCGGGCGCGGGCCTCCGTCCGATTGGCTCCTCGCATAGGCTCGGGCGCGCGGTCGCGCTTGCCGCCCCTTCGGGTCGGGGCCGGCGCTCGGTGCGCGCTCGCGCGCGCTGGCGCTAGCGGTTGAACATACGCGGGTTCTGGGCGATGAACTTCCGGATCCAGGCCTCGATGAACGAGCGCTCGCCGCGCCGCATGTACCACCAGCCGAGCGCGCTGATGGCGAAGGCGCCCAGGGTGTCGACGATCAGGTCCCACATCGTGTCGGTCAGGCCCGAGGGATCGCCGAACATGGGCTTCTGCATGTTGGCGCCGAACAGCCGGTCCATCGCGAACTCGAATATCTCCCATACCGCGCCGGTGGCGACCGCGAACAGGAAGGCGAACAGCGCGACGAAGCGCGGCCGCATATGCACGTCGGCGCGCGCGTTCTCGTTCAGCACATAGACCAGCAGGAAGCCGACGAGCCCGAGCAGCAGGCCGGAGCTGGTGTGCAGGCCGATGTCCCACCACCAGATCCGCTCGTACCAGCTGCGCACCTCGCCGAGGAACAGGGCGGCGAACACGAAGACCACGGCGAGCAACTGGAATTCCGCCGGGATGTCGACCGGCAGGCGGTCGCCGAGCAGCGCCGGGGCCAGGGTGACGGCCATGATCACCAGCACCAGCACGGCGGTCAGCCCCTCGCCGCGCCACAGCACCAGCGCCAGCTCGACCGCCATGACCGTCTGCAGCAGCGCCAGCACGGCAAGATGGATGCGCCGGGCGCGGCCGGAGTCGGGGGCGGGCGGGGCTTCGGAGTCGGGTTCGGCTTCGGGTTCGGCCATGCGGCAGTCATTCCCTTCCTGGCAACGCGTTTCCGCGCTTACGGTTGAAACACGCTGTCCGGGAAGCCCGGCACCACTTCCGATTTGTCCAGCACCGTCTTGCCGGTGGGCTGGCCGCGGGCGAAATGGGTTTCCTGGGCGGCGAGGAACAGGCCGCCCAGCTCGCCGTGGCCTTCATAGAGCGTGCCGAATTCCACGCCGACGCCGGGGGCGGTCTCGACCCGGCCGTGGGAGCGGACGATGAGGCCGGTTGCGGGGTCGACCACGGCGGTCAGGCGGAGGCCGCGGGCCATCGGGATCTCCAGGGCCTTGAGGTCGCGGCCGTCGTCGTGCTTGACCGGCCCCAGCAGAACGATATCCGCGCTGGCCTGCAGGATCAGCCAGGGCAGGTCGAGGCGGGTCGCCTGCAGGACCATCGCCCTGGCCATCATCGGCGGCACCGGCCGGCCGTCACTCCAGCCTTGCTCGCCGTCGAGGATGCGGGATTCGGGGGGTTCGCCGGGAATTTGGATGTCGATGCGCAATTTGTCCGGCCGGGTGAAGCGGCGCTCGATGGTCCCGGTCTTACCGTGCCGGTAGGACTCCAGCGTGCCGGACTGGTGCAGCGAGGCGGCGGCCTCGATGGCGTCGGCGCCGCCATAGGCCGCGACCACCCGGTCGGCGAGGTCGGTGGCCTCGGATGCCGATGCGGGGTTGGACGCGGGCGCGGCGGCCAGCAGAAATATCAAAGCGAGCGCGAGCCTCATGGCCTGTTCTTTCCCGTGGGGTGGTGAAGGGTCTTGGCGAATACGGGGCGCATCATGGGCGCGGCGCCGCTACGCCGTCAAGGCGTGAACCTTTTGCCTTGCGCCCTCAGGCGCCGGGCGCGGGCCTCCGTCCAACGTGAACCGGCTGGCGCCGGTCCCTTCGCGCCGCCACGGGGCCAGCCCGGCGCTCGGTGCACGCTCTCGCGTGCCACGCCCGCTAGGCGGGCATGTGGTAGCCGGGGGTCGAGAGCGACAGCGCGACCTCTTCCTCGGTCATGACTTCCTCGATGGTCTCGAACAGCGGCGACGAGAGATAGCGCTCGCCGGTATCCGGCAGCATGCAGAGGATGACCGATCCGGCCTCGGCCTTTTCGGCGACCTGCATGGCAACGGCGAAGGTCGAGCCGCCGGAAATGCCGGTGAAGACGCCTTCGCTCCGGGCCAGTTTCTTCGACCACTCGATGCCGACCGGCCCGGCGACGGGGATCAGCTCGTCGTAATAGCCCTTGTCGATCGCCTCCTGCAGGACCAGCGGAATGAAATCCGGCGTCCAGCCCTGGATCGGATGCGGCTCGAAGGCCGGGTGGCTCTCGGCCGGGGATCCGTCGTCGCTGCGGCCCTGCGCCCGCCCGCTGCCCACAAGCTGCGCGTTGGCCGGCTCGCTGAGGACGATCCTGGTGTCGGGCCGGCTCTCGCGCAGTACGCGGCCGACGCCCGCGACGGTGCCGCCGGTGCCGTAGCCGGTGACGTAGACGTCCAGCCGGTCGCCTTCGAAATCGGCCAGTATCTCGCGCGCCGTCGTGTTGGCGTGGATCAGCGCATTGGCCTCGGTCTCGAACTGGCGCGCCAGGAACCAGCCGTTGGCATCGGCCAGTTCCACCGCCTTATTGTACATGCCGAAGCCCTTGTCCGCGCGCGGCGTGAGCACGACCCTGGCGCCGAGGAACCGCATCAGCTTGCGCCGCTCGACCGAGAAGCTGTCGGCCATGGTGACGACCAGCGGATAGCCCTTGGCGGCGCAGACCATCGCCAGCCCGATGCCGGTGTTGCCACTGGTGGCCTCGACCACCGTCTGGCCGGGCTTGAGCGCGCCGCTGCGCTCCGCCTCCTCGATGATGCTGACCGCCAGCCGGTCCTTGACCGACCCGGCCGGATTGAAGAACTCCGCCTTGACGTAAAGCCGGACATGTTCCGGCGCCAGCCTGTTGATACGAATGCACGGCGTGTTGCCAATGGTATCCATGACGCTGTCATACAAGCGCCCGCGGCCATCGGTGGTCCGCGCTTCCTGTGAAGTCATCTAATCCTCCCGTTCTCCCGATTCGTATTTTTGCGGTTCAGATTAGCAGCAAAAGCCCGTTGCACACATGGCAATTTCAGCCCGTTGTCGGGGGCGCGCTGCCGCCTCGACTGACTCAGATCATCTCGCGGGCCGGCCCCGTCATGCTATATCGATCTTAACGACAACGCATGATATCCCGCCGGCGAGGCGGGACGACAACAGGGAGACCACGATCATGAAGGACATCATCACCATTCGCGCGGCCGCGCTGGCGCTCGGCGTCATGGCCGTCATGGCTGCGCCGGCGGCGGCCGAAGAGTGGCGCGATCACGCGGCGCCGTTCGATTTCCTGTTCGGCAACCACATCGATACCCACCAGCAGACGAAACTGCGTAGCGACGGCGGTTTGTCGGGCGCGCTGTTCGTCTATTTCACCGGCGAAATCGATAGCGCGTCGGGGCTGCCGGTCGCCCGGCATCCGCGCGGCGCGATGCATGGCGAGGAATGCGGCTTCGACGTCGACTGCGTCGCCGGCTGGAAGCTGCGCGCCCGGCCGGGCCAGGCGAAATTCCTGTTCCACAGCGGCGTCAACGGCGACGACCACCCGGTCTGGCTGGTCGGCCGCACGGCGATTCCGCAGCCCGGCGGCTTCAGCCATTTCCACTGGATCACCGAGGCCGGCACCGAGGCGCTGATGGACGGCGCGGAAATCCCGCCGGCCTGCGACGTCGCGATGGCCGGCGATCTGGAGGGGACGGTCGTCGACGGCACGCTGACGCTCGACGACGGCGCCGCAACCTACAGCTGGGACCAGCAGTCGGTGCATGTCGGCGGCGGCGCCGAGAATGTCACCTGCCCCGGCTGGTTCCTGGAATTGAAGGCGGTCGATTCCTTCGCCTTCCAGCATGGCGGCGAGACCATCCCGGTCCATCCGGGCGCCGACAACGCCACCCATCTCAACCTGCTCAGTAACTACGCGCTGGTGCCGGGGATCGACGGCCAGGGCGCGGGGGGGCACTGATCGGTGGAGGCGCTGCCGGGGATAGCGGCATTGCTTGTTCGGCGCCGGCTGGCGCCGGCGGAGTCTTTTTTTTCCACCCCCTCCCAACCCTCCCCCGCCAGCGGGAGAGGGCTTTTCCCGAGCGGCTTACAGAGCCCCTCTCCCGCTGGCGGGGGAGGGGTTGGGGAGGGGGTGGACGGCGCAGCCGGAGTGTCGACTACCGTCGTCCAAACAATCTCTCGATATCGGCCAGCTTCAGCTCGACATAGGTCGGGCGGCCGTGGTTGCATTGGCCGGAATGGGGGGTGGCCTCCATCTGGCGCAAGAGCGCGTTCATCTCGTCCAGCGTCAGGCGGCGGCCGGCGCGGACCGAGCCGTGGCAGGCCATGGTCGAGCAGACCTCCGCCAGCCGTTCCTTGAGGGATAGCGCCTGGCCCAGCTCGGCCAGTTCGTCGGCGAGGTCGCGCACCAGCGACGGCACGTCCGTCTCGCCCAGCAGCGCCGGGGCCTCGCGCACCACCACCGCACCCTCGCCGAAGGGTTCCAGCACCAGGCCCAGTTCGGCCAGTTCTCCCGCGCGTTCGGCGAGGCGCCGGGCGCCGGCCTCGTCCAGCTCGACGACCTCGGGCAGCAGCAGGCCCTGGCGGGCCACGCCGCTGTCGGCCAGAGCCGCCTTCATGCGCTCATAGACCAGCCGTTCATGGGCGGCATGCTGGTCGACCACGACGAGGCCATCAGCGGTCTGGGCGACGATGTAGGTATCGTGCAGCTGCGCCCGCGCCGCGCCCAGCGGATAGTCGCGCACCGGCCGGGGTTCGTCCCCGGCGGGCGGTAAATCCTCCATGGAAGGCGGGGCCGAGGGCGGCATATGGTCGAAGGGCGCCTGGAAGGTGGCGGCCGCTTCGGCCAGGCCGCGCGATGGATTGGTGGGGCGCCAGGCATAGCTGCCGCCACCATAATTGCCCTGGTATCCCCCCGCCGGCGCCTCGCCCGGCTGCACCGCGCCCAGGGCGGCGGCCGCCACGGTGGTCGAGGCCCGGTGGCCGGCCTCGGCCAGGGCATGGCGTAGGCCGCCGACGATCAGCCCGCGGATATTGCCGGACTCGCGGAATCGCACCTCGGCCTTGGCCGGGTGCACGTTGACGTCCACATCGCGCGGGTCGAGATCGAGGAACAGCGCCACCATGGGATGGCGGTTGCGCGCCAGGAAATCGGCATAGGCCCCGCGCACCGCACCGACCAGCAGCCGGTCACGGACCGGGCGGCCGTTGACGAAGAGATACTGGTGCTGCGCCGTGCCGCGGTTCAGCGTTGGCAGCCCGGCATAGCCGGTCAGCCGCGCGCCCTCGCGTTCCGCATCCAGGGCCAGCGCGTTGGCCGCGAAGTCGCGTCCCATGATGCGGCCGAGGCGGGCCAGGCGCGCGTCGAACAAATCGCCGGCCTCGGGGGCGTAACGGAATTTGTCCTTCGCGCCGTCGTTCAGCGAGAAACCGATATCGGGGCGCGCCATGGCCAGCCGGTTGATGACATCGGCGACCGCGGTCGCCTCCGAGCGCTCGCCGCGCAGGAATTTGAGGCGCGCCGGGGTGGCGTAGAACAGGTCGCGCAGCTCGACCCTTGTGCCGGCGGGATGGGCGGCAGGTTCGGGTTCGCCGACCCTGCCGCCCTCGACATGGAGGCGCCAGGCGCTGTCTGAATTCGCTGTCCGGCTGGTAATCGTCAGGCGGCCGACCGCGCCGATCGAGGGCAGCGCCTCGCCCCGAAAACCCATGCTGCGGATATCGGTGAGGTCGCCGTCCGGGAGTTTGGATGTGGCGTGGCGCTGCACCGCGAGTGTCAGTTCCCCCGCATCCATGCCGCAGCCGTCGTCGGTGACCGAGATCAGCGTGCGCCCGCCGTCGCGCGCCACCACGTCGATGCGGGTCGCACCGGCATCGATGGCATTTTCCACCAGTTCCTTGACGGCGCTCGCCGGGCGCTCGACCACCTCGCCGGCGGCGATGCGGTTGACCAGCGTCTCCGGCAGCTTGCGGATGGGGTTCACGGGCGACCTCGCTGTCTCTTCCCTATAGCGGCGCGCTGAATATTCCAGGATTGACCACAAGATATTGTGGCCTGTCGCCGGCCATAACTCAAGCCGGATCCGATTTTCTACCATTAAGAAAAAAATAACCTCCGGGAACAACCGTTTCTTAACGCCTTTAGACGTATTTATGCTCCGTTCGTATAAATTCGCGATCGATTTCAACCAAGGCCGCCCGCGAAAGGTCGGTCGAACAACCCAGGAGAGCATAATCATGAACAAGGCACCTGCCTTTTTTTTGGGCCTGTCCTTTGCATGCCTAACACTTGCTAGTCCCAGCCCGGTTTTCGCGGGCGATCTCAATATCGCATACAGCATTCTCCATCACGAAGCCCGGGGCGGCGGCGTTTCCGGCGTCCTGCAGCTTTCCGTCGAGAACGGCGCGTTCTCCGACGCGCAGAACGTCGATCTGCGCGTCGCACCCGGCACGGTTGTCGTTGGCGGCAACGGCGTGATCCAGCTCGGCGCCGTCTCGGCGGGTGAGATGCGTAGCGCCGTCACTCCTTTCACCGCCTTTGCGGATTTCCCGGACGAAGGCGCGCCGATCGAAGTGATCGTCGATCTGGATATGGCGGGCGCCCATCAGACCTATCGAGTCACGGCGCAGGCGCAGTGAACGCAAGAACACGAGATTAGTGACATTAAGGGGAGATAAGGAATATGGCTAATACTTTAGATTTGTATGTCGGATTCCGCCGCCTGACACTGGCCGCGGTCGCGACTCTGGCAATCTGGACATTGTTTTCGTCGGACCGCGCGGCGGCTCAGGATGTCGTGCTGAACCCGGAACTGATCCAGGGCACGGTCAGCATAGGCATCGAGCCTTTGGACAATGTTTTCATTCGCGCGACCAGCGGAAGCTTTCAGGCCAGCGAACGATTCTACAGCAGCCCCGGCGACCCGACCGTAATCAATTACAGCCTGACGGTCGATGCAGCGCTGACCGGCGATCGGACATACGCCGTGCAGGCCTGTTTCGCGACGGCGCAGGATACGTTCGACGATTTCTGCTTCGCGCCCTTCGACGTGGTGGTCACGGACAACAACATCCCGTCGGTCCAGGATTTCGTGATCGACGATCCCGCGTTCATCCAGGGCACCATATCTGTGAGCGGCGGCGTGGAGAGCGTCAGTTCCGCCATTTTGTACGGTCACTATGGCGCTCCGCGCGGCACCTTCTGCCATTCGGGTGTTTCGCCTTGCTTCAAGGCCCAAACGAACGCCTCGCGCGGGGGAACCTATCGTATTGCCGTGCCGTCCGGCGTCGGAATTGAAATCTTTCCCAATATCCGGCTCGCGAGTGGCCTGACTCTGGTCCCGCCGGCGATTGCCACCGTTACGGTCGATCTGCTGCCGGGCGAGGAAAAAACCGTCGACATCGTCGTCGATCCGCCAAGCGGGAAGATCGTCGGGTCGGTAACGCATACCGGGCCTGAAATCGCCGTCAGCCATCGTGTTTCGGTACAGGGTACGGCGCAAAAGACGGCATCGATCGCCGGAGACGGACCGTACGAATTGACCGGCCTGCCCGATGGGACGGACTACACCGTCACCGTCGATTCGGTTTTTTCCGATGGGCGTTCCTATCGATTCCCGAGCGCGGCCTTTTCGCCGTCCAGGTTTCCCGATATCGTCGGCGGGTCCACAGAGACGGTCGACGCCTCGGTGGCGCAATCCGCGATCGAAGGAATCCTCGTTCCGGCCGGCAGCGCGACTCCTGCCGATGTGACCTCCGGCCGTCTCGTCGCGTTCGGCGCCTCGGCCGGTTCCAGTGGCGGACTGGTAGAGGACCATATCGACGTCGCGACCGGCGCCTATGATTTCGTCGCCTCCGAGGGAACCTGGCGGCACAGTTCCTACTTCTTTAGCCTGAGGCGTGACGACGCCGTCGACCCGTCCGACAACTTCGTGGAAAACCTGTTTATCTTCCCGGTCTCTCCTTTCGGTCCGGAAGTCACCGTCGCGACCGGCGGGACGGCAGTGCATGACATCGCGATCCCCATGGGGAAGGTGACCGTCAATTTTTCGGTTCTGGGGGGCGGTCTGCTGTCGCGGCCCACGCTTCAGATGGGCTGCGGGCAAACCGATGCGGGCGGACAGGTGATATCGAGGTTCACCGGTTCCTCGAGCAATTTGGGCCAGACCGACGTCACCTTCGGCACCGTGAGTTTCCTGGCGCCGGCGGGTGCCTGTACCGTAACCGCCCAGGCCACGGTCAACGGAACAATCACCAGTTTCGGGCAAGTCGAAGTCACGGTAGTGGCCGGTGTCGATCAGGAAGTCGACCTTTTGGGGCCGGTGCTCTCCAACATCTTCCCGGAACCCAACCTTATTGTCGGCACGGACAGTATTGTCGTGACCGGAAACGCAACCGACGACATCGGGGTGGCGAGTGTCACCGTCAATGGGCTCGAGGCGATCTTGACGCCCGATCCGGACCCGGCCGGTCCGGACGAGGTTAGTTTCGAGAGTCCGTCCCTGACGCTGGTCCCCGGACCGAACGACCTGACCATCGTCGCAACGGATACCTCAGGCAAAACGGTGGGCCAGACCCGATCGGTCTGTTTCGATCTCGGGGCCCCGGCCGTCGCCTGGAGTCCCGCCGACGGCTTTACCACCGGCAGTTCGCCGATCGAGGTCTCGGGTACGGCCACGGACGATGCGGGCATCAGCTCCATCAGTGTGGACGGAACGGCCATCTTCACGGCCGGCGACCCGTCGACCGCGCCCACAGCGCAGGCGTTCTCGGCTTTTGTCGACCTCGTCGTGGATCAGGCGATCGGGATTGAAGTGGTCGTCACCGATATTTGCGGCAGGCAAACCGCCGAAACCCGTTTCGTCACGTTGACCAGCAACTCGCCACCCGTGGCGGCGGACATCGGCCTGTCGACGAATGAAGACACGCCGGCTGCGGTAACGCTGAATGCTACGGACCCCGACAACGACCCGCTGACCTATGCGATCCTGATCCAGCCTGTATACGGCACATTGTCGGGCGTCGCGCCGAACCTGACCTACACGCCGAATCCGAACACTTTCGGATCGGATTCCTTCACCTACAGGGCGACCGACGACGGGCTGCTTTCCAGCAACACGGCGACCGTCTCGATCACGGTCAATGCCGTAAACTCCGCCCCGGTGGCCAATGCCGGTCCGGATATCGTCCAGGCCTGTACCCTGACCGGTGGCACGCCCGTGAACCTCGATGCCTCCGGCTCTTCGGATGCCGACGGCGACATACTGGCCCATAGCTGGACCGGGCCGTTTCCCGAGGGCAACGGCACCGTAGCCGGCGAGATGGCGACCGTGACCATGCCGATCGGTTTGTCCGAGGTCTTCCTGACGGTGGACGACGGGACCCTACAGGCTACCGATAGCGTGAACGTGCTGGTCGCGGTGCAGGCCACCGGTCTGCAGTCGCCCCTGGCGGCCCTGGTTCCCGCGGGCGACGTGCCGCCGATGCCGAAGCACGCCTTCAAGCATGGGCGGACGCTGCCGCTGCGGTTCGGCTTGCTCTGCGGTTCGACGGTCCTGACGGACGCCGACGTCTCGCCGCCGCATATCGTCGCCATCACCCCCGAAGGTGGAACGCCGGCGGACCTCACGGTCATCGACCCGGATTCAGGCGAGGCCAATGACGGCGGAATCCTGTTCCGCTATTCGGCCGCGGATGGCATCTGGGTCTATAACCTGAACACGACGGGTCTGACGAAGGACACGGTCTATGTCATCACCATCGAGATGCCGGACGGCCAGCGCCACGACGCCAAGTTCGCGTTCAAATAAGAAACATATCGCGCTGCGAGCAGGGATAGTCGCGGCGCGTTATGGCTGGGTACGCCCAGGCGGGGTGCTCCATCACCCCGCCTGCGGCGATCCGGTTTCCCCCGTCTCTTCCATATAGCGGCGCGCGCGGATTTTGCCCTGCTCGACGGCGGGCTGGTCGAACGGGTCCACCGCCATCATATGCGCGGCGATTATGGTTTCCAGCATGAAATGCATCATCAGCGCGCCGAGCGACTGTTCGTCCAGCGCGTCGAGCCGCATGAGGCGCACCGGCCGGCCGGCCGCCGCCAGCGCATCCGCCGTCCCGCGCGCATGGGCGTCGAGCAGGTCGCCGAGCGTCCGCCCCGCCAGCCAGCCGAGTTCCGGGATGCCGGACAGCATTTCGGGGTCGGTCCGGTCTCCTTCGCCCAGCGACGGCGCGCTGACGATGGTGAACATCTTGTCCGCCGGCCCGTCGAGCCAGAGCTGAAGCTGGCTGTGCTGGTCCACCGTGCCGACCGCGTCGACCGGAATCGTGCCCCGGCCGTCCTTGCCCAGGCTTTCGGCCCAGAGCTGCCGGAACCACAGTGCGGTGTCGCGCAGCGCATCCGCATAGGCCAGGAAGACCGTGGCGCCGATGCCGTGATGGCGGGCCAGCGCGACCGAGACCGCCGCGCCCAGCGCCGGGTCGCTGTCCTTCGGGTCGTCGGCCGCCAGCACGGCCTCCAGCACTTGCGCCGCGCCGTCGCGCAGCGCGCCGATATCGACCCCGGCGATCGCCGCGGGCAACAGCCCGACCAGCGACAGCGCCGAGAAGCGCCCGCCGATGCCCGGGTCGTGGTCGAGGCAGAACAGACCGAACCGGCCGGCCAGGCGGCGCATCGGGTTGTTCGCGGGTTCGGTAATAACGGTAAAATGGTGGCCCATCCCGGCCTCGCCCAGCGCCGCGCGATAGCGCGCCAGGGTGGCGGCGAACTGCATCATGGTCTCCGAGGTGCCGCCGGATTTGGAGATCGCGATCACGCCCGTTCTCTCCAGGTTCACGCGCTCGAAGGCGGCGGGGAAGCTCCAGGGATCTGTATTTTCCAGGAAATGAATGCGGGGACCCGCGCCGGCCGGCGCCAGCGCGCAAAGCGCCCGGCCGCCCAGGCTCGAGCCGCCGGTGCCGAGCACCAGCAGGTCGTCGAAACCGTCCCGGTAGCGGCCGATCACGGGTTTGAGCGCCGCCAGATCGTCGCGCCGGCCGGGCAGCGCCAGCAACGGCAGGGCACCATCGCCATGCCAGGCGCGCAATTGCGCCAGCCCGCCGCGCGCCTCATCCAGCGCCGCGGCCAGTTCCGCGTTCTCCAGGCCGCGCTCGCCGATGGCGGCGGCCAGGCAGTTATCAATCGATTGTTTGTACGACATATCTCACCACCAGATATTGTGGCCGAGCTTACGGCCGGACGCAAGGAGTCGTTGGGTATTTCCCGCCCCCGCCGTTTGGCTCCGGGCCGCGGATTGTTAAAATTTCCTTGCAATTTTCCGCTTTCCGAACAATGTTCGCACCGTCGAGTTTCTTTGGGTCCGCCAATATCCACCCCCTTGGGGTCCCGATCACGGTTCTCTCCCAATGCTAATTTCGATGTGACAGGCAATCCTGCCCGGAACGACGCCAGCTTTTGAGGAGATTTCCATGCCTACTGGCACAGTTAAATGGTTCAACAGCACCAAGGGTTTCGGTTTCATCCAGCCCGACGAGGGCGGCAACGACGTCTTCGTGCATATCAGCGCGGTCGAGCAGGCCGGCATGCACAGCCTGAACGAAGGCCAGAAGCTGTCCTACGAGCTTGAGACGGGGCGCAACGGCAAGACCGCTGCCGCCAATCTCAAGGCCGTCTGAAGATACCATTCCGCCAGGAGGGCCGGGCAGAATTTCTCTGCCCGGCCCTCTGTTTTTTGCGCAGAGCCATCCGAACAAGGAGAATGTATGGCCAAGGAAGACCTGATCGAAGCGGAGGGCGTCGTTACCGAGGTCCTGCCGAACGCCCGGTTCCGGGTAACCCTGGATAACGGGCATGACGTGCTGGCCTATACCGCCGGCCGCATGAAGAAATTCCGTATCCGTATCCTGACCGGCGACCGCGTCACCGTGGAACTGACGCCCTATGATCTGACCAAGGCCCGGATCAATTTCCGCCACAAGACCGACGCGCCCGGCCCCGGCCCCGCCGCCGGCAACCGCCCGCCGCCGAAGCGCCGGCGCCGCTGAGCCACTGCAAAGGTTCGCCCCGCCGAGACAGTGGCGTGACTGAAATCTATGTCGATGCCGACGCCTGCCCGGTAAAGGACGAAGTCCTGCGGGTCGCGGCGCGCCATGGGCTGACGGTGCATATGGTCAGCAATCAGTGGATGCGCCTGCCCGACAGCCCGCTGATCAACCGCGTAATCGTGTCCGACGGCTTCGACGCCGCCGACGACTGGATCGCCGACCATACGGGCGCCGGCGACATCGCCATTACCGCCGACATCCCGCTGGCCGCCCGCTGCCTGGAGGCCGGCGCCCTTGTGATGGGCCCGGGCGGCAAGCCTTTTACACCCGACAATATCGGCGTGGCGCTGTCGATGCGGGACCTGAACGCCCATCTGCGCGATACCGGCGAAATCCGCGGCGGCGGGCCATCCTTCACCAGACAGGACCGCTCGAACTTCCTGCAGGCGCTGGAGGCGGCGGTGCAGGCGGCCAAGCGGGGTTAAAAACCCGACATCCCGATCAGATCAACCCGCTGGCCGGGCCCGGCAATGCGCACCGGCGCGTTCGCCGTCCGGCCCAGCACCGCCAGCAGCCCTTCGCTGGCCTGCGGTTCGCCATGGACCAGCATGACCGGCGGGCGGGCCTGGAACTTGCCATACCAGTCCAGCAGCCCGGCCTGGTCGGCATGGGCCGACAGGCCGCCGATGGTGTGGATTCTGGCTTCCACCTTGATCGTCTCGCCCCACAGGCGGATATGTTTCGCGCCGTCCACCAGCGCGCGGCCCAGCGTGCCCCGGGCCTGGAAACCGACGAACACCACATGGCAATTGTCGCGCCAGATATTGTGCTTGAGGTGATGGCGGATGCGCCCGCCGTTGCACATGCCGCTGCCGGCGATGATGATGGCGCCGGAGCGCACGCGGTTGAGCTGCATCGACTGACGGCCGGTGCGCGAAAGCGTCAGGTTGGGCAATAGCGGGCTGTGGCTGTTCTTCGCCCACAGGGCGGCGGCCTCGCGGTCATAGAGGTCGCTGTGGCGCAGATAGACTTCCGTCGCCTGGATCGCCATCGGGCTGTCCAGGAAAATCCGCCAGCCGCCGATGCCCCAGGCGTCGTAATTCCGCGCGAAGTGATAGAGGATGTCCTGCGTGCGCCCCACCGCGAAGGCGGGGATCAGGATATTGCCCTTGGCCCCGCGCGTTTGCGCGATGACCTCTTCGATCTCCGCCGCGGTTTCGGCGCGGCCGCGATGCAGCCGGTCGCCATAGGTACTCTCCATAAGCACCAGGTCGGCCTCGGCAATGGCGGCGGGATCGCACAAGATGGGCGCCCCCGCCTGCCCGAGATCGCCGCTGAAGACCAGTTTCCGGCGTGCGCCCCCCTCCTCCAGCCACAGCTCGACGATCGACGATCCCAGGATATGGCCGGCATCCGAAAGGCGGACCGTGATACCCGGCAGGATCGTCTTGCGCTTGCCGTAGGGCAGGCCCCGGAAGCGCTTCATCGAATCGACCGCGTCCTGCATCGTGTAGAGGGGCTGCACCGGTTTCAGCCCCTTGCGCTGGCGTTTGCGGTTTTCCCACTCGGCGTCGCGTTCGGCCAGATAGCCGGAATCCTTCAGCATGATCCGGCAGAGATCCTTCGAGGCATGATGGGTATAGACCGGCCCGGCGAAGCCTGAGCGGATGAGCAGCGGGATGCGGCCGGAATGGTCGATATGGGCGTGGCTGAGTACCACCGCGTCGATGCTCTTCGGGTCGAAGGGGAAAGGCGCGCGATTGCGCTCCTCGTCCCGCCGGTCGCCCTGGATCAGGCCGCAATCCAGCAGGATTCGCCGCCCCGCGGCCTCGACCAGATGGCAGGAGCCCGTCACTTCCCCCGCGGCGCCGTGAAAATGGATTTCCATAGCGCCAGCGTCTTACAGACCGGCGAATTCCGCACTGACATGGGTCAAGACTGGCGTCATTCGTCCCGCGCAGCCCCTTCATCGAAGATACGCCGCCACAGCCACTCGAGCTGCGACCAGTCGGGGCTGTAGGTGACCCTGGTTGGCGGAACCATCGTCGCGTCTTCGCTGTTGAACTCGGCGATCCTGAAGGTGAGCACATAGTTGGGCTCCACCCCCAGCCGCAGGTCGCGCAGAAGGATGGCGTCGCCGTCCCTCTCCAGCGCGTGGAAGCCATGGCTGAACCAGGCGATCCGGTCCACCGGCGCGCGGTCGGGCAGGACGTCGGCCAGCGCCAGATTGCGGCGATGTTCATGCAGCGGCGGCGCGCCATCGTCGAGCAGCGAGACATAGACATTGACGTAGCGGTCGCCATCCACTGCCAGCCCGCGCCAGGCCAGCGAATTGAACGGCAGCGGAATCATCGTCATCCGCTGATACCGGATTTCCCCGGCGGCCAGCGCGTCCAGCGCCTTCGTCTCGGCCAGTTCACGCGCCGCCAGCGTCCAGCCCATATAGGCCGAGCTGAGGATCAGCCCCCAGGAGGCGGTGCGCCGAGCCCTGACGCCAAGCGGCATGGAGCCGGTTTGCGCCGTCGAAAAAAGCGAAACCAGAAGGGCCACCAGCAGCGGCAGCGAATAGAGCGGATCGATGATGAAGATGCTGGACCAGCTGATCGGCTCGGTGAACAGCGGCCACAAAAGCTTGGTGCCGTAGGTCGTGAATCCGTCGAGCAGCGCGTGGGTGGACAGCAGCGCGAAGGCCACGCCATAGCATAGCCAGCGTTCGCCGCGCAGGCGTTCGTCGAGGTAACGCAGCGCCTCGCCGAAGGCCGGCATCGCCACCAGATGCATCAGGATGGAATGGGTCGGCCCGCGATGGTCGACATAGGTGTCGATGATCGAATCCGCGGGAAACAACATGTCTATATCGGGCAATTCGGCGATGATGCCGCCCAGGATGGCCGCCTTGCGCGCGCCCACCTTGCGGCCCAGCGTCACCGTGCCGATCGCCGAACCCAGCGCGATCTGGGTCAACGGGTCCATCTGCGCTTTCCTCCTCGCCGTCCCGGTTGCCTATCGTTCATCGGTCCATATTACCGCATTTCCCGCCCAGGTGAAGGCGGCACCAGCGCCCCGACGGGCTTCGATTAAGCTTTCTTAAACGGCGCATCGATATACTCCGGCCGAGCAAAGGAGCGCAGCCATGAAAAAACTTGCCGCCGTTATTGTCCTGCTTGCCGTCGCCGGCTGCGGGGAAAGCGAGGAAGACAGACAACGGCGAGACCAGCGGCGAGCTGAGGCCTGCCAGGCCACCGACTGGTGGGCGCTGGGATTCGAGGATGGCGTCAAGGGGCTGCGCGCCGACCAGTTCGGCCAGTATCGCAGGGAATGCGCGCCCTACGGGGTTACCGCCAATATTACCCTCTATCTCGAAGGCCGCGACGAAGGGCTGCTTGAATATTGCAAGCCGCAGAACGGCTATCGCCTCGGCGTCGACGGGCGCCGGTACGCCAATGTCTGCCCGCCGGGAATGGAGGGCGCGTTCAGGGACGCCCATGGCGACGGCTATGGTCTTTACGAGCGCCGCGCCGCCGTCGATAACGCCGCCGGCCGGCTGAACCAGGCCAGGCGGCGGGCCGACGATCTGGAGCTGATTATCGCCGACCAGGCCGCCGCCATGATCGCGCCGGATATGCTGATGGAGGACCGGGTAAATCTCGGCATCCAGATCAAGCAGCTGACCCAGGAAAAGGCCGACCTGGAACGATCGATCCCGCGGATGGAGGCCGACCTCAACGAGGCCGAGTACCAGTTGAACGATTACCGCGGCTATCTGGCGGGCCGCTATTCGGGCTGACGGCGCGCCTTACCGCGAACGCCCCTCGCCCGCCCCCGGCCCCTTGAGTTCGACGACGTTGCCTTCCGGATCCTCGATATAGATCGACGGGCCGATGCCTCCAGCGCCATAACGCGACTTCACCGCGCCGGCAGCGATGCCGTGGCGGGCCAGACGGTCATGAATAGCCTCGGCGTCGAAGGGTTCGACGCGCAGGCAGAAATGATCGAGGTTGCGGCCCTCCGTGCCCGGCGCGGCGCCACCGGGGCGGCCGAGTTCGCTGTCGACGGGTACGAGGTCGATCAGCGCGGCGCCGGCGCGCAGCTGGATCAGGCCGAGATCGTCTTCGCGCCGTTCCACGATGCAGCCCAGCGCCTCGCAATAGAAGGCGAGCATGCGCTCCAGGTCGGCGACGCGCAGCACGATATGGTCGATGCCGAGGATCTGGATCATGTTTTCCCTCCGTTTTGAGGATCGCCGGGATCCTCGCCGATGCGCCGCCACAGGCCAGTGGCGAACAGGATGACCAGCGCGGACGCCCAGGAAAGAGCCCCGATCGCATAGGGCAGGATTTGCAGATGCAGCCAGTCCGGGCGGGCCGTGGCGTACGCGTACTGCACCAGCACGAAAGCGCCGGCAAGCAGCAATACATGCGCATAGAACTGCCACTTCAGCCAATCGCTCGCCCCCCCTGCCAATCCGCCACCGAAGCGGACCAGCGGCCAGAAGGCCAGCCCGCCGAACAGCAGCAGGACGATAGAGAATATCTCGAAGGCTTCGCGCATGATCCCGCCGGTTCAGCCGCCGCGCGTCCGCACTTCGTTTTCCAGCAAGCCGATGCCTTCGATTTCCATGCGCACAATGTCGCCGGGCTTCAGGTACTTCGGCGGGTCGAAGCCGATGCCGACGCCGGCCGGCGTGCCCGTGGCGATGACGTCGCCGGGGATCAGCGTGATGCCCGCGGCCAGCGTCGCGATCGTCGTCGGCACATCGAAGATCAGCAGGCTGGTATTGGAATCCTGGCGCAGTTCGCCGTTGATCCATGTACGTACATGGGCGTCGTCGAGATTGAACGCATCGGCGGTTACCGCGACGGGGCCCATCGGGCAGAAGGTGTCCTGCGACTTACCGATCAGCCACTGGCTGTGCAGGCCCTGAAGGTCGCGCGCCGTGGCGTCGTTGATGACGGTGTAGCCCCAGACATGGTCGAGTGCGTTTTCCTTGGTAATCCCGCGTCCGCCCTTGCCGATGATGACGCCCAGCTCGACCTCGTAGTCGGTGGCGGTGCTGACGGCGGGGTCCTGCAGGATCGGCTCACCGTGGGCGATCACGCTTTCCGGCACCTTCGAGAAGACGATCGGCGCCTTGGGCACCGCGCCGGCCGCCGCGCTGGAATCGAAGCCGCTGCTGGCGAATTCATGGGCGTGGTCGTAATAGTTCTTGCCGACGCAGAAGATATTGCGTTTCGGGCGCGGCATCGGCGCGCGCAGTTTCAGTCCCGCCATCGGGATCGCATCGCCGGTCGCCGGCGCCGGTTTCCCCGCCGCCGCCAGGTCGGCCAGCACCTGCACGCCGCCGGCGGCATCCGCCGCGGACAAATCATAGGGGCTGACGCCAGCCCCGTCTTCCGACAGAACGCCGACGCCGGGCGCGCCGTTCCGCTCAAAAGCGACAATCTTCATCTGTTCGAACTCCTCTTCGATCCGGCCCGCTTTATACCGCAATAGACCGGCCCGGCAATATCGCCCTTTGCCCAATGGAAGCGGGCGTCCATATTGTCGTATAAACAAATCGACAAGGGCTTGCCGGCGCAACGGGCCGAACAGGCCGTCAAGGGAGGCAACAGATGTTCGCCACTATCTTCAGATCGACCGCGATCGCCGGATTGGCCCTGGCGATGCTGTCCACGGCGGCGCTGGCCGGGGAACCGGTTCTGCGCATCGCGGTGCTGAAATTCGGCACCGTCAACTGGGAGCTCGACGTGATCAGGCATCACGGGCTCGACAAGGCCAACGGCTTTACGCTTGAGGTCCTGCCCGTCGCCAATAAGCAGGCCTCGACCATCATGTTCCAGGGCGGCGCAGCCGAGATGATCGTTACCGACTGGGTCTGGGTCGCGCGTCAGCGGGCCGAGGGCCGCGACATCCGGTTGATGCCCTATTCGCGGTCGGTCGGCGGCATGGTCGTAGCCGCGGATTCGCCGATCCGCTCGCTCGCGGACCTGAAGGGCAGGAAGATCGGCATCGCCGGCGGACCCGTCGACAAGAGCTGGATCCTGATCCAGGCACTGGCGAAGAAGCGCCACGGCATCGATCTGGCGAAGGAGGCCGAGCCGGTGTTCGGCGCGCCGCCGCTGCTATTCAAAAAGGGGCTGTCGGGCGAGCTGGATGCGGTGATCAATTTCTGGCATTACCTGGCGAAGATGGAAGCCGGCGGCATGCGGCGGATCGTCGACGTGGCCGATGCCGCTGCCGAACTGGGCCTCGATCCGGAGACGCCGCTGCTGGGCTATGTGTTCCGCGGCGACTGGGCGGAAGATAATCCGGCGCTGGCATCCGGCCTGTTGGCGGCATCGCGGCAGGCTAAGGATATCCTGCGCGATTCCGATGCGGAATGGGACCGGCTGCGCCCGCAGATGAAGGCGGAGGACGATGCGACCTTCCGGGCGCTGAAAGACGGTTTCCGGGCCGGCATTCCGGGCACCGGCGCAGTGGATATGGCGGGCGCACAGGCCATGTTCGCCCTGCTGGCGGAACTGGGCGGCGAGCGGCTGGTCGGCAAGGCGACGACGGTGGAGCCCGCGCTCTTCCACCTGAACTGAATGCAGCCGGACGCAAAGCAACACGGTGACAGGGGCCGGGCGGGTTCCGGCCTTGTCACCGTTCCCCTGTCGCTACTGGCGCTTGTCCTGATATGGGCGGCGCTGTCGGCGTTCATGCCGGCCGACCTGTTGCCGCCGCCGCTGACGGTGCTGGCGCTGGCCGCCGACGAGTGGCGCAACGGCGACCTGCTGTTCCATCTGGGCGCGACGCTGGCGCGCGTGCTGGCGGCCTTCGTCCTCGCCATGGCAATCGGGGCTGCGATCGGCATCGCGCTGGGCCTGTCGGGCCGGGCCAACCGGGCCTTCGATCCCTGGCTGATCGTGGCACTGAATGTCCCGGCCCTGGTGACCATCGTGCTCTGCTATCTGTGGTTCGGACTGACCGAAGTCGCCGCAATCGCCGCCATTGCCATCACCAAGATACCCAACGTGGCGGTGACGCTGCGCGAGGGCACCCGCGCGCTGGATCGGGACCTGGCGGAGATGGCGCGGCTTTATCGTTTCGGTCCGGCCGCCACGCTGCGCCATGTCATCCTGCCGCAACTGGCGCCCTTTATGGCCGCCGCGGCGCGGTCGGGTATCGCGCTGATCTGGAAGATCGCGCTAGTGGTCGAACTGCTGGGCCGCAGCAACGGCGTCGGATTCCAGATCCATCTTTATTTCCAGCTGTTCGATATCGGCCGGATCTTCGTCTACGCCATCGCCTTCATCCTGGTCATGCAGGCGGTCGAGCTGGGCCTGCTGCAGCCTTGGGAACGCCATGCCTCGCGCTGGCGGCGGGTGTGATGCGGGTCGCTATCGACAGCAAATCCTTCGGCCGGGACGAAATCCTGAAGGATATCTCCATCGCCCTGGAACCGGGCTCATTCACCGCGCTGACCGGGCCGTCGGGCTGCGGCAAGACGACCCTGCTGCGCATCCTGGCCGGCCTGGACAGCGACTGGCGCGGCCATATCGAGGGCGCCGAGCGTCTCGCCTATGTGTTCCAGGAGCCCCGGCTGCTGCCCTGGCGCAGCCTGGCCGACAACATACGCCTGGCGGCTGAGCCCGCGGGTCATGGCGCGGCGGCGGAGGCGGCCCTGGCGATGGTCGGCCTGGAAGGATACGGGGACGCTTTCCCCGCGATGCTGTCCATGGGCATGGCGCGGCGCGCCGGCCTAGCGCGGGCGCTGGCGGTGCGGCCCAAAGTCCTGCTGATGGACGAACCGTTTGTCTCGCTTGACGAGGCCGCGGCAGCCCAGCTTCGCGACCTGACGCTTGATTTATGGCACAAGACCCGCCCCACCGTGCTGATGGTGACCCACAACCTGGCCGAAGCCGCCGCCATGGCCGACCGAGTTCTGCTGTTGTCCGGCCGCCCCGCCGCAATCGCCGCCGACCTGGCGCTCGACCAGCCGCGGGCGCGGCGGGATTGGCAATGGATTCAGGGCATCTCCGTGCGGCTGCGCGAGGCCATGGGGAACGGCGAGGCGACCAGCGAGCCCGCCCCCGCTATAGACAAAGGCGATGCCGCGCTATAATAATCGGATACATACGGGAAGCGCCGATAAACGCGCACCCGTAGGGATAAAAAACAAACAATGTTACAGGGATAAGAACTTCGGAACCGTCAAACAGTATAGCAGAATTCTGACTCCGCCGCCCGCGGACCGGAACGGCATACGGCCATGTCCGTTGCCGAGGCCGGGACCATGGACAGATGGAAACCAGCCATTCGCATGAATACAGCGACAAAACACCAATAAGGAGGAACCTATGGATCGTCGTTCGTTTATCAAGAAGGCGGGCGTTGCCACCGCCGCCACCGCAGCGGCCAGCACCCTAGCCGCCCCGGCAATCGCCCAGGGCCGCAAGGAAATGGTCATCGTGTCCAGTTGGCCGCGCGACTTCCCCGGTCTCGGCATCAGCGCACAGCGTCTCGCCCAGCGCATTACCGATATGACCGAAGGCAGGATCACCACCAAATATTTCGCCTCCGGCGAGCGCGTCGGCGGCTTCGATGTGTTCGACGAAGTGGCCTCGGGCAACGCCCAAGCTTACAACTCGGCCGATTACTACTGGAAGGGCAAGCATCCGGGCTGGGCCTTCTTTACCTCGGTGCCGTTCGGCCTGACCTACACGGAAATGGGCGCCTGGATCAACTTCCTGGGCGGCCAGCAGCTATGGGACGAACTGGCCGGCAGCTTCGGCCTGAAATGTCTGCCCTGCGGCAATACCGGCGTCCAGATGGGCGGCTGGTTCAACAAGGAAATCGAATCGGCCGACGATCTGAAGGGCCTGAAGATGCGCATCCCGGGCCTGGGTGGCGACGTCATGGCCAAGGTCGGCGCTTCGCCGGTCTCGCTGCCGGGCAGCCAGATTTACGAAAACCTGGTCTCCGGTGCGATCGACGCGACCGAATGGGTCGGCCCGTACAATGACTATTTCATGAAGTTCTACGAGGCGGCCAAATACTACTACTATCCCGGCATGCACGAGCCGGGCGGCTTCATCTCGTTCGGCATGAACCAGAAATGGTGGGCAGGGCTGACCAAGAGCGAACAGCTCACCATCGAGGCGGCCAGTCTGATGGAAGCGGAACTTCAGATGGCCGAGAACAATGCGAACAACGCGACCTATCTGAAGAAGCTGATCGACGAGCATGGCGTTAAGCTGCGCGAGTTCAACGACGACGTCTATGACAGTTTCGGCGAAGCCTCGGCGGAAGTCATGGAAGAGACTCGCGCCCACAGCGCCCTGTCGGCGAAAATTCTCGATTCCTTCATCGACGCCCGCAAGAACGTGGCCGGCTGGATGAAGCTTTCGGACGTCGGCTACTCGCTGAAGCGCAACCGGGTCCTCGGCCTCTAACAGGCCGTTGGCTATGATGATAAATTATGGGACGGAGCCGTGCTCCGTCCCATGGTTTTAAGGCCTCCACATGTCTGTTTCCGACTCGGCGAAACCCGCCAATGGTTACGTACCGACAGCCTCCGTTCTGGGCGTTCGCTTCATTGGCTGGACTATCGTCGGTACGCTGTTTGCGTATCTGTTCAATATCTACCTGACGTTCTGGCGTGAATGGCCGGGCGCCGGCGCCGCCTTCGGGCCGGAGGCCAGCGCTACGGCCTGGGTCCAGGCGCTGATATATCTGCTGTCGGTGGTGGCGCCGGCGGTCTTCGTGCTGAAAACCAGGAACCGCACCCTGCGCCAGGACGATCTGGCGATTTCCGCCATCGCCGCCTATATCGCCCGGTTCGCCTTCTGGGTGGTGTTTCTGGTCGGCATCGCCGATGCGCTTATTTCCTTCCTGCGGGTCGAGGAGCTGCTGGAGTTCTTCGTCGGTGCGGACATAACCACCCAGCTTGGCCGCAGCCAGTTCCGCGCGCCTTACGTCCATTTTCCCCTGATCGTCCTGTCGCTGATCCTCGCGGCGGTCACGCGGACGCTGGGCTTCACCTGGCTGGCGCTGCTGGTCGTCGTGGCCGAACTGCAGATCGTCGTCTCACGTTTCGTCTTTTCCTACGAACAGGCCTTCATGGGCGACATGGTGCGCTTCTGGTATGGCGGGCTGTTCCTGTTTTCCAGCGCCTATACGCTGATCGAGGAAGGCCATGTGCGGGTCGACGTGCTCTATTCCGGCTTTGCCGAGAAAACCAAGGGCATCGTCAACGCGGCGGGGTCGCTGCTGCTGGGCCTGCCGTTGTGCTGGGTGATCCTGGTCGTCGGCATGGGCCAGTCCACCGCCATCATCACCAGCCCGATCCTGCGCCTGGAAGTTTCGCAATCCGGTTTCGGCATGTATGTGAAATATTTGCTGGCCGGCTACCTGCTGATCTTCGCGGTTACGATGACGCTGCAGTTCGCGGCCTACCTGCTGGAAGGCATCGCCGATTACCGTGGCGACCCGGGCAAACGCAAGCTGGCCATCGAAATCATACAATAGATCCATACAGGGAACGCAAGACACCATCATGGAACTGGTTTTCCTCCTGCTGCTGATAGTCCTGATGATCTGGGCCCTGGGGTCCGGGTTTCCGGTGGCCTTCTCCCTGCCCGGTTCGGCGATCCTGGCCATCGGCGCCGCGGCTTTCTTCGGCTGGCTGATCGCGGGCGACGCCAGCGCCTATTTCGCCCAGGGCGGCCCGGTGCAATGGCTGACGGCCGGCGTCACGAATTTCCGCGGGATTTACTGGGAGGCGGAGCGCGATACGCTGATAGCGATCCCGCTGTTCGTATTCATGGGCATCATGCTGCAGCGCTCGAAGATCGCCGAGGACCTGCTGGTGACCATGGCGCAGCTGTTCGGCCCGGTCCCGGGCGGCCTGGGCATTTCGGTGGTATTCGTCGGCGCGCTGCTGGCCGCCACGACCGGCATCGTCGGCGCCACCGTGGTGGCCATGGGGCTGATTTCGCTGCCCGCCATGATGCGCAACAAATACTCCAACTCGCTGGCGACCGGTACCATTGCGGCATCCGGTACGCTGGGCCAGATCATCCCGCCGTCGATCGTGCTGATCATCCTGGCCGACCAGCTGGCCAGCGCCGTCGACCAGGCCAGCACCACCCGCAAGGGCCTGTTCAAGGACGCCACGGGCCAGGTCTCCATGCCGTCGGAATTCGACATCGTGTCGACCAGCGCCGGCGATATGTTCATGGGCGCCTTCGTACCGGGGCTGGTGCTGGTCGGGCTCTATATGGTCTTCATCCTGGTGACCTCGCTGCTGCGGCCGCATCTGGCACCGGCGGTGCATTTCGACGGCAAATACGATTGGCGCTTCGCCCAGCGCGTACTGCTGATCCTGGTGCCGCCGCTGACCCTGATTTTCGTCGTGCTGGGCTCCATCATCATGGGCATTGCGACCGTGAACCAGGCCGGTGCCATCGGCGCGGTGGGCGCGACGATCATGGCCGGCTACCGCCTGCGCGAGGGCCATCGCGGCGCCTACCGGCCCGCCCTGCTGTCCATCGCCTCGGTCGTCGCGCTGGCGCTGATCGCCAATATCCATCCGATCAACGTCAAGAATATCGTGACCGGGACCGACAGTTTCGTGCTGGTCCTGGCCATCGTCGCGGCCGCAGCCTTCACCCTTTCGGTGGTCTGGAGCGGCTGGCGGACCCTCAGGATCGAGGACACGCTGCGCGGCGTCATGGTGGAGACCGCCAAGACCACCTCGCTGGTCTTCATCATCCTGCTGGGCGCGGCGATGCTGACCGCGGCCTTCCGCGGGTTCGGCGGCGAGGACCTGGTGAAGGACTTCCTGACCGGCCTGCCCGGCGGGTTCTGGGCCCAGTTCATTATCGTGATGGCGGTGATTTTCGTCCTCGGCTTCTTCCTGGACTTCATCGAAATCGCCGTGGTCGTGGTGCCGATCGTCGCCCCGATCCTGCTGGCCGACCCGTCCGCCAACATCACCGCCGTCTGGCTGGGCGTGATGATCGGCCTGAACATCCAGACCTCGTTCCTGACGCCGCCCTTCGGCTTCGCGCTGTTCTATCTGCGCGGCGTGGCGCCGGCGGCCGTGCGCACGATCCAGATCTACAAGGGTGTCGTCGCCTTCATCTGCCTGCAACTCGTCGGCCTGGCGATCGTCGGCGCGGCGCCCTGGATGGTGAATTACCTGCCGAACCGGATTTCGCTGACCTCCGACACGGCGCCGCCGCCGCAGAACCCGAAACTGCAATATTGCCTGGAGGACTACCTGTTCCGGCAGTATGACGCGCGCGGAGCCGAGCTTATGGCCGCCATCGACAAGGCCGCGCAGATGGACCTTTCCTACCTGCCGGATGATCTGCGGAAGGACGCCGCGAACGCGTTCGGCCAGGCTGCGAAAACCTTCGACCTGGTCGAAGAGGTGCGCGCGGCGACGGCCGCCGTCGCCGCCAAGACCGACGCCTACCGGCCGCTGCTGAACCGGGTTCGCACCATCCAGCGGGATATGCGGCGGGTCACTGCCGAGATCACGGAGATCGAGGGCCGGATATCGCGCCTGTCCAGCGCGTCCGCGGAGGAACAGGCCGATCTGCCCAACCTCGAAACGCATATCCGGCAACTGGAGGCGGTCAGGAAAGATCTGGAGACGCAAATCCCGGCGGGCTGGGCCGACGAGAGCAAGGCCATGCAGGCGCTCCAGAAGACTGAGGACAGTGCGCGCAAATCCTACCGCCGTAATGTCGATGCCGCCTATGGGCCGATCGGCGAGATCGTCGCGATCGTCGCCGCGACCGACCGGCTGGCGGCGCTGCGCGGCGATATCGAGGGGCTGAAGGATGCCGTCCGGAACGCGGACGTGGACGAGGCCGAGGAGAATTTCAAGGAGATCGAAAGGCTGGTCGGTGATATCGAGGGCGCCCGCGATATCCGCTCGCTGCTGGCCAAGGGACGCCGCGCGATCAAGGCGAGGACGCCGGACCCCGAGGCTGCGCTGGATTTCGTCGACCAGGCGCTGGCCGCCCATGCCGGCGAGATGGAGTGGCGAGCCCAGGCCAGAGACCGACTGCTGCCCGGCCTGGATGCCTACGAGACCGCCATCCGCGACACCATCGGCCTGCGCCAGCAATCCAGACTGCCCGACACGGAAGTAAAGGCCATCGTCGGCTGCCTGTCCGAGCACCGGGATATCTCGCTGTATTTCTGAGGGCGCGGGGCGCGCCGAACAAGCGGATGTCGAAGCATTCACAGGCTCTGGCATAGATCTTGTCGGAATCCGGAACGGGGCGGCGTCGTCATGCATAATCATCAGGTTCTCATTTTCACCGCGCTGCTGATCTTCCTGTTCGGCCTGGTTTCCCGTGTCTCCGAGCGCTGGACCATCACCGGACCAATGGTCTTCATGATTGTCGGCATCGCCGTCAGCCCGCTCGGCGTCGGTCTTTTCGCAGTTCATCCAACGGGCGATCTGGTCAGGCTCGTTGCCGAAATCACCCTGATCCTGATCTTGTTCATCGATGGGTCGCTGATCGACTTGAAGGCACTGCTTCGCGGGCGGCCGAGAATCTCGGTCCGATTGCTCGTGATCGGGCTGCCGCTAACGATGCTTCTCGGAACGTTGGTCGGTGTCGCAGTCTTCGATGCCATCAGTATTTGGGGCATCGCGCTGATTGCCTTGATTCTGTCGCGAATTTGTCCCGGATCGGATCCGCCAGTCCATTAGCGTCGAAAGCGGCATCAATGACGGCGTCGCCCTGCCGCCGGTCCTGGTATGCATCGCGGCGCTCGGCGCCGAAGCTGGTCACGGCGACCGGACGTGGCTGAATTTCATGGCGTTGCAGTTGACCCTGGGACCTGTGGTCGGCGCGCTCGTGGGTTGGCTGGGCGGCCGCGTGGTCGAGCATGCCTCCCGGCGCGGATGGATGGAGCCGACTTTCCAACGGCTCTCCGCCGCGTCCATCGCCATCCTCGCCTTTTCCCTCGCCGAACTGGTGCATGGCAATGGCTTCATTGCCGCGTTCTGTGCCGGACTCGCCCTCGGCACGCGAACCCCGGAAGTTCGACATCGGATTCAAGAATTCGGCGAGGCGGAGGGAACGCAACTGTCCTTGTTCGTGTTTCTGGTCTTTGGCCTGGTCATGGTTCCAGCCGCCCTGGAATACTGGCACCTCGCGGAAATCATCTATGCATTAGCAAGCCTGACCGTCATACGCATGATCCCGGTCGCCCTGTGCCTCGCGGGCACAAAGCTCGATTGGCGATCGATCGCCTTCATCGGCTGGTTCGGGCCGCGCGGCATTGCCTCGGTGCTCTACCTGCTGATGGTCGTTGGGGCAATCGGCGTCGCGGGCAACGAACGGGTGCTATCGGTGATCGTGCTGACGATCATGATCAGCGTCGTCGCCCACGGCATCAGCGCGGTGCCGCTCAGCAAGCTCTACGGGCATTCTACGACCTTTGAATCGAGCTAGCCGTCGTTTCCATGTCGGCCGTGCTCTTCAATCGGGGTAGCTTTCAGGCCACGCCTGGTACATGCGCTGGATCAAGGCGAACACGAAGGCGGTGCTGACACCGAACAGGATCACGCCGTTCGCAGCCTCGAACGAGCTCAGCAGCCGCCAACGCGGCGAGAGAGTGATGTCGCCGTACCCCAGCGTCGTGAAGGTCACGGTCGAGAAGTACAGCGCGTGCTCCATGATCTCGAAGGCCCCCAGCCAGACATAAAGGAGGGCCCAGAGCCAGATCTCGATGGTGTGCACGAAAAAGAGGGCCAGCACTGTGAACACCAGCACGCGGACCATTCGAAACAGACTGGGATGGCGATCCTTGGGAAAGACTTTTCCGCGCAACAATCGGATCAGCGCAATGACGCCGACGGCGTGAACGACCACCGTCAAAGCGATAATGCATGTCCCCAGCAGGATCTGGCCACCGAACAACGCCTCGACTCCTTTCCGCCCAATTCCGGCAGTTCACCAGCAATGCCACCAAACGTCCACCCACACTGCCGGGCCCTGGATAGCGCGCTGCCACCGCCAATCTCATGGGACGAAGATGTAGTTCTCCCAGCTCTTTATCCGCAGCAGGATCTTGCGCACGATCTGGAGGGCGTGCATTCGCTCGGTGTAGACCGCGACCGTCGCCTGCGAACCCGCCGGCAGCCGAAGCGCCGCCACATCCTCGCCATAGCTGAAGACCACCGGTATGCGGCCTGGGGCGCGGCCGGACGGCAATGACAGGAGCTGTCCCCCGGCCCTCAGCTGCCCCTCCGTTATGGCGGGGAGGACATGCAATACCTTCGCCTTGAATATGCGGCCCGGATGGGATTTGAAGGCCAGTTCGGCCTCCAGGCCGGGTTTGATTCCGGCGATCACATTCTGCGGGAAGCTGGCCCCCAGGACCGCTTCCTCGTCATGCACGAACACCATGACCGGGGCGAGCGGCAAGGGCACCGCCATTTGACCGGGGCGCAGGGTCAACTGGGTGACGAATCCGTCCGCGGGCGCCCGCGTAACGGTGTTCTCCAGCTCCCAGCGCTTGCGGTCGAGCTCGGCGGTTATCCGGCGGACCTCGGGATTGACGCCGTCGCTCCGGGCGTCGACGGCCAGGCGGGCCTCACGCTCCTGCGCCTCGGCGACGCGAAGCCGTTCCTGCACCGAGCGAATGCGGTCGCCGCCGGACCCCAGTCTTTCGGTGGCCTGCCGCTCGGCGGATTTAGCCTGCCTCAGTTGGGCTTCGAGGCTGGCGACACGCTGCTGCATCTCCTCATACTGCTGGCGCGGGGCAAAACCCCGCTCCAGCAAGGTCCGATACCGTTGCTCGTCCTTGCGGGCGAGGTCGAGTTCCGACATGACCCGGTCAACCGCAGCGCCGGCCTGGTCCAGGGCATCGCGCGCCTGTTTATCGAGCTCGGATTTCGATGCGAGCAGCTCTGCGCGGGCCTGCCTGGTCGTCGATTCAGCGGCCCTGAGCCGTTCTTCGATCTGGGCGACGCCCGTCTGGGCGTTCGCCAGCATTGCCTCGAGCCGCTCGACTTCATGCCGGTATGGTGCCGGGTCGACACGAAACAGGACGTCGCCCTTCTCCAGCGGCTGGTTCGGAGTCACCGGGACATCGATCACGACGCCGCGCACCTGCGAGACGACCGGTGTGGTGAAGGCCAGGGTTCGGGCATCGTTGGACGCGGGATGAAACATCATGAGCAGAAGGGTGAGCATGCCCAGGATAACCGCCCCGATGCCAATGGCCGTAAACACGGTGTAGCTATTCACCGGAATAACCCGGAATTTCTTGAACAGAAGCCAGCAGAGCGCACCATATGTACCGAGAATGAGTTCGATCATGAGCCGGACTCCGGGGTCGCGCTGTTCCGGCTTCCCTCGATTTGGTTGAGGCGGCTTTCCATCGCGGCAATACGTTCGAGCAGACGTTCTTCAAGCTCCTGCGTATCCGGCACGGAAACTTTGATCGGGTTGCTTTTGGATACCGCCCAAAGGAACACGAGTGGCCACAGCGCATGGATCGTGAACAGACTAAGCCAGCAGGCGACGTGAATGGCTTCCACCTGCGGATGATTCCGCCTCTTGGCGATCATGTACGGAATGTCGTGGATGTAAACGAAGGTATAAAACACCAGCGTCATTCCGACGATCAGGATACCCAGAGAAGCATATTCAAGCCACATGAAGTCCATCCTCCATAAAAGCGGTCAGGGGCGACCTTGTTTTTCTTCATCGTCAGCCAGTGCCGCGGCGCCGGCTGCTTCGGCGATCTCTTTCTTTTTCTCCGGGGAAAGGTCAAGATCAGACGGCAAATCCACCGTGACGCGGCGGTGGGCGAATTCTATGCCGTTCTCCTGGAAGGCCTTCTGGACGCGGTTGTAGAGTTCCTTGCGGATCTGGAACTGCGTCCCGGGCCTGGCCATGAACTTGCCGCGCACGATCATCGCCGATTCCTCCATCGCCTTGACGCCCTGGCTCTTGAAGGGTTCGATGAAATCCTTGCCCATTTCCGGATGTTCCAGCATCTCCTGGCCGATTCGTTTGAAGATCTTTTTTACCTTGTTCACGTCGGTATCATAGCCCACCCGGAACACCAGCTTCATGATCACCCAGTCGCGGCTGAAATTGGTCAGGTGCTGGATTTCCCCATAGGGGACAGTATGCAACGGTCCCAGATGGTGCCGCAACACCATGGAGCGCATGTTGATCCGCTCCACCGTGCCCTTGACGCTGCCGATGTCGACATACTCGCCGCGCCGGAATGCATCGTCGATCAGGAAAAACAGGCCTGAGACAAGGTCGCGGACGAGTGTCTGCGCACCGAACCCCACGGCAATGCCGACGATGCCGGCGCCGGCCAGCAGCGGCCCGATGTTCACCCCGAGGGCCGAGAGGGCGACCATCACCACGATGACGGCAATTGAAATCTGGGCGAACCGCATGAATAGCGGCAGCACGGTGCCTGCCCGGGTCGTGCCTTCTCCACCACCCTCATGGCCGCCGACTTCGGCCTCCGCCTCTTCGGGCATGTGGCGGGCGAGCGCGGCGTTCAGCAATCCCCAAGCCACGTAGCCGACGAATCCCGTTAGCGCGATGTCGAGAGCCGCCCGCGCGATCCGGCCGCCGAACCCGGCACCGGTGACAGCGAAAATGTCGGCCTTCCAGATCGCAGCAAGAACGATCACGGCGACCAGCCCGACCAGAATATGAATCGCCCGGCGCAGAATCGCGCGCGAGGCATCGGCGGCGGCCGCTTCAGAACCCAAAAGTCGGTCCGTGGCGCTGCACAGCAAGCGATCGGCAAGGGGCAAGGCGGCGATCAGCAGAACGCTCGCTACCGCGGCGTAGGTCCCGGAAACCGCTTCCGAGAAGCCATTGAACACGGCCATCCCATAGACGCCCAGCAGGTACAGCATCACCGGCAGATGCCATAGGCTGACGATGGCCTGGAGAGGGCTTGTTCCGGATTCGCCCGCCTCGACGCGTGGCAGGATCGCGTCGGCGATGCCGTGCCGTGCCCGCCATACCCCGACCAGGATTACAAGGATGAACAGAGTCCCGACGACGAAGGTCATCAACCGGTGCGCTGGTTCATCCAGGCCATACATTCGCAACAGATCGCAGCCCAGAAAACCGAAAGCGCCGACCGCGCCGGCAGCGACGACATAGCGGTGCGCTGTCCGGCCATCGTCGGCGCCGACGGGAACCAGCCGCAGCGGTCCATCGCCCAGGCCGAACGCCGAGCGCGAGACAATGATGACGAAGCGAAGCAGAACAAAGGCCGACAGCAGGGTGAGGACGAACAGCCGCGTAGGCTCATGCCCCTGGTATGCAAACAGAAACAGGGCCAACGCTGTAGCGGCAAACAGAGCCAGCCCGAGCAGATCCAGTATCAGCAGGCTCGAGATTCGGGCGAAGCGTGCCAGGAAATCGGCTTCGGGAACTGTTGCCGCCAGACGCGTCTTGAGCGGCGCCAGCATCCGCATGAAAACGCGCTCGCCGCCATAGCCGACGCCCAGAATGACGGCGAGGAAAACAAGTATCCAAAGGGGATGCAGCGGACTGCGGCCTTCGGTCAGCCGGTCATAGACGAGCGCAGGGAGCAGCGGCAACTGCGGCGCCGCGCTCAGGGCCGCGGCGAAGTTCTCTTGAAAGCGCTCGCTCTGCGCCTCGAGCTGCTCGATCGCGGACTCCGACGCATCTGCCCTCGACCCCGCACCTGCCTTCAGATACGCCGACAACAGCACACGGGCCTGTTCGTCGGACAGGCGGGAAAGTAGCTCCGCCCGCTCTTCGGCGGAGAGATTCGCCAGGGCCTCTGCCGTGGGCGAGACAGGCGGCGTGGCATCGGCTGTAATCTGCTGGGCCATCGCATTGGATGGGGCTAACAAGAAAACCAGCACGAAGATGGCGCCGAAAGTCTTTCGCATTCTGCCGAACCCCTTTCCCATGATCTTCGGCGACGCCGACTTCACCTTCCGCTGACGAGCTGTCTTGCCTGACGCCCCAGGGGGCTTGCGGGATAGTCGGTCTCCAGTTTGCGCACGACAGGTTCGGCCGCCGTCAAATCGCCCAGAGCCGCCAAGCTGACGATCAGAGCATAAAGCGTGTCCGCGGTTTCGGCCATACTCCCGACAGTCTCGTGAAGAATTTCGGCAGCGCGACCATGTTCACCGAGGTTCGATAGAACGACACCGAGGTCCGCCGCGACCATGGCATCACCCGGCATAAGACGTGCCGCCGTCTCAAGCGGAGCCACGGCCTCGCTGTTCTTCCCGGCCATGACCAGGATATTGCCAAGGGACTGGTGCAGCATGCCGTCCGGAGGGTTCGCCGCAACCGCCCGTTCGAGTGTCCCTTGAGCCTCGTCCAGGGCGCCGCGCCGAACCTGCAATCGCGCCACCATCGTCCACGCGTCGGCGCGTTGCGGGTCCATGCTCGCCGCTTCGCCGAATGCTTGCTCCGCTGCCGGCAAATTTCGGAGCACCAGCGCAGTCCCTCCGATCGCCATCTGCGCCTCCGGAAAATCCGCCTTCGCGATCAGGGACGCCTGATATTCCCCCATGGCAGCGCGAAGCGATCTGGCGATTGCCGGCGGATAACGGGCAACCGGTATGTCGAGAAGGTTCCGGGCCGCCTCAATTCGGACAGAGCGCATCTCGTCCGACAAACCGGGCAGGACTCGTTGCGCCCGAACCGGAGGTGATGCGGCGCCCTGGACCCGGATCGCAGCGCCGCGCACCGTCGCATCGGAATCGTCCAGAAGGGTCGCTGTTCGGTCGGCAGCCCAGGCAGTCGGTGCCGCGGCCATGAGTTGAAGTGCCGTCGCCCGGACGATGCCCGGCTGGTCCGTGTTCAGCGCAAGAGCGATGAGCTGGCGTTGAACGCTATCGCCCATGTCGGTGCGTGCCCTGGCGATAACCTGGCCGTAATGCGGCTCGCCGGAACGGCCGTTCGGATACCAGAGCTTGACCTGCTCGGCCGCCCATGCGGCCTGCCGATCCGAATGGCAGTCCGTGCAGGCGTTCGGCACGGAAATATCGACGGAGAGGTCCGGCCGCGGGACTCGAAAGCTATGATCGCGCCGGCCGTCCACGACCATGTAGAGGCGCTCGGGCATATGGCAGCTCACGCACTGCGCCGCCGGCGTGCCCGATTCGTGGAAATGGTGCTCCGGGCCATCGTAGGCGGCGCGTTTCAGCGTCGGGAATTCGGGGTTGCCCGCCGCGCTGTGGCACTGGGTGCAGATGGCGTTGCCCGCCGCCTTCACCTCGCCCGAATGCGGCTCATGGCAATTGCTGCAGCGCACGCCCTTCGCATACATCTTCGACTGCAGGAACGAGCCGTACACATAGACCTCATCGAGGATCTGGCCGTCCGGGTGGTACAGCCCGTCCCGCAGGACCGCAAGGCGATAGCTGTCGGCGAAGGGCGTGCCGACGGAAGGGCTAGCGTCGCCAATGGGTTCGCGCCGAGAATGGCAACCGGCGCACTGCTGGATTTCCACCTCGGGGTCGGTGGGATCGAAAGCGAAGGTCAGGCCGAACTCATCGACGCCTTGCCATTGGGAG
>CAMYNJ010000014.1:4933-31082 GCA_947259795.1 uncultured Alphaproteobacteria bacterium | reverse complement strand
CTCGGCCAGCCCGGACCCGCGGACATCGGGCTGCACATACATGCCCCACAACAGGCCCTTATGGGCGATTTTCGGGTTGCGCAGCGGCGTGAACCCGAGGAATCCCTTCAGCTCGTCGCCGATAAACCCGCCGAACAGGGCGTACATCTGCAAGCGCACCGCATAGGCCTCCAGCGGCAGGTCGAGCGCCGATTCATATGTCGCCTGAAAAGCCTCGGGATATTCCTCCAGCGCCTGCAGCCTGATGTCGCGATAGGCCCGGGCATCACCCTCATCCAGCCGCCTTACCTGAAATTTCATTGTCGCCTCCAATTGGTCAGTTGGCAGTCCTTGCGGCAAGTTTAGCAGATCGCGCCAGGGAGGTAAGGACCGGCTATCGGCGGCACAGGCTGCCGCCTCATTCGCGCCACCGGTGGCAGGCGACTTGCTGGCCGGCGCCGGCGTCTTCCAGTTCCGGCGTTTCCACGGCGCAGCGTTCGACCGCAAGCGGGCAGCGGGTCCGGAAGACACAGCCGGACGGCGGCGCCAGCGGTGACGGCAGGTCGCCCGCCAGCACGATGCGCTGTTTGGCACGTTCGAGGTCCGGATCGGGGATCGGCACGGCGGAAATGAGCGCCTTGCTGTAGGGGTGGCGCGGCGCGCGGTAGAGCGTGTCGCGGTCGGCGATTTCCATGACCCGGCCGAGATAGAGCACCATGATGCGATGGCTGATATGGCGCACGACGGCAAGGTTGTGGCTGATGAAGATCAGCGACATGCCGAATTCGGCCTGTAATTCCATCAGCAGGTTGATAATCTGCCCCTGGATCGAGACATCGAGCGCCGAGACCGGCTCGTCGCAGACGATCAGTTTGGGGTGCAGGACCATCGCGCGGGCGACCCCGATGCGCTGGCACTGGCCGCCGGAAAATTCGTGCGGATAGCGGTTGATCATCTGCGGCGAGAGTCCGACCTTCGCCAGCATGTCCTTGACCCGCCCGCGCAGTTCTTCGCGCGGCATGCCGGGGTTGAAGGTGCGCAGGGGCTCACCGACGACCTGGCCGACAGTCATGCGCGGGTCGAGGCTGGCCAGCGGGTCCTGAAAGATGATCTGCATCTCGCGGCGCCGCGGCCGCATCGCCCTGGCATTCAACCCCGCGATCCCCTGTCCCAGCCAGATAACGTCGCCCGCCGTCGGCTCTATGAGCTGCAGGACGGCGCGGCCAAGCGTTGACTTGCCGCAGCCGGACTCGCCGACGATGCCCAGGGTCTCGCCCGGCGTCAGGTCGAAGCTGACCCCGTCGACCGCCTTCAGCGGCACCCGGCGGCCGAACAGCCCGCCGCGGACATGGACCGGGAAATGGACCCTGAGATCGCGGACGGAAAGGATCGGGCCGGTCATGGCGCGGTCTCCAGATGGCAGGCCTTGCTGCGGCCGCCGCCCAGATCGCGCAGCAGCGGTATATCGATGCGGCAGCGCTCGCTGGCATGGCTGCAGCGTTCGCAAAACGGACAGCCGGGCGGCAGCGACTGGAGGTTCGGCGGCTGCCCCGGTATGGTCGCCAGCGTTTCGGCCTTCGCCTCGTCCAGTCGCGGCATGGAATGCACGAGGCCCTGCGTATAGGGATGCTGGGGATCGTGGAAAATATCGCGGACGGGGCCCGTCTCCACGACGCGGCCGGCATACATCACCATCACCCGGTCGCACAGCCCGGCGACTACACCGAGATCATGGGAGATCAAGACCACGGCAGCGTTGATATCGCGCCGCAGCCCCGCCATCAGGTCGAGGATCTGGGCCTGGATCGTCACGTCCAGCGCGGTGGTCGGCTCGTCCGCGATCAGCAGTTCCGGCCCGCACATCAGCGCCATGGCGATCATCGCCCGCTGCCGCATGCCGCCAGAAAATTCATGGGGATACATGTTGAAACGGCTGGCGGCCTCGGGAATGCCGACCCGTTCGAGCAGCTCGATGCCACGGCGGCGCGCCTCGGCCTCGCTCACCCCGCCATGTTCGACCAGCCCTTCCGTCATTTGCCGCGAAATCTTCAGATAAGGATTCAGCGAGGTCATCGGGTCCTGGAAAATCATCGAGATCTTCGACCCGCGCAGGTCGTTGAGTTCGCGCGCCGGGCGATTGAGGATGTCCTGCCCGCGATAGCGAACGCGGCCGCTCGCCCGGCCATTGCGCGCCAGAAGCCCCATCACCGACAGGAAAAGCTGGGTCTTGCCGGAGCCCGATTCACCGACGACGCCGAGGCTCTCGCCCTCGTCGATCGCGAGCGATACGTTGTTGACCGCGCTGACCTCGCCTTCGGTCGTGACGAAACGGATATCCAGACCCTGGACTTCAAGCACGGAACTCATCGTTCAGCGATCCTTCGGGTCGAGCGCATCGCGCAACCCGTCGCCGACGAAATTGAAACAGAATAATGTCACCGCCAGGGAACCCGCCGGGAAGATCAGCATCCAGGCCGCGCCCTCCATGACCCGGGCGCCTTCCGAGATCAGCACGCCCCAGCTTGTCAGCGGCTCCTGCACACCGAGGCCGAGAAAGGACAGGAAACTCTCGGTCAGGATGACCTGCGGGATGGTCAGCGTCATATAGACGATCACCGGCCCCAGCACGTTGGGAATGATGTGCCGGAAGATGATGGTGAAATTGCCGACGCCGGCGGCGTGCGCCGCCTCGATGAATTCGCGGCGCTTCACCGACAGGGTCTGGCCGCGCACGATGCGGGCCATGGTCAGCCATTCGACGGCGCCGAGCGCGATGAAGATCAGCCAGATGTTGCGCCCGAATATCACCATCAGCAGGATCACGAAGAACATGAAGGGCAGCGAATACATGATATCGACGAAGCGCATCATGACATTGTCGATGCGCCCGCCGAAAAATCCCGCGGTCGCGCCGTAGCTGACGCCGATGATCAGGCTGACCCCGGTCGCCAGGATGCCGACCATCAGCGAGACCCGCGCGCCATAGAGCGTGCGGACGAAAAGGTCCCGCCCGTTGCCGTCGGTGCCGAACCAGTGCGCATTGGCGAAATCCGGCGGCATCTGGATGCGGTCCCAGTAAATCTCGTCGTAGGGATGCGGGCTGAGCCAGGGCGCCAGGATCGCCATCGCCGCGATAATACCGAGCACGACCATCGAAGCGACCGCCGCGCGGTTCCGCAGCAGGCGGGTCAGGGCGTCCTGCCACAGGCTGCGGCCCTTGACCTCGACAAGTCCGGCCAGCGCGTCGCTGTCGCGGGTGAGATGCACCATCATCATCAATCGAGCCTCACCTTCGGGTCGAGCCAGGCATAGAGCATGTCGACGATCAGATTGAGGACGATGATCAGCAGCGCATAGAAGATCACGGTTCCCATCACCAGCGGATAATCCCGGTTGAGCGCCCCCTGGACGAAGTAGCGGCCGATCCCCGGAATATCGAAAATCGTCTCGATCACCACCGAGCCGGTCACCACCGCCGCGGTCGCGGGACCGAGATAGGAGATCACCGGCAGCAGCGCGCCCCTGAGCGCGTGGCGGTTGACCACCAGCCGCTCGCGCAGCCCCTTGGCACGGGCGGTGCGGATATAGTTGGCGTTCAGCACCTCGATCATGCTGCCGCGGGTGAGCCGCGCGATATAGGCGATCTGCGGCAACGCCAGCGCGACCACCGGCAGGATCTTGTTGACCGCGGCGCCGCCGCCCCAGCCGGCGACCGGCAGCAGCGACAGATAGACCCCGAGGATCAGGGTCAATAACGGCGCCATGACGAAATTGGGGATTGCGATTCCGGTCATCGCCAGCGTCATGACGGCGTAATCGACCCGGCTGTTCTGGCGCAGGGCTGCGGCGGTTCCCAGGGACACCCCGAACAGCACCGCCAGGATCAGCGCCATCGATCCGATCTGCAGGCTGGCCGGAAAACCGGCGAGGATCAGGTCATTGACCGTGAAGTCGCGGAACTTGAATGAAGGGCCGAAATCGCCGCGCAGCACATTGCCGACATAGCTCAGATATTGGTCAAGCAACGGCTTGTCGAGATCGTAGGCGCGCAGCACGTTGGCCTCGATCTCCGGCGGCAGGGTGCGCTCGCGGTCGAACGGGCCGCCCGGCGCCAGCCGCATCATGAAGAACGCGATGGTGACGATGATCAGCAGCGTCGGAATCGCGCTCAGCAGGCGCCCCAGGATATAGCGAAACATGGCGGATCAAACGGCTTTGGGGCGGGACGACCTTTCCGGACGCCCCGCCCCGCACCGGATGTTTCTACCGTTCCACCTTCAGATACCGTGTACGGTGGACATCTCTAATGGTGTCGACCCAGCCCTTCACATGCGGGGCGACCAGATTCTTGGAGACGTAATAGTAGATCGGCATCACCGGCTGGTCCGCCATCGCGATGGCCTCGGCTTCCGCCATCAGCTTGGCGCGGGCGTCGAGGTCGGCGGTGCGGGAAGCCTTCTCCATCAGGTCGTCGAATTCCTTGACCGAGTAGCCGCCATAATTATGCGCCCCGGTCCTGGTCTCCAGCAGATAGAGGAAATTCTGCGGGTCGTTGTAGTCGGCAATCCAGCCCGCCCGGGCAACGTCGAAATTTCCCTGCTTGAGGTCGGCGTAATGCACCTTGACCTCGGTATTGAACAGTTCTGTCTGAACGCCGATCTTCTTCCACATCGAAGCGACCGCCACGGCAATGCGCTTGTGGTTCTCGGAGGTATTGTAGCGAAGCTGCAGCTTGAGCGGGTTGTCCGGCCCGAATCCGGCGTTGGCCAGCATCCCCTTGGCCCGCATGACGCGCTCTTCCTGGCTCAGCCCCTTGAACGGCGCATAGGACGGCTCACCGTAGTTCAGCGTGCCCGGCGGCACGAAACTGTAGGCCGGTATCTCGCCGGTTTTCATCACCTTGTCCATGATCGTCTCGCGATCGATCGCCATCGACAGGGCGAGGCGAACCTGCTTGTCGTCGAACGGCGGCTTGCGCGTGTTGATCGGATAGTAATAGGTGCCGATATAAGGCGCGATGCGGGTCTCATTCGGCAGATTGGCCTTCAACCAGTCGATCTGGTCGGAGGCGAAATCGGTTGCGACATCGATCTCACCGGCACGGAAACGCTTTTGCACCGCCGTGCGGTCCTCCTGCGGGTAAAAGATCACGGTATCTATCGAGACATTCGCCGCGTCATAGAATTTCGGGTTTTTAACCAGCTTGACGTGGGTGTTGGGAAGCCACTCGGCCAGCATATAGGCGCCATTGGAGACGAGGGTCCCCGGCTTGCTCCACTCCTTGCCGGCTTCCTCAACCACATGCCTGGGCACGGGATAGGCTGTATAGTGGGTAAGCTGGCCCAGGAAGAACGGCGCCGGCCCTTCCAGGGTGATCTCCAGAGTCCGGTCGTCGACCGCGCGGACAGCCAACGCCTCCGGTTTCGCCTTGCCGGTGTTGACCTCCTCGGCGTTCTTGACCGTGTAGAGCAGCGATGCGTATTCCGCCGCGGTTTCCGGATGCAGGATCCGGCGCATCGCATAGACGAAATCATGCGCCGTGACCGGCGTGCCGTCGGACCAGACATGGTCGCGGATCTTGAAGCTGTAGACCAGACCGTCGTCGCTGATCGTCCAACTTTCCGCTGCACCGGCGACTGTCTTGCCGTCCGGCCCCTCTGTGGTTAGCCCCAGGAACATATCGCCGACGATGCGGTTCTCCCAGGTGCCGGATACATAATGCGGATCGAGCGAGGCCGCCTCGCCCATATTGCCGACCCGCAGGACGGTCTCGGCCGCCACGGGCTGGGAAACGGTGACGAGCGCGATCCCCAGGACCGCGGCCGCCAAAGCGCCGCACAGGCGCGATTTGCGCATGATTTTCATGATGTACTCCCTGTACAATCTTTGTTGCCATCGGTTTGCCCGGCCACGGGCCGGATCGCAACCGAGCGAATGCACGGCAGGTTACTCCCGTCCACTTCTGCGGGCAACCGTCGCCGACGCCTCAATCAAAAATCCGTTGGTGCGCCGCCCTCTTCCTTGCGGCGGGCGACGAAGGCTTCCAGCTCCTCGCGGACCGCATCGTCGACCGGTGGTTGCTCGTATTCGTCCAGCAACTGCTTATACAGCCGATTCGCCTTCTCACAGGCGTTCGGGCTGCCGGCCTCCTGCCAGGCCTCGTAATTGCGCCAGTCGGAAATCAACGGGTTATAGAAGGCCGTTGTATAGCGCTCCATCGTATGGGCGGCGCCGAAGAAATGGCCGCCCGGCCCTACTTCACGCATCGCGTCGATGGCCATGGTATCGTCGTTCACCTCCAGCGGCGTCAGAAAGGCGGCGACCATCTGCAGCAGATCCGCGTCCAATACCATCTTCTCGAACGAGGCCTGCAGGCCGCCTTCCATCCAGCCAGCCGCATGTTTGAGGATATTGACCCCGCCCATGACCGCGCCCCAGAGCGAAAATACCGATTCGTAGGCTGCCTGGGCATCCACCGTATTGGCGGCGCAGACGTTGGACGACCGGTACGGCAGGCCGTAGCGCCGGGCTAGCTGGCCGCCCAGCAGGGCCGACTGCATGTATTCCGGCGTGCCGAAGGCGGGCGCACCGGATTTCATATCGACGTTCGAGGTAAAACCGCCATAGACGAAGGGCGCGCCGGGCCGCACGGTCTGGCTCAACACCAGCCCGGCCAGCGCCTCGGCGTTTTGCTGGGTCACCGCGCCGGCCACCGTCACCGGGGCCATCGCGCCGGCCAGCGTGAAAGGCGTCAGCACCACCACCTGGTTGCGCCGCGCCATCTCGATGACGCCACCGCACATGAAGTCGTCCAGCTTCAGGGGCGAGTTTGAATTGATGATGGTCATCAGGCTGGGCTCGGCCTCGAGCGTCGCGTCGTCGACGCCGCGGGCGATGCGGGCGATCTCGATGCCGTCGCGAATTCGCTCGCGCCCCAGCGAATATGCATGGAAGACCTTGTCAGTCATGGTCACGAAATCCGACAGGCAATCCAGATGCCGGATCGAGGGGTGGCGGTCCAGCGGTTCCACCGGATAGCCGCCGATAATATGGACGATGTCGAGCTTCTGGATAAGCTTGATGAGATTCAGGAAATCGGTGCTGTTGCCCGGTCGCCGCCCGCCTTCCATATCGTGTGCGTTGGGCGCGCTGCCCACCGCGCAATTGGCAATCCAGGCCCCGCCGACCCGCAGCGAATGTTCCGGATTACGGGCATGCAGGGTGAATTCCGCCGGCGGCTTGCCGATCGCCTCGTCCACCATCCCGCGGTCGAAGCGCACCCGGTCGCCGTCGGCCGCCACATCGGCCCCGGCTGCCTTGAGAATGGATTTGGCTTCGGCGCTGAGAATATCGATGCCGATCTCCTCCAGCACCCCGAGCGAAGCCAGATGGATCGCCTCCAGCTGGTCGGCGGAAACCGCGGCGACCGGCGCATAGGGATTGCGGGGCTGCCGCCAGGCCGGCTGCGCGACGGCGGCTGGCGCATCGCCGTCACCACGGCGGCCGCGCCGGCCACCCGTTCTGGCACCTCTGCCCGACCTCGCTTCAGCCATTTCCTCTCCCGTCCCGATTTGTGGAAATTATCACACCCCGCGAAGCTGCCGCGCCCCACGCGCCCTTTCGCCCCCGCAACCGTCAGGAACTGGCCCACCCACGCCATCGGGCGGGTGGCGCATTGAACGGTAATGAAAGCCGGTTCGCAAACAAAAACGGAAAGCGGCGCCCAAGGTCGAAGCCCGCACTGCGGCGATCGGTCACTGCCGCCCGATTCCCGTATCATGTGACAGCCATGCCCCGGAATGAAATAGTGCATAATCCGGCGCGTCGCCCGCTTTCGCGGCCCCGCCCGGGCAAAGCGGAAGCGATCGACAGGGGCGGCCCGTGACGGACATCAAGATAGGAATCCTGACGGCCTCGGACCGGGCCAGCGCGGGAGTCTACGAAGACATATCGGGTCCGGCCATCATCGATACGCTGAACGATTACCTCCGCAGCGTGTGGCAGCCGGTTTACCGGGTGATCCCCGACGACCGAACGGTGGTGGAACAAAACCTGATCGAACTGGCGGACCGGGAAGGCTGCTGCCTGATCGTCACCACCGGCGGCACCGGCCCGGCGCCGCGCGATCTGGTGCCCGAGGCGACGCATGCCGTGTGCGACAAGATGATGCCCGGCTTCGGCGAACTGATGCGCCAGGTGAGCCTGCACTACGTGCCCACCGCCATCCTGTCGCGCCAGACCGCCGGCATCCGCGGCCATTGCCTGATCGTCAACCTGCCAGGCAAGCCCAAATCGATCCGCGAATGCCTGGACGCGGTCTTCCCGGCCGTTCCCTATTGCATCGACCTGATCGAGGGCCCCTATCTGGAAACCGACGAGACGGTCATCAAGGCCTTCCGCCCGAAGGGTGCTTAGCGCCGCTTTTCCAGGCCCATCGCGATGCCGTTACGCGGCCGCAGGGTGATCATGGGTTCGGCGACGATCTCCTGGCCCGGCATGACCGACAGGCGATAGCGCTGGATCACCATGGCCATCATGATCTTGGCCTCCATCATGGCGAAGCGGTTGCCGAGGCAGACGCGCGGGCCGCCACCGAAGGGGAAATAGGAATAACGCGGCCTTTGCGCCACGGCGTCGGGGTGGAATCGCTCGGGCATGAATTTTTCCGGCTCCGGCCAGATGTCCCGATTGCGGTGCATCGCATAGGGGCTCAACATCACGGTCGTGCCCTTGGGAATTTTGACCCCTGAGACTTCGTCGTCCATCGTCGCGACGCGCGAGATGGTCCATACCGGCGGATAGAGGCGCATCGCCTCTTCGAATACCATGCCGGTATATTGCAGCGCCGGCAGGTCGGCGGCCTGGGGATCGCGGCCGCCAAGCGCATTGTCCACTTCTTCATAGAGGCGGTCGCGCACGTCCCCATGCTGCGTCACCAGATAAAACGCCCAGGCCAGGGCGCAGGCGGTGCTTTCATGGCCGGTGGCAATCATGGCGACGACCTGGTCCTTCAACAGGCTCTCGTCGCCCGAGCCCTCGGCGTCATGCGCCTCGATCAGGGTGGTCAGCAGCCCGTCCGAATCACGCGGATTGCGGCGGCGTTCGTTGATGATGCCGCGCACCACCCGGTCGATCGTGTCGACCGCCTGCCGGTAGCGCGGACGGGTCATCAGCGCGAACCAGTCCGGCGGCGGCGCGACCGACCAGACGCGCTTCTCGGTCTCGCGCAGGATGACCGTCAGCGCGTCGTGGACCTCGTCGTAATTCTCGATGAAATCCATGTCGAGCAGCGCCTGGGTCACGCCGTCAAGCGTCAGGCGCATCATTTCATGGACGATCTCGACGGGTTCGCCCGCGCGATCGAAGCCGTCCCAGCGGTCGAGCATCTTGGCCGTGGCGCCAACAATGCGCTCGGCCATGACCTCGAAGCGGGCGCCGCCGAAACAGGGGCTGGCGGTGCGACGCTGGGACAACCAGGTTTCGCCGGTGCTGGTAAAGATGCTGCGGCCGAGAACCGGCTTGAACGCGCGGTAGAAGCGACTCTTCGGGTAATCCTCGAACCTGTCCTGGAGGACATGCTTCACCGCATCCGGACTATTGAGCATGACGACGGGCGTGAGGCCGATATTGAACTCGACGACATCGCCATACTCCTCCATCAGGCCGACGAAATAGTTCAGCGGGTCCTTGCGAAGCTCATGGGCGATCCCGACGACCGGCGCGCCCTTCGGTCCGTTTCGCGCGGGCCGGACCCGGCTGTCGAATTCCTGCGTCACAGTCATGATCCGGTTCCTTCCGTATTGTCCGGCTGGGCGCCATTTTCCGATATGCCGCCCTGCACCAGCCGAAGTTTAGGGGGCGAATTCGCCAGGAGTTGCGGCTCGCCGTTTTCCGTTTCGTCGGCCTGACATCCCTCATCCTCTATCGCCGCAGCCGCGACCTGGATCAGATGCGCCACGAAATCGAATCCGGACAGCTTCGCCTCCGCATGAAGATATTCCAGCGCACTTGCCAGTGCTTCCGGCGAAGAAATTTCTTCCGCGGGGTCTTGTTCGTCGTCACGCATGTCAAAGGCCCTTTCTACTCAAGCGGCGACTTCGGCCAGTTTCCAGGGCGCATGGCGGATAACCGAGCCCTGTATGCCGTTGGTTTCCCGGATCCGGTTGAGAACCGCCGGGTTGGCGTCGAAGCGCCCCGCCATGGTGATGGTGTTGCCGATCCGCATCTGGCGGCTTTGCCATTTCGGAACGCAGGCCAGCCGCGGCAGCAGCCGGCCGATCCGGGCGTCATAGACGGTGACGACCTCGGTGTAGCCGTTGGCGATGCAGAACTCGACGACGGCGCAGAATATCTCGCTGGTCACCAGGCTGAGCGCCGCCAGCCCCGATCGGCCCAGATAGTCGCAATCGACGGCGAAGCGGCTGCCTTCGCAGGTTTTCGGATGACGGGGCGCCTTCATGCCGTCGAGCAGAACCGGGAAAACGTCGCGCAGCATGTACGGCCCCGTCGTCGGCAGCATGCGCCATGTCCCGACCAGCCGGTCCGACGGGTCGAACGCCATCAGATAAACCGGATCCAGACTGTCGAACCGGTCTATTTCCAGGCCGTCTTGCGTTTCGACTTCCCAGTTCAGCCGTTCCTTGAACACCCGATAGCGCAGGCGGAACATGTCCTGAAAATCGGCGGCGCGGGAACCCGAATCCGCGTTGGTTACGATATCGATCACTTTCCTGCCCTTCCCGGCGGCTACGGCCCCGATTGAAGGGTAAAGACCGCGAAAGGGCATCCCGCCATTTCTTGCGGGTTGCTTTCGACAGTGCAGGATTACGCGTTTGCGGGTGCTACGGTACGATGAGCCCGGTTATAATCGCCTTTACCACCGCATGGGTCTTGTTGTTGACGCCAAGTTTGGCGTTGGCCGAACGCAGATAGTGCAGCACCGTATCCTGCGACAGTCCCAGAATTACGGAAATCTCCCATGCAGTCTTGCCCCTGGACGTCCACAGCAGGCACTCGCGTTCGCGTGGCGCCAGGCGAACCGGTTTGCGCCTGGCCTCGGCATAGGCCGCCTTGATGATTTCTTCATGGCTGTGCAGCGCGATGATATGGAGGTCGTATTTGTGGAGCTTCCATAATGCTGCCGATTCTGCGGGACTCACGTTCGCCGAAATGTTGAAGGTCGCGAACGCGCGGGCGGGGCCATGCACAGGAATGGTCATCCCGTTTCTCAGCCCGAAGTCGCCCGCCTCGTCCAGCATGAGCCGCTGACGGCTCTCGCCGGGCTGCAGGTCGTAGAGGTCGCTCCAGGCGAAAGGCGCAATCGTACCCGTGGCGGCCGACATGACCGGATCGATGTTTACATAGTCCCTGTCGAGGTAATGCGTCGACCAGTCTTCCGGATAACTGCCGATATAGAGAGGTTCGAGGGGGCCTTCCGGCGGCTGGAGAATCAGATAGGCGAATTGGTCGAACCCTCTCGACCGCAATTCGGCATCGACAAGATCATAGATCGCCCCGACATCGTCGGCAGCAGCCAGCTTTTCAATAAACGCCGCGACACCGCTTGCCACGCTTCATTCTCCCGGTTTCGCGCTTTCAATCGGCGAACCCCGCTCGTGCCGCAAGAATAGGTACCCATGAAGGAAAAACAATACTATTTGCGACAGCCAAGATACAACTATGCATAACTGTCCGGCCCAAGTCACGGGCAGAATGCATCAGTGGTAATTCGATGGATTTTGGGTTGCGATCGTATGATGTCAACGTGGCTTTTTTGTGATTACAATTATATGTTTGTGGAAATACTTCGGCAATAACTTAATAGTAGTGGAATTGGACGCTCGCCACGCGGGCAAAAGGCAGATCAGAGCTATCCGGATTCTTCCGTGGTTTCGTGCGCGGGGCACGCGATAGTCGGCGCCGGGACGAGACACATAAAAAAAGCCCCGGAGGACGATACTCCCGGGGCCTGATCGGTTTTCCAGCCCGCGTCGCCGCCTACGCCGCGTATTTCTGTTTGGCTTCGCGGCGCCGCGCGTGGAGGATGGGCTCGGTATAGCCGCTGGGCTGCTGGCGAGCCTTGAAGACCAGATCGCGGGCCGCCCGGAAGCCGATGCTGGACTCGAAATCGGGGGCCATGTTGCGGTAGGCCGGATCGTCGGCGTTCTGGCGGTCGACCACCGCGGCCATGCGTTGCATGGTCTCGGTGACCTGTTCTTGCGTGCAGATGCCGTGATGCAGCCAGTTCGCGACATGCATGCTGGAGATGCGCAGCGTCGCGCGGTCCTCCATCAGGCCGACATCGTTGATATCCGGCACCTTGGAGCAGCCGATGCCCTGTTCGACCCAGCGGATGACATAGCCGAGAATGCCTTGCAGATTGTTGTCCAGCTCCTGCTGGATCTCCTTGGGCGCGAGGTTGCGGCCGGCGAGCAGCGGAATCCCCAGAATAGTGTCCACGCTGGCCCGTTTGCGCGAGGCCAGCACCGATTGCCGCTCGGCGACGTTGACCTGATGGTAATGGATCGCGTGCAGCGTCGCAGCGGTCGGCGACGGCACCCAGGCGGTATTGGCGCCGGCTTGCGGGTGCGCGCCCTTGGTCTCCATCATCTCGCGCATCTCGTCGGGCTTGGCCCACATGCCCTTGCCGATCTGGGCGCGGCCCGGCAGGCCGCATTCCAGGCCGATATCGACGTTCCAGTCCTCGTAGGCCACGATCCAGGGCTGCGCCTTGATCTCCTCCTTAGGCAGGAACGGCCCGGCTTCCATACTGGTGTAGATCTCGTCGCCGGTGCGGTCGAGGAAGCCGGTGTTGATGAAGACCACGCGGTCCTTCGCGGCGCGGATGCATTCCTTGAGGTTCACGGTGGTGCGGCGCTCTTCGTCCATGATGCCGACCTTCATGGTATTGCGCGCGAGGCCCAGCGCGTCCTCGACACGGGCGAACAGCTCGCCGGTGAAGGCCACTTCCTCCGGCCCGTGCATCTTCGGCTTGACGACATACATGCTGCCGGTGCGGCTGTTGCGCAGGGCGCCGAGCCCCTTGATATCGTGGATCGCGATCAGCGCCGTGACCATGGCGTCGAGGAAGCTTTCGGGAACCTCGTCGCCGTTCCTGTCGAGCACCGCATCGCTGGTCATCAGCTGCGCCGCGTTGCGCACCAGCAGCAGGCTGCGCCCGTGCAAGGTGAACGTGGAGCCGTCCGGCGCGATGAATTCGCGGTCCGGGTTGAGGCGGCGGATCAGGGATTTGCCGTCCTTCTCGAAGGTCGCCTCGAGATCGCCCTTCATCAGGCCGAGCCAGTTGGAATAGACCAGCACCTTGTCCTCGGCATCGACCGCGGCGACCGAATCCTCGAAATCCTGGATCGTGGTCACGGCGGCCTCGAGGACCACGTCCTTGACGCCCGCCGGATGATCCTTGCCGACCAGATGGGCGCGGTCGATCTGCAGTTCGATATGCAGGTTGTTGTTGCATAGCAGAACCGATGTCGGCGCGTCGGCGTCGCCCAGATAGCCAACGAATTTTTCCGGCTGTGCGAGGCCCGTCTCGCTGCCGTCGGCCAGCGTCACCGCCAGCGCATGCCCGGACAGTCGATACGCCGTCGCATCCTTGTGGCTTCCCTTGCCAAGGGGCGCGGCCTGGTCCAGCACATCGCCGGCATAGTCCATGACCGCCTTGCCGCGTGCCGGATTGTAGTCGGCGCATATTTCGCGGCCGCCGCCCTCGGGAATCACGTCGGTGCCGTAGAGCGCATCGTAGAGCCTGCCCCAGCGGGCGTTCGACGCGTTCAGCGCATAGCGCGCATTATTCACCGGGACGACGAGCTGCGGCCCCGCGATGGTGGCGATCTCGTCGTCTACATTTTCCGTTGCGATCCGGAAATCGCCGCCCTCGGGCAGCAGATAGCCGATATCCTGAAGGAAAGCCTTGTAGGCGGCCGGGTCATGGGGCTGCCCCTTGCGCGCCCGGTGCCAGTCGTCGATCCGCGCCTGGAGGTCGTCGCGCTGCTTCAGGAGGGCCGTATTCTTCGGGCCCATATCGTCGAGGATCGCCTCGAAGGCCGCCCAGAAAGCGGCCGGGTCCACCCCCGTGCCCGGCGCCGCCCTGTCGGCAATGAATTTCTCCAACCCGGCGGACACCAGCAGGCCGCCCTTTTTCATTCTCTCTGTCATATTTCCCACGTCTCTATCGCCTGATTTTGACTTCCCCGACAACCGCCACAGACAAGTTCAACAGGGGCGGCAATATGCCGCATACCTACAGTCTGGTCCACCGGAATCTGGTTGTTAACCAGCTTCTGAACCGAATTTCGGTTCATTTTCGCCGGATTCTTCCCTTACCCGGAAGGGTAGCCTGCCACCCACACATTCATATGGGCCAAAGACGGCGATGACTCAAGGATGAATTCAACCGTGGAACCGCGGATGCGGCCGGTCCGAAACCCGCCATTTTCCGTATTACATTGTATTTTATCGAAAACATTTGTCATACATATCTTGACATATAATTACATCTTCCCCATATGCAATTCATTAACGCATTTGAGCGATGCTCCGAACGCATAGGGAGAATACGGATGTGGCGCGATGCCTGACAAAATGACACCGCTGAGCGTGCGGATGAGCGCCGAGGACATGGCCATGCTGTCGGCGCTGAAAATCCCGGATGCGGTAACGCCCAGCGAGAAGATCCGCAGCCTTGTGCGCACCGCCCACCGCCAGCAACAGGGACGGAGCGACTACGCCGAAGCCCTGCGCGTGGAGGAAGACCGGATCGCCCCGCTGTTGCATCGGGTAAGGGCGCTGGAAGCCAGCCACCGGGTCCATTCGGAACTGCTGGTGCATCTGCTGGGCTGGCTGCCGGACATGATGGCGACCGCAATGTCGTCGCTGGAACGGTTCGAGAAGGAAGACGGGGCGGAAAAAGCCGCGGAAAATCTGGCGAAGACGGAAGCCGCGGTGGCCAAACGGATTTTCGGACTGATGCTGACTGTGCTGCAGTTCAGCCTCACCCCGAAGACCCATTGTTACCGGGAGGAAGCGATTACCGCGCGGCTTCCCGAAATTCTAGAGATCGCCGGCCTGCTGGAAGCGAAACCGGCGAAAGAGACATCGACACGTAAGAGGACAACAAAAGGGAAAGGAAACAAGTCATGAGTGAGTCATTGGCATCCCGCGTCAAGCGGCTGGTATCGGGCAGCGCCAACATGATCGTCACCGCGGTCGAGAGCCTGGCCCCGGAAATGGTAATGGAAGAGGCGATCCGCGAAGTCGACAACGCGATCGACGACGTGCGCGCCGAGCTGGGCCGGGTGATGACCCGCCAGTACCATGCGACGCGCCGTCTGGCGGGCGAAAACAAAAAGCATGAGGAGCTGTCGGAAAGTATCCGGGTGGCGCTGGGCGAGAAACGCGAGGACCTGGCCGAGGCCGGCGTCGGGAAACTGCTGGATATCGAGGCGCAGATCCCGGTTCTGGAAGCCGCGATCGGCGAGACCCGTGAGGCCCAGGCCGAGTTGGAAGGCTATGTCGCGGCGCTGCGCGGCCGCAAGAGCGAGATGAAGGAAGAGCTGCGCGAATATCGCGCCTCGCAGAAGGATGCGGCTGCCAACGGCGGCGACGGCGGCGGCCCGAAAGGGTCCGACACCGAGCGCCGGGTCGAGAAGGCGTCGGAGGCCTTCGACCGCGCCATGGAAATCGGCGGCGGCATCGGCGGCGGCGATACACCCGACCGCAAGTCGGCGGCGCTGAACGCCGAGTTGGAGAAGCTGGCGCGCAAGAACCGCGTCAACGAGCGCCTGGCCCAGTTCAAGGAGCAGGGCTAGGGCGGACCATGGGCTGAATGGGGGGAACGGCTGTGATTGAATTCATTCTGACGGAAGCCAACCGTCCCTTCGCGATCGCGATCGCGGCCATGCTGATGCTTGGCTTCCTGGAACTGCTGCTGGCGATGGGTGGCTTCGGGATGATGGGCGTGCTGGACAATCTGGTGCCCGACGACTGGGACCTGGACGCGGATCTCGATCTCGATCTCGATGTCGATGCGGGCGTCGATATGGATCTGGACGCAGACCTGGACATGGACGCGGATTTGGACGCCGATGCCGATGTTGGCGGCGGCGCCGGATCTTTCCTCCAGATGGTGCTGGGTTTCTTCGGCATCGGCCGGGTGCCGCTGCTGGTGGTCATCGTCGCCTTCCTGACCAGTTTCGGTCTGGCCGGCTACGCCACCCAGATGGTCGCCCACGGGGTCAGCGGATATTACCTGCCCGCCCTGCTGGCCAGCATTCCGGCTTTCTTCGGCGGATCGTTCGTGACCCGCTACCTGGCGATCGGCCTGGGCCGCCTGGTTCCCGATATCGAGACCGAAGCGGTCGAGAGCAAGACATTTATCGGCCGCACCGCCGTCCTGATCATGGGCGAGGCGCGGGCCGGAAAACCGGCGCAGGGCAAGCTGAGAGACCATAACGGGCAGACCCACTATCTGCTGATCGAACCCGACCAGGCGGACATGGTCTTCCGCAAGGGGGACCAGGTGCTGCTGGTCAGCCAGCAGGGAAGCATATTCAAGGCTATCGAAGTGACCAGCGACGCGCTGGTCCGGCAATAGCGGAACTTTTATTCAGGAAAGGGGAACAAGATGTCACTGGATTGGTTAATGGGAGTCGTTGGCGGCAGCGTGCTGCTCGTCGTGGCGATTATCGTCATCGGTATGATTTTTTCCAGGCTCTATACGCGGGCCTCGAAGGAAATCTCATTCGTGCGGACCGGCGCCGGCGGCCAGAAGGTCGTAATGAATGGCGGCGCGCTGGTGTTCCCGGTGCTGCATGAGGTCATCCCGGTCAACATGAACACGCTGCGGCTCGAGGTGCGCCGCGCCAACGAACAGGCGCTGATCACCCGCGACCGCATGCGCGTCGATGTGCTGGCGGAATTCTATGTCCGCGTCCAGCCGACCTCGGATTCCATCGCGGCGGCGGCGCAAACACTGGGCCGGCGCACCATGGAGCCGACCGCTTTGAAGGATCTGGTCGAAGGCAAGTTCGTCGACGCGCTACGCGCTGTGGCGGCCGAAATGACCATGGAGGAGCTGCATGAACAGCGGGTGGATTTCGTGCAGAAGGTGCAGCATGCGGTTTCCGAGGACCTGCTGAAGAACGGCCTTGAGCTGGAGTCCGTGTCGCTGACCGGCCTGGACCAGACCAACAAGGAGTTCTTCAATCCGGACAACGCGTTCGACGCGGCCGGCCTGACCAAGCTGACCGAGGAGATCGAGGACCGGCGCAAGCGCCGCAACGACATCGAGCAGGACACGCGGGTCATGATCGAGCTGAAGAATCTGGAGGCCGAACAGAAAAGCCTGCAGATCTCGCGCGACACGGAATATGCGACCCTCGAGCAGCAGCGCGAAGTCGAGGTGCGCAAGGCATCTCAGGCGTCCGACATCGCCCGCGAACAAGCGGGCCGGCGCAAGGAAGCCGAGGAAGCGCAAATCGTGGCCGACCAGGAGGTCGAGCTGGCGCGCATCCATACCCAGCGCGAGGTCGAGGAACAGCGCATCGAAAAGGAGCGGCTGGTGCGCGAGAAGGACATCGGGCGCGAGCGTTCGGTCGAGGTCGCGAACCAGGAGCGCGACATCATCATCGCGGAGAAATCCAAGGAGCAGGCCGCCGCCCAGGCGGAGGCCGACAGGGTGCGCGCCGAGGCGGTGAAGGCCGAGGAACTGGTCGTGACCGCTCGCGAGACCGAGGTGTCCGAGCGCCAGAAGGCGATCGAGCTGATCGAGGCCCGCAAGGTGGCCGAGCGCGACGCGATCGCCATCCAGGTCAAGGCCGAGGCCGAGAAACTGGCCGCCCAGGACGAGTCCGAGGCGATCCGCACGCTGGCCGAGGCCAAGGCCGGCGAGACCCGGATCGAAGCCGAGGGCGACGCCGACGCAGAGAAACTGCGGGCCGACGCGGCCGAGAAGCGCTATGCGGTGGAAGCCGCGGGCCGGACCGCGATGAACGATGCCGACAATCGCCTGTCGGACGAGATCATCAATATGAAGGTGAAGCTGGCCCTGGTGGAGCAGTTGCAGGCGATCATCCGCGAATCCGTCAAGCCGATGGAAGCGATCGACAGCATCAAGATCCTGCAGGTCGACGGGCTGGGCGGCGGCGCCATCGGCGTCGATTGCGGCGAGACCGTCAATGGCGGCGGCGCGGCGGCCGGTTCGCCGTCGGACGGCATCGTGCAGAGCGCGCTGAAATACCGCGCCCAGGCGCCGCTGATCGACTCGCTGCTGCATGAGCTGGGGCTTGGCGGGGCCGACCCGGCGAGCCTGTCGCAGGCGCTGGCCGGCGCCGCCTTCAGCGGCAACAAGATGGCGGCCGGAAACGGCGCTGCCAAGGCCGCCGCCAAGAAGAGCGGCAGCCCGAAATCCACCGACGGCGGCTGATCGGGCCAAAAGGTAAGGATGAGACGGACTGGGGCCCTGCGAGGGGCCCCTTTCCTTGCCCTGTGTCAGCTGAACTCGGCGGCCAGGTCGGCCGGCAGGACAACCCGCCAGTCGTGGATTCCCGTAGCGACAAAGGCAAGAACTACGGCATTAAGGATCAGAACGGTTCCCATCTCGGATTCCCTCGTCAGCTGGTCCGCCATGGCTGGCGGCATTTGCGCCGGATATTTTTCGAGGGCATGCTACCCGACAGGGTCTAGCCGGTTGATGACGGAAAAATAAAGGTTTCATGAAAATTGACCGCGGGCGGCGGCTGGATCGGCCGCCGGCAGTCGGCTGAAAAACTTTGGGGTCCCGCAAGGGACCCCTTCGTCTTATGGGATGGTCAGGCGGCCGCGGCCTGGCGGAAACTTATCAGCTTGCGGCTGTCTTCGTCCCACAGGGCCAGACGCACGCATTTCAGGCTTTCGAAAAATGTCAGCCGGCTCATGCCCTTGAGTTCCGGGCTGGCATTCAGGCATTCCTGCAGCCGGTAATTGGGAATCTTGCCGTTCAGATGATGGATGTGGTGCAGACCGATATTGCCGGTGAACCACTGCAAGATTTTCGGCAGGACGTAATAGGAGCTGCCGCGGACCGCCGCGTCGTGAAAATCCCAGTCTTCCTGGTTTTCCCAGACGGTATCCTCGAACTGATGCTGGATGAAGAACAGCCAGCCGCCGGCCCAGGCGCCCATCATAATGACCGGCCCGTAAACAAGCAGCAGATTCAGCCAGCCGAACGTCAGGCCCAGCAGCCCGTAAAATATCACCAGCCCGGCATTGAGCATGACGACACCGGGCCAGGCCTCATGGAAGGGGACTGGCGCACCGAACGGGACCCTGTAGCTGAGGATGAAGAGATAGGGTGGCCCGAAAAACAGCAGAACCACGGGATTCCGATACAGACGGTACAACAGCCGCTTGCCCCGCCCCAGCGCACGGTATTCCCGTACGGTCAGCGTATCGATATCGCCGGACCCGCGCTTGGACAGATTTCCCGAGGTCGCGTGATGCGTCGCGTGCGCCTTGCGCCAGTTGCCGTACGGCACAAGGGTCAGCAGGCTGATCGCGCGGCCCAGCATGTCGTTGGCGAAACGCGAGCGGAAGAAGGAACCGTGGCCGCAATCATGCTGGATGATGAACAAGCGCACCAGCAGGCCGGCCGCAGGCAGGGTGAGGACCAGCGCAAACCAGTAGCCGCCCTTTAGCGCGAACCACATGCCGGCGCTGAGCAGCAGGAACGGTGCCGCTGTCGTCAGAAGTTGCGTCAGGCTGCGTTTGAGATCGGCGCCCCTGAATCGGGCGCAGTGACGGGCAAGATGACGGGCCAGCTGCCGGTCATCCCGCCCCCCCGCACCATCGGCGGGAATGTGCATATTCAGTGTATGTTGACCTGTCGCGATAGCGCCCGGATCAAATCCGGGCGCCGTCTACGATCTCGTCAGTTTTCGACGGAGAGGTTCTCGGCCGAGCTCTTGCCATTCTGGCCGGGCACGATTTCGTACGTGACCTTCTGGCCTTCATTGAGCGTGGTCAGGCCCGCGCGCTCAACAGCGGAAATATGAACAAACGCGTCCTTGCCGCCGTCGGAGGGCTCGATGAAGCCAAATCCCTTGGTGGGGTTGAACCATTTAACGGTACCGGTAGCCATAGCTGTATCCTTTGACATAGTAGAAGTCCGGGTCGCGCCCCTGGGGCGTTTTCCCTTGGCGATTACGTTCACAATGTCAGGAAGTAGCAAGGCTGGCGACCATAGGCCGACTGTCTACATACGCAGGACGATGTGCAACGTGTGACGCAGATATAAGGATTATTGTGGATAAAGCAAGAAAATTGAATGGACGGGCGCCGCCTGCGCCACGCATTTCACCAGGTCAGACGTTGCCGGCCGGCACCATTTGGCCCGTCAACCTGGCCATCAGCGGACGCATGCCCAGTTCCTCGGCCCGTCGAAAAGAGTCCGCGTAGTAGTCCGCGGCCTCATCCTTCGCGCCTTCTATCTCGCGGCAGCGCCCGAGCAGATAAAGCGCCCATGCCTTCTGGCCTCTTTGAGAAGACCGTTCACACTCGGAAAGCAGCGCGCCCGAAACCCGCAAAGCTTCCGTGACCCGTCCCGCCAGCAAGGCGATTTCGGCACTCCATCGCAGGCATATCGGACGCATGGCGAGAAGGTCCATGCGGTCCGCTTCCTTGAGTGCCATTTCCCCAAGCTCGCTTGCTTCTTCAAGGTCGCCGGCCAATGCCCGTGCATAGCCCAGGGCGGCGGCGGCCCGCGGCACCAGAACGGCGACATCCGCCCGGCGGCATTCGGCAAGAGCCTCTTCGAGATGCGGGAGCGCAGCGTCCCAGTCGCCGCTCATCAGTTCCACGCCGCCGACACTCAACAGGGACTGGACGCGGTCGAACGGGCGTCCCTCTTTCTCGGCAATGCGAAGGGATTCCCGCCCATGGCCCATGGCCCGGTCGAAATCTCCCAGCTCCGCCAGGCACCATGACAACCAGCTGCGGCACACCACCGACGGCAGTGCGAAAAATCCCAGGCGCAGCGTGCCTTCGTTTCCCGGCATCTTCTCCAGGCTGCCCTCGAGCTGCTCGACGGCAACGCGAAAATCGCCTGTCGAATAGGCGGTTATCCCCAGAACAAAACGCGCCGTTACGCAATGACCCTCGTTCTGTTCCCGCAGGGCAATTTCCAGCGCCCTGCCGGCGGATTGCGCGGCATCTTCCCAGCGCCCCAGCAACCAGCAGGAATGGGCCTTGTAACAACTGATCTGCGCGGCCAGAAGGTTGTCCGGTCCGGCGTTCAGCAAGGATTCTATGCGGTCCAGGTGCGGTACGATTTCCAGATGCCGGCCCAGTGGAACGAGAGCCACCCGGAGCCGCATACGCAGCTCTATCTCCTGCCGGTCACGGTCGCCGCCCGGTGGCAGCCTTTCCATGAAGCCCAGGGCCTTCGTAAAGCAGTTGATAGCCCTCTGGCACGCCGACACCGAGAGCGCCCGCTCCCCGGACAGCATGAGGTAGCGTACGGCCCGCGCAAAATCGAGGGATCGGCTCGAGTGGAACGCAAGCGCCTCGGGATTTTCCTCCGCCATGGCGGTTTGCCGTTCGAGGAAAGCGAGCGCGCTCTTGTGCAGCCGCACCTTGTCTTCCTTCACCAGGGCGGCGTAGACGACTTCCTGCGTCAGGGCATGGCAGAACGAGTAGGCCGACCGTGGCGATCCCGATTGCTCGAGAAACCCCTGGCTCACCAGGTTGCCGAGGCTGTCAGATACCGTTTCCTCCGGCGATGACAGGATGGCGGCGAGGATCGATGGATCGACGTCGCTGCCGCAAATTGCGGCGGCCTGCAGAGTCCGCTTGTCGAGGTTTTCCAAGCGATCGACGCGCGCCGCTATGACATCCTGAACACGGGGAGGAATTTTCAGCGGAACGTCATTGGCGCTCAATCTGTAGTTTCCGACGTCACCTTCCAGGGCGCCGATGGACACGAGATCGCCCACTATTTCTTCAACAAACAGCGGGTTTCCTCCGGTCCGCCGCACCAATATCCGACGCAGATCCGCCAGGCTCGGGTGCGGCCCGAGAAGGGTGTTCAGGAACGAATTGATTCTTTTTTGCGCAAAGCTTTCTATCGGAACCTGGAAACAGTTGGGTAGATGCGCCCAAAGCATCTGGCTATCGGTTCGGCAGGCGGCGATCAGCATCGCCCGGCTTGCGGAAATGGAACCTGCTATATATTCAAGCACATAGCGGCTATCGCTATCGACCCACTGCAGGTCGTCGACCTCCAGCAGTATCGGACACTGGCCGCCGGCCTCGGCAATCAGCGCCGCCGCCGCCCGGGCTATCCGCGCCCGGCGCCGTTCGGAGGGGAGTTGATCGAAATCCTGCGCCTTGTTCCCCAGCAGGTAGTTCAGCGCTGGCTCATGCGCTTTCAAACTATCGCCGAGATTGGCGGCAACCCGTTCAACCGCATCGTTCGGCTGATCGAAAGGCGACGACAGCTGGGCCACCAGATCGAGAATGCCACCGAACGGGACCATTGTGTGATGCGAGATACCCAGCGTCCTTATACATTGCCACCCCGCCCCCATTTGCGTGCGCGTGAACTCCCTCAGCAGTCGCGACCTGCCGATCCCCGCATCGCCAACAAGCAACACCGCCCGCCCATGCCCCTCGGTCACCTCATCGGCAAGCTGCGCAAGCAGACCCATCTCCGCATCGCGCGCAACAAACGGGGTCTGCTGAGGCGGTGACGGCTTTGCGGGCGCGGTATTCCTGACGGAAAGCAGCTCGAAGACTTCCGTTGAGGTTTCGCTCCCGCGGATCTCCTGCCGGCCGAGGGACCGGACTTCCACCCAGGGGCGCGCGAACTTGTATGTCGGTGCGGAAATCAGGATACAGCCAGGCTGCGCCCGATGCTCAAGCCGGGACGCCAGATGGGCCGTACGACCGAATGCCGTGTAGCCTGCCGCAGGCCCGCCGCCATGGCGGCCCGTCAGGACATTGCCGGTGCATATGCCAACGCGCACCGCTTGGCCGAGGTCCTTGACCGGGCCGCGCGACTGTATGTCCTCGCGCAGTGCGATTGCCGCCCGGCAGGCGCGAACGGCATGGTCTTCCGACGCCAGTGGCGCACCGAACAGCGCCATGATGCCGTCGCCCATGGTTTGCGTGATTATTCCCCCGGCGGCGCGAACCGCGTGCTCCATTTGCCCAAGCACCCCCTCGAGCAACCGCGCCGCTTCTTCCGGGTCTTCGGAGAGCAATGAAAAGGATCCGACAAGATCCGCAAACAGAACGGTAAGATGCTTTACCTCGCCCGATAAATAGGCGCGAACCGCGCCGGCATCCGAAGCCGGCTGCCCGATCGGCATACCGCAGCCGGTGCAGACCGGCGCATCGCCCGCATTGACGACGCCGCACTCCCCGCAGGTGAGTTGCATTGAACAACCGCAATTCACACAATCGCGGGCCGGCCAGTCGTTCCGCGAACCGCATTCCGGGCATCGCATGGCCGGCCTCGCCTCATCGTATTTACTGCCGATCAAGCGATAGCCTCTCGTATAGTGTTATCATTACACTTTACAACTTATCATGCCTCATGTCATTAAACCAATGTATATAGTTTCACCAGGGAGCCAGATCATGTACTGGAAGAAAGTAACTACAATAATCTTCGGACTTGTTTTTGCAACCTCATGTAATGCCGTGGCGCAGACCTCGAACGAGTCTTCGGTTGTCCGTCAGGGCCCTGAAATACAGGCCATTGACAAGTTACGCGACGGATTCCTCGACGCCTACGTGAAAGGTTCGGTCGATGCGCTGATGAGGAATTACGACAAGGACGCTACATTTTCCGGCACCTTGCAGCCCTTCTGGCTGAAGGGAGAGAAAGACATCCGGGATTTGTGGACCCGCTATTTCGCGGCCTGGTCGAAGCGCCGGCTGGTATTCAGGGAGACCGAGGTCCGTTTCTACGGCAGCGGGGTCTCCGTGGAGACCGGCTATATGGAGATGTATATGGCGAACGACGGCATGATGCCGGTCGCAACCTTCATCCGCTATTCGATCACGCGGTACAAATCGAAGGAGGGATGGAAGATCGCGAACATGAATGTCGCACGCCTCCCGGGCGGTTCCTGACCGACTGGCGGAAATTCCGCGATCCCATTGACCTAAGCGCCTGAACCGGCCTGGCCGGCCGCCGCCGCGCGGCCACGCACCTTTACCTCGTAGCCCGGTTCCTCCGGCTCGTCGTCGGTCATTTCCGCGGGGAAGCCGGGGGCGCGCAGCGCCACGCCGCAGGAATCCTCCAGGCGGCGGACGATGTTCGAAGACCATTCGCGGGCGCCGTAGCGTTCCTGCCCGTCCTTGAAGATGTCGAGGACCAGGGGCGAAATCTCCAGCGGCACGCCGAGGCGTTGCGCCAGGCTGTCGAACAGGCTCATATCCTTGACCACCAGATCCATGGTGAAATTGATGTTGCGGCTGCCGTTCAGGATCACCTGGCTCTCGGTCTCGTGGACGAAGGAATTGCCCGAGGAAATACGGATCGCCTCATAGGCCGTGTTCAGGTCCATCCCAGCCTTCTGCGAGACGACCAATGCCTCACCCAGCGCCGCCAGATGGACCGAGGCCAGATAATTGGTCACCACCTTCAGCACCGAAGCCGACCCCAGCGGCCCGACATGCAGGATGCGCCGGCCCATCGCGGTGAAGGCCGGGAAGGTCTTCTCGAAGGCCGTCCGCTCCGCGCCGACGAAGATCGCGATATTACCGGTTGCCGCCCGGTGGCAGCCGCCGGAAACCGGGCAGTCCATCGGCGCCGCGCCTCGTCCCTCGACCAGCGCGCCCAGGCGCTTGACCTCGGCCTCGTCGGTGGTGCTCATCTCGCCCCAGACCTTGCCGGCCGACAGACCGCTGAGGATGCCGTCGTCCGCTTCCATGACCGCCGCCGAGGCCGCCGGACTAGGCAGGCAGGTGATGACGAAATCCACCACCTCGGCCATTTCCCTCGGCGAGTCCGCCCATTTCGCGCCTTTATCGAGGAACGGCTGTGCAACGTCGCGGTCCAGATCGCGCACCGTGAGATCGAACCCGTTGCGCAGCAGGCTGCCCGCCAGCTTGCCCCCGACATTGCCGAGGCCGATAAAACCGATTTTCATAATTTCCCTTTCTTTGTCGGATTCTTCCGGACGAAGCCTGCCGGAACGCTCTGCCGGGGCCACAGCACGGGTCCCTACCGGGAAGAATCCTTCCCACGGCCGCCCAATATCCAGCCCTTTCGGTAAAAGTAGTACAGCATGCCCAAAGCCGCCGCCGCCATTACCCCGAGAGCCACCGGATAGCCCCAGTACCATCTGAGTTCCGGCATGTTCCAGGGCGAGGCCGAGGCGTCGAAATTCATGCCGTACAGGCCGGCAACAAAACCGAGCGGGATGAAGATGGTGGCGATGATGGTCAGCACCTTCATGATCTCGTTCAGCCGGGTGCTGACGCTGGACAGGTAGATGTCGACGAGTCCCGTCGCGATTTCGCGATAGGTTTCGACGATATCCATGAGCTGGATGGTATGGTCATAGCAGTCCCTGAGATAGAGCCGCGTCTGGTCGGTAACATAGGGCGACGTTTCCCGGGTCAGCGCGTTTACCATCTCCCGTTGCGGCCAGACCGCCCGGCGCAGCAGCAGAAGCTCGCGCTTTATCTCATGGATCTGGGTGGCCTCTGCCTCGGGAGGTTCCGCGGTAACCGCGTCCTCCAGCACTTCCAGCCGCTCGCCCAATGTTTCGAGCACCGGGAAATAGCCGTCGATCACCGCATCCAGCAGCGCATAGGCCAGGTAGTCCGCCTGGCGATCGCGAATCTGTCCGCGGCTTGAGCGCAGGCGGGCGCGGACCGGATCGAAGCAATCGCCCGGACGCTCCTGGAAGGTCAGCAAAAAGCCCTCGCCGAGGAACATCGACACCTGTTCGGTCGTCGGCGGCAAGCCGGCCTGGATCATGCGGGTCACGATGAACGCATGGTCGGCATACTCCTCCACCTTCGGCCGCTGGTGGACGTTGACGACATCCTCCAATGCAAGCCCATGAAGGTTGAACATTTCGCCCAGGCGGCGGATCAGATCGAGGTCGCGCAGGCCGACGATATTGATCCAGGCGACGGGATGTTTGCCGATCAGCGG
>CAMYNJ010000014.1:0-4910 GCA_947259795.1 uncultured Alphaproteobacteria bacterium | reverse complement strand
ACCCGGGCCGTAGGCGATCAGATGGACTGTCGGCTGGAACGCTGCAGGGTCGACTACAAGGGTGCCCGGCGCGGCGCCGGGCGGCGCTCGCCGTTTCCGGTGGATCGCGTTCGGCTTTCTGGTTTCCGCATCTGGCCGATCAACTGTCATGCCGCTGCAACTCCGAACTCCAGGACCTGCGTGAAGCCACGGGACATCCTCTCACTCCATCGAAACTTGGCACAACGGGACCGTCTTGCAAATGCGATTCACGCTGCGGGCCATTCGCCGGTCCGGTTCCTTCACAAGGGCCGGTCGGCCATCTCCAGATGCAGCGCGGTTCCGTCATAGGGGTGTGCATCGGCGACTTCCTCGTTCAGCTCGACGCCGAGGCCCGGTTCGGCCGGCGGGATGACGTAGCCTTCTTCCCAGCGGATCGGCTTCTTCAGGATTTCGGCGTGGAAACCGCCCCACTGCTGGATGCTTTCCAGGATCAGGAAATTGGGCGAGCAGGCGCTGATCTGGATATTCGCCGCGCCCTCTACGGGGCCGCAATAGAGATGCGGGGCGATCTGCGCATAGCGGGTTTCCGCCATGCCGGCGATCTTCTTGGCCTCCAGCAGCCCGCCGACGCGCCCCAGCGCCATCTGCAGGATCGACGCCGCGCCGCATTCCAGCACGCGGGCGAACTCGTACTTGGTGCAGAGCCGCTCGCCGGTCGCGATGGGGATCGAAGTGGCGCGCGCGACTTTCGCCATCTCCTCCGGCATTTCCGGCGGCACCGGCTCCTCGAACCACAGCGGGTCATAGAGTTCCAGGCGTTTCGCCATGCGGATCGCGCCCGACAGTGTGAACTGCCCGTGGGTGCCGAACAGCAGGTCGGCTTTCGTCCCGACCGCCTCGCGGATCGCCCTGACGAAGCGTTCCGAACGATCGAGCGATTCCAGGTCGGGCTGGCGCGGGTCGAAGGCGGAATAGGCGCCGGCCGGATCGAATTTGACGGCGGTGAAACCCTCGGCCACATAGGCGGCGGCGCGTTGGGCCGACAGGTCGGGGTCGGTATAGATGCCCTCGTCCTCGCCGGCCTCAAAGTCCGGATAGATATAAGTATAGCTGCGAAGGCGACCATGCACCCGGCCGCCCAGCAGTTCATAGACCGGTTTGCCCACGGCCTTGCCGACGATGTCCCAGCAGGCCATTTCGATGCCGCTGAGCACCGAGACCAGCGACAAATCGGGGCGCAGCGTATAGCCCGAACCGTAAACCTTCCGCCAAAGCGCCTCGATATGGAACGGGTCGGCGCCAACCGCATGGCGCTCGCAGACATCCTCGATCATGCGCGCCACCACATGCGGCCCGAAGGTGGCGGCATAGACCTCGCCGATGCCCTCGATGCCGTCGTCGGTCGTCAGCTTGACGAAGATGAAATAGCGTCCGCCGAAATGCGGCGGCGGATTGCCCACGACCCAGGTCTTGAAGTCCGTGATCTTCATGGGATGTCCCCGTCAGAAGGTAATCACGTTGCGCAGCGCCTCGCCGCTTTTTACCGAGGCGATGGCGTCGTTGATCCCGGCCAGCGGATAGCGCCCGGTAATCAGCTCGTCGAGCTTCAGCCGGCCCTGTTGATAGAGCGAAACCAGCCAGGGGATGTCCTTGGCTATGCTCGACGAGCCCATCTTGCTGCCGATGATGCGCTGGCCGATGCTGGCCAGCCGCGCCGGCTCGAACTCGGCCATCAGGCCGGATTCCGGGATGCCGACGATCACCACGGTGCCGGCCGAACCGATCATGCGCAGGGCCTGCTCGATCGCCGGTTTGGCGCCGACGGTGACGAACACGTAATCGGCGCCGCGCCGGTCGGTGAGGGCGCGGACCTCGCGCGCGGCGTTTTTGTCCTTGCCGTCGATTGCATGGGTCGCGCCGAATTGCATCGCCGCTTCCAGCTTGGACGGCACGATATCGACCGCGATAATGCGCCGCGCCCCGGCGATCGCCGCGCCCTGGATGCTGTTCAGCCCGACACCGCCGACGCCAATCACCGCGACGTCGGAACCGGGACGCACACCGGCCGTATTGACCACGGCGCCGAGCCCGGTGATGACGCCGCAGGCCAGCAGCGAGGCGCTGTCCATCAGGATTTCCTTCGGGATGGCCACGGCCTGGGATTCATGCACCACGGCATATTCGGCGAAGGCGCCGGTGCGCAGCCCATGGACGACCGGTGCGCCGTCGGCGCCGCTGAGCGGGCTGGTCTCGTCCAGCGCGGTCTGCGTTTCGCAGACAAAGGGCTCGCCCCGGGCACAATAATGGCAATGGCCGCAGGAACGGATCAGCGTCACCACCACATGGTCGCCGGGCTGCAAGGTGGCGACGCCCGGCCCGGCTTCCTCGACGACGCCCGCGGCCTCATGCCCGTAGACGGCGGGCAGGTCGCCGCCCCAGGCGCCCTCGGCATAATGGATGTCGCTGTGGCAGATTGCACAGGCCGCGATTTTTACCCTGATCTCGCCCGGCCCCGGCGGCGCCAGATCAATATCCTCGATCGCCAGCGGTTCCCCGAAGGCGCGGCAAACGGCTGCTTTCATGACGATGCCTCCCCCTGAATTTTCCACGAAACCCTACCGGCAATCGCCCTGTCACGCCGAGTGAAAAAGCGGCATGTAGTGGAGTGGCTGCGACAGGGCCCGCGACCGTTCTATTCGGGCCGGTGTTCCGAGGCGTGGCGCAGCAACGACTCGTATTCCCCCCAATGGCTCAGCGGGCCGAGATGGGAAAACATCACGAGCCCATGGCTGTCCAGGACATAGGTGGCCGGAAAGCGCGGCGCCACGATGCGGTCTTCCAGGGTGCCGCCGTCGGCCGTGGCGAAGGCGCTATCCGAAGGGCGGCGGGCGCCGGAATCGTAGAACGGCATGGAAAACCCGCGCTGGCGCGCCCAGCGCCGGGACCGTTCGATATCCTCGCGCGACTGGACGAATACGAAAGCGATGCCCTCGTCCCCCTTCAGATTATCGTACATTCCCTGCAATTCCGGGAACTCGACCTGGCAGGGCGCGCACCAGCTGCCCCAGAAATGCAGGAAGACGATGCTGCCCCGCAGGTCGGAAAGCTTTACCGGATCGCCGCCGGGATCCGAGAGGGCCAGGTTCGGAAAACGCGTCCCGCGCGCCGTTCCGACCGGCCGGTCCGCCGCCGACTCGGCCCCGGCATACGGGCCCCACAGGCCCGCCCATGCGCTGCGGCTGAAGACCACCTGCCCGTCGAGCGCATAGGTCGTGCAGCGCTGCTCGGTCAACCCGGAACAGGCCTGGATCGCCTGCGACTCGGCGACATCCGGATCCGGAACGTCGGAAACCCACGCCCAGGCCCCGCCAGGGGCGATCGCGAAGGCCCGGTGATGCCCGCCGGCCAGGAATTCACGGTACCCGGCAAGGCCCGCTTCGTCGAGATATTGCGGTGCAATATCCGAGTGTCCTGCTTGGGCAAAGGGTAGGCCGGCCGCGGCAATCGCAAAGGCCAGACCGGCGCCAAAGAAATACAGTATCCGAAATGTCAATCTTCTGAGCGTCATAGCGAAATTCTCCTTGGCACCCTCGCCCTCGCCGTCTTCGAATATGGCCTCTGAATACATAAGCAAAATGCTAGGAAACGATTATTTTTCAATAAGTTACTTGACTATATTAGTTTTTTATCATATATAGGCAACATAAATTTCACAAAGGAGAGCCTATCATGAAAAAGGCAATCGTAGGATTTTTCGCCGGCATGCTGGTCTTTGCCATTATGGCCTGGCAAGTTGGTGGAACGCTCATGGTTCAGGAATACCCCAGCCCCTTCGGGCTCGAGGAAACCGCCGCGCGCATACAGGCGAACATTCAGGAAGCCGGCTGGGATCTCTCCGGGCTGCGCAGCCCCTCCAACACCATCCGCGCGCTCGGCGCGACGGTGCCCAACGTGCTGCTCGTCGAGGCCTGCAATCCGGATTATTCCAAGCCGCTCCTGCAAGACGGCAAGACACGCATCCTCTCGATCCTGATGCCCTGCACGATCACCATTTACGAGAAGGAAGACGGCAAGGTTTATATCGGCCTGATGAATTCGGGCCTGATGGGCCGGCTCTTCGGCCCCATGGTTACCGAAGTCATGCAGAAGGTCGCCGTGGATCAGCAGAAATTCATCACCTTCGACGCGTCCAAACCGGCGCCCCCACTGGTCCGGAACAAACCCGGCGGCGGCGGCGGAACCGGCAAGGGCGGCCTGCAGGATCTCGGGGGCTGCTAGCCCCCCCACGCAGGCCAGTTCGTAAGGGACAAGAACAGAGGAGCAGGACAATGCGCACCTGCAATGCAACACCCCTCCGCCATCTCGCGGCCTTCATGTCGGCACTCGTGGTATCGCTGGTCCTCGGGGCCAGCGGCGCCGCGGCCGTAACCGAGGTCTCGACGGCGGATCACAGCAAATTCAAGGAACTCAAGGGCCCCTTCAACTCGGGACCGGAGGTCACCAGGGCCTGCCTGCTATGCCATACGGAGGCCAGCAAGCAGCTGCACAAGACCAAGCACTGGACCTGGGACGTGGTCAACCCGGCGAACGGGCAGAAGCTTGGAAAGAAAAACATCATCAACAACTTCTGCGGATCCGTGGTTTCCAACGAGCCACGCTGCACCAGTTGCCATATCGGATATGGCTGGAAGGACGGTAACTTCGATTTCACCAGCGAGGAAAATGTCGACTGCCTCGTCTGCCACGACACCACGGCCGACTATCGAAAATTCCCCGCCGGCGCCGGCCATCCGGCCTATCAGCCGACGGAATGGCCAGCCGGCAGCGGCCGGCTGCTGGAACCGCCGGATCTGGCCAAGATCGCCCAGAATGTCGGGCCCACCAGCCGACGCAATTGCGGCACCTGCCACTTCCTCGGCGGCGGCGGC
>CAMYNJ010000013.1 GCA_947259795.1 uncultured Alphaproteobacteria bacterium | reverse complement strand
GCCACGGTTTCGGCCAGTTCTTCCAGGAGCGAATGCAGCGCCGCGCGGTGACCGCCCGCGCCGGCGATTACGTCGAGCGCCATGCCCCGCAGCTACGCTCCGGCGGTACGGCCTTTGCCGTCGATGCTACGCTGCAGGTAGCCCTCGTTCTCCAGCATCGCACAGAGCCGGTGGATGGTCGGCTTCGGCAGGCCCAAATCGACGTTCAATTCGGTCGGCGTGAGCGGCCGGCCAGCCTCCGCAACTTTTCCCAGGATGGCCAGGCTGCGCCGTATGGACGAGCCCTTGCTTCGGCGCATCGTGGTCATGCCTTGTATTCCCCTCTATTGCACCTGGAAGACCCCGGCCCCGGCATGGACCAGCAACATCGTAGACAAGGGCGGCCACAATGCGATGATGAGCCAGGCGGCGATCAGGGCGAAAAGATACGGCATGGTGTAGCGCAGCAGCCGCAGGTACGGAATGCCGGTGATACCGCTTGCGACATAAAGGTTCAGCCCGTAGGGCGGGGTAATGAAGCCGATGGCGTCGCCGACCAGGAAGACCACCGCGAAATGGATCGGGTCGACGCCGATATTGGCGGCGATCGGCGCCAGGATCGGCGCCAGGATGATCGTATTCGGCAGGCTTTCCAGGATCGTGCCGGCGATCAGCACCAGCGCCATGCAGGCGAACAGTATGGCGTAATAGCCGCCCAGTGCGCCCAGCATGTCGGTGACGAAGACCTTGGCGCCGAGCAGCGAGAGGATCTGCTGCATCACCACCGAGACGGCGATCAGCGGCGCCAGCAGCCCGGTGATCTGGCCCGATCGCAGCACGATGCGTGGAAGCTGGAGCGGCGAGAATCCAGGGATAACGATGGTCTCTGCGGCAAAGGATCCAGCGCCGCTTCCGCCGAGCATATTGTGGATCGGCCGCATGACGATGCCGACGATCAGGCAGAAGCCCGCGGTCACGCCCGCCGCCTCGGTCGGCGAGAACTTGCCGGCGTAGATGCCCCAGATCACCAGCCCGATGGCGAAGAAGCCGAGCCAGGCGCCGAGCGCCGCGCGCATGATCCTGACCGGATCGATCCGGATCAGGTGGCCCCAGCCGTTCCGGTTTGCGACGTACCAGCAGGTCGCCTGCATCGCTATCACCATCAGCAGTCCGGGCAGCAGACCGCCGATGAACAGATCGCTGATCGACAGGTTCATCAGGAAACCGTAAACGATGAAGATGATGCTCGGTGGGATGATGATGCCGACGGTACCGCCGGCGGCCACCGTTGCGGCGGCGAAGTGCTTGTCGTAGCCGCCCTTGGTCATCTCGGGATACATGATCGAGCCGATGGTCGCGGTGGTTGCCGAGTTGGAGCCGGAGATCGCCGCGAACAGCCCGCAAGCCCCGAGCGAGGCCATGGCGAGGCCGCCGCGCAGCCAGCCGAGGATCGAATAGGCGAAGTCGGAAAGCCGCCGCGCGATCCCCGCCGCGTTGATCAGGTCACCGGTCAGGATAAACAGCGGCAGCGCCAGCAGGCCGTAGAAGTTGAGCCCCTCGTACAGGGTCACCCCGACGTTCGCGAGCGTGAAGTCGATCACCAGGCTGACGCCGACTACCCAGAAGCCGATGACCAGGAAGATCGGCACGCCGAGAACGAACAGGATGGTGACACCGATGCTGACGAGGGCGATAAGGAGGCCGTCCATGATCCCGCCCCTAATCGCCGAGCATCGAGGTCTGGATCGTGAACGGCTTACCACTCTGGTAGGTGTGCCAGTCAGCCCAAAGATTCTGCAACGCCCGTATGACCAGCAGCACCCATGCGACCGGGGTGGCGAGATAGAACCACCACTGCATCACGTCGTCGGTGCCCTGCACGATCGCGAAATTGTCGTAGGAGAGCCGGACCTGCTCGATGGAGAAGACCACCACGATCGCCGCGAACAGGATCCAGAGAGCCGCGTCCAGGCACAGGCAGGCGAACTGGGCATTATAAGGCAGCCGGACGCGCAGTTCGTCGAACCGCAAATGCGTGCGGATTTTCACGTTATAGGCAGCGCCCATCCAGGTGACCCAGAGGAACAGGTAGATCGGGATCGTCGTGCTCCAGGCCGCCTGTTCGTTGAACACAAAACGGCGGATCACCTCGACAAAGATGATCCCCGCCATAGTCGTGTAGCAGATCAGGATAACGATCTTCTCGATATTGCGGTCAATCCATCTGAGAAGCGAAAGCGCCATATCACCTTCCCCCTGTTCTTGCCAGTCTTGGGCTACGCGCCCTGCCAGCACGCGTCAACGAATGCACAAAATGAAATAACCGGGGGCACGGCCGATGCCCGCGCCCCCAGTCGGGAGGAAATCAGGCGCCCTTCCACCAGCGGCGCGGTTCGACATTTTCCGCCAGCGTATCCTTCGGGATTTCGCGGGCGATGCCGAAAATCTCCTTGTAGGTGTCGATGCCGCCGGCCCAGCCGTTCAGCCGCTCACGCCACTGTTCCCATTCCGCCGGGTGGAACTCGGGCGAGCACATCTCCTCGGCCTTCCTGATCTCGGCGTCCGAGAGTTCGGCAACCCGGACGTTGTTCTGCGCGAAGATGGTGTTCGGCTTTTGCGGGTTCGAGGCGCCGACGGTGTTTACCAGTGCGGCTTCGTTGGCGGCCTGAACGTGGACCTGGGTGAGATAGGCCGATTCCAATACCGCGTCCTGCAGTTGCCCGCCCAGCTTGTCGAATACGCTGGCGTTCATTGCCGTGTGTTCGGTGCCGCAGAAGAATTTCAGGTCGACGCATTGCGAGACCACCGGCGACATATTGGCGTAGGCCACCGCCGACATCCAGGTTTCGGCGCCGTCGATCAGGCCCTGCTTCAAGCCGTCCAGCGTCTCTTCCCAGGCGATCGGCACGGGGTTCAGCTTCATCAGGTTCATGGCGATGCGGCCGAGCTGCGTGCCGGTCACCCGGTTCTTGGTGCCGGCCAGCTGATCGATGCTTGTGACCGTGGGCTTGTCCTTCCATTTCAGGCCAAGCTGGATGCCGCGCAGTTCGGCATGGGTGAACAGAAACTGTATGCCATGCCTCTTGCGCATCGGCTCGCGCAGGATCTGCTCGCTCTTCGGGTGGTACATGAAATAGTACTGGGCGGCCCTGCCGGGGAACATATAGGCATAGTCCAGCACGTTCAGATAGGGCGCGCCGCCGGCCGAATTCTGGGTCGATGCGGCGTAGATATCCACGATACCCTGCTGCGTCTTCTTCACGCAGTTAAGCTGGCCGCAGATCTGATTGTTGCCGATGAACTCGACCCGGATCTCGCCATCGGTGCGTTCCTCCAGGTCGTTCACGAACTGCAGGCAACCGGCGCGCTCGATCAGCAGATTGCGCTCGTTGAAACCGGCGGCGCCGAACTTCAGGGTGAATTTCGGCTCCTTGGCAAGGCGTTTCTTATAGGTCGAATTTGCCGCCTCCGCGAGGCGGGGCAGCGTAACGGCGCCGGCCAGGCCGCCCGCCGCCAACAGTGTTGAACTCCAGCCATATGTGACTGCGAGCCGGAACAGGTCGCGGCGTGAAACCGCGCTGAGTCTTTCCTTGAGCATGATGTCCTCTCCCTTGGACGTTAGCCTCAACCGATTGCGGGGGGCCGCTATACCGACCCTTGCTTTTGGATTATTTAAGTCTCAATAAATGAGACTAATAGTATCATTATTGCATCTTGTTTCTGCTTGTGCAAGTATCAATGGTTTCGAGAGTGAGATATGAAACATAATTACCCGAATTCGCGGGTAGCCGAGACAGCAGGGAGGATGCCCGCCGCGGGCGAGACGATCGGTGAATTCCACTGAAACATTCGATTACATCATCGTCGGCGCCGGCTCGGCCGGGTGCGTTCTGGCGAACCGGCTGTCGGCCGATCCGAAGACCCGCGTCCTGCTCCTGGAAGCCGGCGGGCGGGACTGGAACCCCTGGATCCATGTGCCGGTCGGTTATTTCAAGACCATGCACAATCCGGCGACCGACTGGTGCTATCTGACCGAGCCCGATCCCGGCCTGAACGGGCGCCGCCTGCAATGGCCCCGCGGCAGGGTTCTGGGTGGCTCCAGCTCGATCAACGGGCTGCTCTATATTCGCGGCCAGGCACAGGACTATGATCGCTGGCGTCAGCTTGGCAATGCCGGTTGGTCCTATGAGGATGTACTGCCCTATTTCCGGAAATCGGAGGACTATCAGTACGGCGAGAACGAATTTCACGGCGTCGGCGGGCCGCTCGCGGTCTCCGGTGTGCGCATCCATCGCAAACTGTGCGACGTGTTCATCGATGCGGCGCAGGAAGTCGGCATTCCGCGCAATGATGATTTCAGCGGGCCCGTCCAGGAGGGGGTCGGGTATTTCCATCAGACCTGCCGCAACGGCCGGCGCTGCAGCACCGCGGTCGGCTATCTCAATCCCGTCAAGGGCCGCAGCAACCTGACGATCCAGACCCATGCGCTGGTGCAGCGGGTCCTGTTCGACGGTCGCCGCGCCAGCGGTATTGCATGGACGATCGATGGCCGGCGCCACGAAGCGCACTGCCGGGGCGAGATTATCCTCTCGGCCGGCGCGATCGGCTCGCCGCAGATCCTGATGCTGTCGGGCGTCGGGCCGGCCGCGCATCTGAAGGACACCGGAATCGAGCCGTTCCACGATCTGCCCGGCGTCGGCCGGAACCTCCAGGATCATCTGCAGATCCGTTCGGTCTACAAGACCAGCGAACCGATCACCCTTAACGACGAGGTCAACAACCCGTTCCGCAAGGTGCTGATGGGGATCGAGTATCTGCTGTTCCGCACCGGGCCGCTGACCATCGCGGCAAGCCAGGTCTGCGTGTTCACGAAAACCTCGCCGGAACTGGAAACCCCGGACATCCAGTTTCACATCCAGCCGCTCAGCGCCGACAAGCCGGGCGACGGGCCGCACCGGTTCTCCGCCTTCACCGCGTCGGTCTGCCAATTGCGGCCGGAAAGCCGCGGCCGGATCGAGCTCAAATCCGGCGACCCGGCCGCCCACCCGGCCATTCATCCGAACTATCTTTCCACCCCCTATGATCGGCACATCGCCGTCGAGGCCATCAAGGTGACGCGGAAAATCGCCGGTACCAACGCTCTTGGGTCGCTGATCTCCGGCGAGCACGAACCCGGGACCGATGTGCGGACGGACGAGGAACTGCTCGAATACGCCCGCAACCGCAGCCAGACGATCTACCATCCGGTCGGGACGTGCAAGATGGGCTCCGACGCCATGGCGGTGGTCGATGACCGGCTTCGGCTGCGCGGGATCGGCGGGCTGCGCGTCGTCGACGCCTCGATCATGCCGAACCTCGTTTCCGGCAATACCAACGCCCCGGCCATCATGATCGGCGAAAAGGCGTCCGATATGATCCTGGAAGACGCGAAATCCTGATTCTTCCTGTTGCCAGCCGATAGGCAGGCGCGTTTATTATCCGCGTTAGCGGGGCGGCGACGCCATCCCCCAGCAACGGAGAAACCCATGGGCTGCTGTCATCACTATTTCGCCGCGACCGAGGGCGGAGAGGACGTCTTCTCGGTCGACGTCTCGTCGATCGCCTACGGGCCCGGCGCGCTCAGCGAGGCGGGCGAGCAGGCGACGGCGCTGGGCATCGGGCGCATCGCGCTGTTCACCGACAAGCGGCTGGCGGCGCTGGAACACGTGGCGATCGTCCGCAAATCGCTGCAGGACGCCGGCATCGACATCGCCTTCTTTGACGAGGCCAGGGTCGAGCCGACCGACGAGTCCTTCAAGACGGCGACGCGCTTCGCCGAGGAGGCCAATGTCGACGGCTTCATCTCGGTCGGCGGCGGCTCGGTGATCGACACCGCCAAGGCGGCCAGCCTGTACGCGACGTACCCGGCCGATTTCCTCGCCTATGTCAACGCGCCGGTCGGCGAGGGGCGGCCGGTGCCGGGCAAGCTGAAGCCGCATATCGCCTGCCCGACGACCTCCGGCACCGGCTCGGAATGCACCGGTATCGCGGTGTTCGACCTCCTGGCGATGAAAGCCAAGACCGGCATCGCCTCGCGCCACCTGCGGCCGGCG
>CAMYNJ010000012.1:8521-36412 GCA_947259795.1 uncultured Alphaproteobacteria bacterium | reverse complement strand
CGGTTGCGCCACGACTTCGGGCGCGAGGTCGGACGAGCCGCGTGCCTCGTCAGCGAAGCGGCGGCCGGCGCGGTTGACCAGGATGCCGCCACCCGCCATCAGTGCCCAGGAGACCAACGCGCCATGCGGGATTGCGATCGCGCCATGGCCCTGAAAAGCCTCCATATGGCGGAGTTCCGCGCCGAGTTGCGTACCCCACAGGACGGCGTCGCCCCGGTTACCGTCATGGCCATGATAGGCGCCATCGGCGATGGCGGGGATATGTCGGCGGACCAAATCGGGATTGCCGCCGAAACCACTGCTGGCGAAGATCAGCGCCGCGCAGCCGACGGTTTCGGTTTCGCCGCCGGACCGTTCCACGACAAGCCCCGCAATGCGCCGCTTGTCGGCGCCGTCGGTTATCGGTGCCGTGACCCTGGCGTCGCAGACGATATCAACCCCGGCGCGTTGCACGGCTGCCGCCAGTCCGGCAACCAGGTCGCCGCCGTTATGGCTGGGTGGGGCGTGGGTGCGGTGGCGGCTATGGCCCGGATAGAGCGGCCCCGTCACCAGTTCCAGTTCGATGCCGTGGCGTTCAGTGAGCCAGTCGATGGCGGGGCCGGAGGTCCGGCACATCAAACCCAGCAGGGCCGGGGCGGCTTCGCCACGCGCGCGAGCCTGGATGTCGGCAGCCATGCGTTCGGGCGTGTCGTCGCCGATGCCGGCGTTGCGCTGCAGCCGCGTGCCGCAGGCGGGGATCATGCCGGAAGACAGGGCGGTGGAGCCGCCCGGCGCAGGGGCGCGCTCGAACAGCATGACGTCGCGGCCGACATCGCGCGCCGCCAGCGCGGCAACCAGCCCGCAAGCGCCGCCGCCCACGATGGCAACGGCGACAGTTATGTCGAAAGATGCCCCATCATGGGCACGGACGGACATTTATGGATCAGCCGACGGCGACATCCTTGGCCGGCTCGTCCTCGTCGACGCGCGGGGCCTGGCCGCGCAGAACTGAATTGCCCTCGAACAGCGTACGCTGGTCGATCGCCGCCGGGTTGAGCCAGTCCGCCTCGTTGAACTGCCCGCTCTGCCCATAGGCGTCGAGCGCATTCTGATAGCAGCTCATATGGATGTCGTGTTCGGCGATGCCGCGCTGGGCCATCAGGTTCGCCACCTTGGGCACGGCCAGCGGGTCCGACACGCCCCAGTCGGCGCTGGAATCAACGATGATCCGTTCCGACCCGTACTGGCGCACCACCTCGACCATGCGCTCGTTGCCCATCTTGGTTTTGGGGTAGATGGTGAAGGCAGCCCAGAAGCCGCGGTCCAGCACCTCGCGCACGGTTTCCTCGTTGTTATGGTCGATCACGACGCGGCTGGGCTCAAGCCCATGCTCGAGTGCGACATCCATCGACCGCGTGGTGCCCTTCTTCTTGTCGCGGTGGGGCGTGTGGATCATGACCAGCATTTCCAGTTCGCGGGCCAGGTCGAGCTGCGCGCGGAAATACTTGTCTTCAAGCGGCGACTGCTCGTCGTAGCCGATCTCGCCGACCGCGACGACGCCTTCCTTGGTCAGGAAGCGGGGCAGGATATCCATCACTTCCTCGGCCAGCGCCTCGTTGTTGGCTTCCTTGCTGTTCAGGCCAATGGTGCAGTAATGGGCAATGCCGAACTGCGCGGCGCGGAACCGCTCCCAGCCGATCAGCGAAGAGTAGTAATCGATGAAGCTGCCGACATTGGTGCGCGGCTGGCCCAGCCAGAAGGCGGGCTCGATTACCGCGACGACGCCGGCCGCGGCCATGGCCTCGTAGTCGTCCGTCGTGCGGGCGCTCATATGGATGTGCGGATCGATGACTTTCATCTTGTCTCACTCCCAAATCGTTATTTTTATTGTGGTTTTTCTATTTCGCTGGCGATAGTTTCCCAAGAAACGCGTCCGGCTTCAACCTCGGAAACGATTTCCGGCGATAAAGTGATCAACGTCTTCGCCCCCGGCATTCCGCTTTCGCGCAGCGCCAGCACGCCCGCCTGGCGTTCGGCTGGAATGTAGCTTTCGGCCACGCGCTTCATGTCGTCCAGCATCGACTCGTCGATAAAGGGCCCGACGGCGCGCCACAGTTCCGGCGTGATGGTGCGGCCGGCAGCCCAGCGCTCATGGGCGTAGTCGACCAGCGTGTGGGCGAGATCCTCATTGCGGCGGCGGTCGAATTCATGGATCGCGTTCAGCGAGCTGCCGACGAAAACCGCCTTCAGCACGAGCTGGTTCCAGGTATGTTCGTCGAACCGTTCGGCCGGATAGGGATTGCGGTGGGCGACCGCCTCGAACACCGCCTTCATGTTGGTCCGTGCGCCCTCGCCCGCCCTCGCAACGTAGACCTCCTGGTTCGGATAAAGCGGCAGGCCCTGATAGAAGGCGATCAGCTCGCGCACGTCGGCCGTATTGCATAGCTGTTCCAGTTTTGCCGGGAAAGCGCCTTCATCGCGCGCGGCGGCCAGCAACAGGGCGACGCGCGACGCCTGGTCGACGCTCCAGCCCGCCGGATTCCAGCCGCGACGCGCGGCGTCGGCCGCCGTCAAATCCTCCGGCCCCAACTCCAGGTCCGCCTTGCCGAGTTTGCGCGGCGCCAGCCCGATGGCAAGGTAGAGATCGCGGTCCGCCTTGCCGGCCTTGGCCAACTGCTCGTCAAGCCAGGCCCGCGCGGCCGCGTCCAACTGGCGGGCCAGCCATCCCCGCAGCAGTTCCAGGCATTTGTCCTGTAGCGAGCCCATTACCTGTCGAAATTCCCTTTCACTGGCCCAACTGGCCAAGGACCCATTGCAGTTCGCGGACGATCGCCGAGTCCACATCGACATTGCGATAGTCCGGCGGCAACACATCCCAGGTGTAGGTCTCGACCTCGAGATGCCGGGTGAACGGCGCGTCCCGGTGGCGGCCCAGCATGTCGCGAATGAAATTCTGGGTTGTCGAAAACCGGCCGAGATCGTCCAGGAATATGGGCACGTGGAAATGAACCCGCCACTCCCTGTCGCCCTGTTTTCCATCCGCCGCGGCGAAAGCCTCGGGCAGATCGACATAACGGGCCAGCCCGGCGCCGTTGCGTTCGACCACCTGGTGCAGGTAGACCGCGTCGTTGAAGGGCCGTAGCAATTCGACCGTGCCGTCATCGACTGGCGCGAACCTGAGGCCCGCGCTGATCTGCATTTTGCCGATTCGGATGCCGGCGTCCCGCAGCTTCGCCAGCGCCTCTTCCGCGCTCTCGAACTCCACCGCCGCATGGCAGAGGTCGAGGCAGACGCCGAGATGACGGCGCAGCGCCGCTTCAGCGGCCGCGCCGGCCAGCCCCGTCTGTTCGGCCACGCCGGCGATGGCGTCCGCCGAGAACAGATGGTTCCGGAAAAACTCGACTGCCTCATCTATGGTCTCGATATAGCAGCAGGGCTCGGGTTCCAGTTCAAGCGTCACGGTGCGGCCGGTCCGTTCGCGCAACGCCCACAAATGGGCAGCGTGGCGCACCAGGTTTTCGGCCATGGCGGTAATATCCGCCGCGGCGGTTATCGCCGGTTTGAAGGCACCCGGGACGGTGCTGACGCTGCCGTCCAACGCCGGATCGTCCGGCAGCAGTTCCGCCAGCAGGTCGGCCAGCCGGTTGGAATAGGCGAGCCGCGCCGCGTCGCGCCAGTCGGGCAGATAGACGTTTTGCTTCACCGGCGTTCCATGGAACTCGCCATAGGGGAAGCCATTGATGGTGAAGACGTAGAGGCCTTCGCCGGCCAGGAAGGTCTTGAACTCTTCCATGGTGGCGGGTTCGGACAGGCTTTCAGCGGCAATGGCCGACAGCCGCAGGCCGATGCCGAACGGCCGGTCCGGCGCAAGCTGCGCCTTGACCTTCGGCAGATGCGCACCTAATTGCGCCCGCACTTCCGCCCAGGTTTCACCCGGATGGATGTTCGAGCAATAGGTCAGGTGGACGCTGCTGTCCGGGTCCAGTTTCATCTGTGCGGTTCAGCCCGGCGCTGTTGCGTCAGTTGCTGAAGTCCTTGTTCATGACCCAGGCCGCAACGCTCATCCGTTCCTCGTCGCTATAAACATCCTCCCAGGCCGGCATGCCCTTGAAGCCCTTGGTCACCCGCTTATAGACGAATTCGGGCGTGTATTTGCGGGGTTTCAGTTTCGGCGCCTTGCCCGGATAGGCGTTCTTTCCATGACAGAACTGGCACTGATCCGCCCAGATTTCCTGACCCATGGCGAGCACCTCCGCGTCGTTCAGGAAATCCTCCGTAAATTGCGGAGCCTTTTCCCCGCTTCCGCCTGCCAGGGCGGGCGCCGCCAGAACACCGAACAGAACCAGGGCGGCCAGTGCGTTTGAAGGTCGCAGCAACGTTATCTCCCTATTTTAACAGTCGAGACATGTAAATTTTTCAAGTGGCCAATCTATGGCCCAATCGCGCAAACGGCAAGAAAAACCCCGGCCCAGTCGCCGATAGCCAGCGGGACGGGCCGGGGTCAATTCATCCGGCCCCTGGCCCGGCTGAAAAGCCGGGCCAGACCGTCAATACCGCTCAGCCTCAGGGAACGATCTTGTAAACCGTGTCCTGCTGGCCGACGGGGCCACGGACGTTGGTGCCCATGACATAGATTTCGCCGTCGCCATCCTGGCCGAACGCCATGACATATTCGTTCCAGCCCGGCATGTTCTTGACCGTCACATCTTCCATGGTCCATTTGCCGCCTTTGCTGGTGCCGGCGAACAGCTGGCCGTCCTTGACCGCGAACGACTTCGACCAGTCGCCGAAGAAGTACTTGCCGTCCCAGGCTTTGTTCGAACCGCGATAGACGTAACCGCCGGTCATCGAGATCCCCTTACAACCCTTCGGCTTGGCGCCGCAGTTGTTGTATTCGATGATCGGGTCGATCATGCCCTTGTCGTCGCAGGAACCCGGATGGTCGTTCGGCTTCAGGAAGTCGAAACATTTGGTGCCTTCCTTGACGCGCCAGCCGTAGTTGCCGCCCTTGGTGACGATGTCGACTTCCTCGTAGCTGTTCTGGCCGACGTCGCCGCAGAACAGTTCATTCTTGCCGCCCATGTCGAACGAGCAACGCCAGGGGTTGCGGAAACCGGATGCCCAGATTTCCGGGGCCACGCCATCCTGACCGACGAACGGATTGTCGCCCGGAACATTGTAGGGATCGCCACTGACGTCGATGCGCAGGATCTTGCCGAGCGTGGTGCTCATGTCCTGGCCGTTGCCGGTCTCGGGATTATGGCCGATACCCCAGTCGTTGGCGTAACCGCCGTCGCCCATCGACACATAGAGCATGCCATCCGGCCCGAACCCGATCCAGTGGCCGTTATGGTTGAATTGCGGCCAATGGGTCGCCAAGACGATACGCTCATAGTTCGGATCGGCGATGTCGGGATCGTCCTTGGAAACCCGGTATTCCGCCACCACATTGGTATGCGCATACCACAAATGTTCGGCGACGCCGGCGCGGCCGAACAGGGGCGAACTGTAGCCGCCGTAGAACAGGCCATTATTCTTGAAGTCGGGGTGGAAGGCCATGCTGAGCAGGCCCTCTTCGTCGAAGAACTCCCACTGTTCGACGATCTTGTGCTTGATGTTCAGGAAATCCTCGTCCTGCAGCTTGCCATCGGGGTGCAGAATCTTGATGGTGCCGATCTGCTCGACGATGAAGCGCCGCTTGTCGCCTGGCGGCGAGATCAACTGCATCGGATGCGTAAGGCCCGACGCGACGGGCTCCAGCTTCACTTCCAGCGCCGACGCGCCGGTGCTCACTGTTGCGGTCAGGGCCAGGGCAGCCGTGACCATGCTAAGTTTCTTGAGCATTTTTTTTCCTCCGCTCTGGTTGTTAGTATTGGTATTGGGAATGGCCGCGGCGCCCGCATATCGGATTCCCGGATCGCCGGAAACCTCTATCCGAACACCGCCATCGCCCCGACCGCCCGCCAACCGGCGCCCGGGCACAAGTGAAATCCTGCTTATGCTCGTGAGTAGCCGGGCTGCACATGCCCCGCTGTTTCGACCGGCATGCGCGATCGCTGCCGGAAAACCCCCAGATCGCCTCAAACTTTCCTCCCTGCAAGGTTCCGGCCTGTCGCCGCTTCGTCAATCGCAGCTTGTTTTGACCGGTGAGCCTTGATGTCGGGTTCCCGGACACATATTGTCCATTAACCCTTTCGCGGCATTCAGCCACGACATTAACCAACCGTCAACATATTAAAATATTTCGTCGCCCGGGATATTTGCTATGCGAATATTTCGCCGGGTCGGCAGGCAGTAACAGGGAGAGGTATCGGAACAATGCGCCCAGCAGTCGTGATCAACGTCGTTGGCCTGGCCCCGTCCATGGTCGGCCCCGATACGCCCAACATCGCCCGGCTGGCCGCGCAGGGCGGGATGCAGCCACTGCATACGGTGACGCCGGCGGTGACCTGCGCCGCGCAGGTTTCCTATCTGACCGGTTCGCTGCCGCGCGACCACGGGATCGTCGGCAACGGCTGGTTTTTCCGAGATCTTTCGGAAATCTGGTTCTGGCGCCAGTCGAACAGGCTGGTCACGGGCGAATGGGTGTGGGAGGCCGGCCGCAAGCGCGACCCCGCCTTCACCTGCGCCAATATGTTCTGGTGGTACAACATGTACCTGACCGCCGACATCGGCGTAACCCCGCGGCCCATGTACCCGGCGGACGGGCGCAAGATTCCCGACTGCTACGCCAAGCCGCCGGCGTTGCGCGACGAGTTGACCGAAAAGCTGGGGCCCTTCCCGCTGTTCAAGTTTTGGGGGCCGATGACCGATATCTCGTCGAGCCAGTGGATCGCCGACGCGACGGTCCATGTGATGGACCAGAGCAGCCCGACCCTGACCCTCGTCTACCTGCCGCATCTGGATTACAACCTGCAACGGCTTGGCCCGGACCATCCGGATATCGCGAAGGACTTGCGGGAAGTGGACGCCGTCTGCGGCCAGATCATCGAGCGGGCCGAACGCGACGGCGCGCGCATTATCGTGCTGTCGGAATACGGCATCACACCGGTCTCGCGCCCGGTCCACATAAATCGCGCCCTGCGTGAAGCCGGCCTGATCCAGGTGCGCGTGGAAATGGAACGCGAGCTGCTGGACCCCGGCGCTTCGCCCGCCTTCGCCGTCTGCGACCACCAGGTCGCCCATATCTATGTCCAGAACCCGGAGCGCATTGCCGAGGTCAAGGCGCTGGTCGAAGCCGTGCCGGGCGTTGAGCTTGTACTGGACGAGACGACCAAGCCGGAATTCGGGCTCGACCATCCGCGCGCCGGCGAACTGGTGGCGATTTCCGATCCGGACGCCTGGTTCACCTATTATTACTGGCTGGACGACGCGCGATGCCCTGACTTCGCCCGCACCGTGGAGATCCACCGCAAACCGGGCTACGATCCGGCAGAACTGTTCCTCGACCCTGCCCTTCCCTTCCCCATGCTCAGCGTCGTCTGGCGGCTGGTCAAGAAGAAGCTGGGCTTCCGCACCCTGATGGACGTGATCCCGCTGGATGCGACCCTGGTGAAGGGGTCGCACGGGCGCGTCACCGACAAGGACGATGACGGCCCGGTCTTCATCACCAGCGAACCCGAATTCGCGCCGTCAAAGCCGGTGGAGGCGACGGCGGTAAAGGACCTGATCCTGCGGCATATCTTCGATTGAGACCTAATGAGTCAGTCGCCAGCAGCAACCCATTACGGGTCAATCTTAAAGATTGCAAAAATAAAACCGAGATGGCCAATATATAACATATCATGGGCCAATATAAATGAAATTTGTGCTCGAATATTTGCGCGATCTGCAAATTACGGTATGGTTAATAGTTGATTAATATAGAAAATAATAGGAATTAATATTAAACTCTATTTTATATAACGTGCGCAATCGACCTCGTTTCTTGTAATATACTGTCGGGGCAATCGGGTATCGAGGCAGGGGGCGATACGTAACGGAATATGGGAGCTGCGCATGTCAGGCCATATCCGGACGGGATCGAAAATAACCGGACCGCATGACGTCGGCGATCGGCGCTGTATTGCAGCCGCCGCGGGCTCGCGTTTTCTGGCATGGGCGGCCACGATCCTCTTTGCCATGGCGCCGCTGGTCGCCGGGCCGGCGCAGGCCGCCGAGCAATTCATCGATTTCGAGCAATTCACCGGGCCGAACCGGCTTTCCGCGATCGAACCGCCGCTGACACTGGGCGAGGCCACAATCTCGGGCGGCCAGATCGTGACCAACGTAGTCCGGCTGAGAAGGGTCAACAGGTCGACCGTTTACGGATCGGCGCATTTTTGCAGCGGGTGCGAGTCGACCATCACGATCGAATTTTCCAAACCGGTGTCCGACGTCAGCTTCATGTTGATGAACGGCCGCAGCGCCAGGCCATGGTTCGAAGTGCACGACGATGCCGGCAACAAGGTCGAATTCCGGCTGGGCATGTACTTCCTGGCCGGCTCCAGAAAGCTCGTTACCCTTCCCTCGTCCGGAATCCGCAAGATCACCATCGGGCAGGTCGAAGGCGTCGGCGCGATCCTCTGGCAATTCTATATCGACAACCTGCGCTATACGGTGGACGAGGGCCGGCAGTATCTGGTCAATTTCAGTGCCTTCCTGCCGCATGACAACATGCCGGCGGGGCCGACCGCGTTCTGCCTGTCAAAAAAGAAGCTATCCGGCGGAAACTGGCGCCCGCCCGGTCTGCGGCGGCAGGACCGGTTGCCGTCCGGCAACGCCCGTTGGGCCCGGGATGACGGCTTCACGCCCGACAACGGCGCGAATGCGGATACTGAATTAAAGGGCAATCGCCGCAGGCTGTATTTCGCCGGCGACAATCGTGGTTTCCATCCGGCCGCGCCGACCTATCGCCTGCGCCAGCTTGTCACGGCAATACCCGACGAAACCGTCGACGCGGACGGGGTCAAGGACGGCAGTGTGCGGAATCTGGCGGGCGAGGTGCGGGCCTTTGCCGAGGATGCCATGACCGACGGGGTTATCGACGATGCCGACGAGGACGGAATCGCGGACGACTGCAGCCTGTTCCACCGGGCGCATCTGGCGGAAACCGATCTCATGGATGTCGCGGTGACCCGGACCGGCCCGAAATCGCTGCAGATCCGGTTTTCCGGCGCCCTGGACAGCCCCCTGGTGGGGCCGGCACAGGTTCTGGGCGCGATCGACTGGGATTTCACGCTGACCCTCGATGATTCTGTCGAACCGGGGGTCTGGAGCCTGTCCGGGGCACATGACGGTTTCCCGGCCTACGAGATCTATATCAACGGGACGCCGGTCTATCAGCACGATCCGGGCGCGCCGCCCTATGAGTTCGCCAAGGATGTGCGCAAGCTTCTGCCGCCCCTCGATGTCGAGATAACGGAGATTTCGGGAGAATTGCCATGAGAACCCGCAGCGTTGGGCATAAGGGAAAACTCCGCCATGCTGTTATCGCCGTTGCGCTCGGGCTGGGCGTTGCCGTCGGCGGCGCGCAGGCCAAACCGCCGTCCGCCGGGAACTCCGCCGGCAACAAGGGCGCCCCCGCCGACCTGGCCGCTTTGCTGGAGGAAATCAGCATGACGCCCGAAGCAAGCCGCCGCCAGGCGGCGGACGCCTTCGTCACCGCCGCGGTTGGTGCGGAAATGGCCGACGTGATGGCGGCTGCGGTTCCGGCGCTTGACGACTCCCGCGCGGACCAGCGCTACTACGCCCTCACGGGCCTCGGCGCGGCGGGGCTGGCCTCGACCGGAAACGGCGAGGAACTGTCGAACGCCGCGCAAGCGCTGGTGGACGGCCTTTCCGACCAGGACGCCTCGGTGCGCGTGGCGGCGGCCGCGGCGCTGGCCGCGATCCAGCCGGGCCCGCCCGACTGGGCGGCCGGCCCGTTGACCGATCTTCTCGACGATCCGGAACCGCGCGTGGCCTCGGCCGCAATGCGGGCGCTGGAGCGTCTTTCAGCCAGCTATGTCGGGCTCGACGCGGTCTACGCCGCGCTGGACAGCGAAAACCCGGCCGACCGCAGCCGTGCGGTCCGGGTGCTCGGCGCGCTGGCGGTGGACGGGGCCGGCGAAACGGGGTCCGCCTGGGCGCTCGCCGGCGCGCTGCGCGATCCCGACGCCAATGTCCGCTGGCAGGCCGCGACGGCGCTGGGCGGCCTCGGCGGCGCCGGAGTCGTCGGGTTGCGGGACCTCCACGCCGTCAGCCGCAACAGGACCGAGGACCCAGCCGTCCGCCGCGCCGCCGCAATGGCGATCGACGGCATCCTGAACTAGAAGTCGTGGCCGGTTGCCGGCGGGCTAAGTGGGATTGCCCGCCCGCACGACCGTGGACAGCGGATTGAAGCCGATACGGTAGGACAGCTCGGCGGGGTCGGCGATGTCCCAGAGGCAGAAATCGGCGGCCTTGCCCTCGGCGAGCGTCCCGTGCGTCGCCTGCATTCCCAGCGCCATGGCGGCGTTGCGGGTGGCCCCGGCCAGCGCCTCTTCGGGCGTCATGCGAAACAGCGTGCAGGCCATGTTGAGCATCATGAGGATCGAGGTCGCCGGCGATGAACCCGGATTGCTGTCGGTGGCGATGGCGATGGGCACGCCATGCCGCCGGAACAGATCGATCGGCGGCAACTTCGTTTCCCGCAGCGTATAGAACGCGCCGGGCAGCAGCACCGCAACGGTACCGGCAGCGGCCATCGCTTTCGCGCCGGCCTCGCCGGTATATTCCAGATGGTCCGCAGACAGTGCGCCATGGCGGGCCGCCAGCGCCGCGCCGCCGAGGTCGGAGAGCTGGTCGGCATGCAGCTTGACGGCCAGGCCCAGTTCGGCCGCGCGGCGGAATACCCGCTCGGTCTGGGCCGGCGAGAAGGCGATCGACTCGCAGAAGGCGTCCACCGCATCCGGCAGTTCCGCCTCGACCGCGGCCGGCATGGAGTCGGTGCAGACGAAATCGATATAATCGTCGGCCCGGCCCGCGAACTCGGCCGGCAGTGCATGGGCGCCCAGGAAGGTGGTGCGGACGGTGACGCCGGCCTCGTCGCCCAGGCGGCGGGCGACGCGCAATTGCTTCAGCTCCGTTTCGACATCCAGCCCGTAGCCGGATTTGATCTCGACCGCAACCACGCCCTCGGCCGTCAGCGCGGCCAGCCGGCGCATCGCCGAGGCCAGCAGGCTCCCCTCGTCCGATGCCCGTGTCGCCTTGACCGTCGAGACGATGCCGCCGCCCGCTCGGGCGATCTCTTCGTAGCTGGCGCCCTGCAGGCGCATCTCGAACTCGTGCGCCCGGTCGCCGCCATAGACCAGGTGGGTATGGCAGTCGATCAGGCCGGGCGTGATCCATTGCCCGGCGAAATCACGAACCTCGCGGGCCATGCTCCCGGGCGGGGCGGGCAGAGCGGCGCGCGGGCCGATCCAGGCGACGCGCCCGTCCCTCACGCCCAGCGCAGCATCGCGGATGGCGCCCCAGGGCCCCGCCCCGGCTTCCATGCTGGCGATGTTTCCGCCAAGCCATACGACATCCAACATAGTGCGTGCCCTTTTCCGAAAACCGCATTATCGTTATGGACGAGGGGAAGCGGCCGCCGCAAGCGTCAAGCGAAGGCAGCAAGGGAGGCCGTTTCATATGCCGGTGGCGCCGATCAAGACGTTGTTCGCGGAGCAAGCCCTGCTGTCCGACGGATGGGCAGGCAATGTGCTGATCCATTACGGCCCGGCGGACGGCCGCATCATGAAGATTGAACGGGACGCGAAGGCCGGCGGTGACGACCGCGCAAAGATCGTCGTCCCCGGCATGCCCAACCTGCATTCCCACGCCTTCCAGCGCGCGATGGCAGGCCTGACGGAACGGGCCGGCGGCAAGGAAGACAGTTTCTGGACCTGGCGGCAGACCATGTACGGGCTGGTCTCGAAAGTGGGGCCGGACGATATCGAGGCGATCGCCGCGCAGCTTTACGCCGAGATGTTGTGCCGGGGCTTTACCTCGGTCGCGGAGTTCCACTATCTGCACAACCGGCCCGACGGCGGGCGCTACGGCAACCCGGCGGAGACCGCGCTGCGTGTCGCGCGGGCCGCCGAATCGGCGGGCATCGCCATGACCCTGCTGCCGGTGCTGTACAGCCAGGGTGGCTTCAACGGCGAGCCGCTGAACCCGGCGCAGGAACGGTTCCGCAGTGACCCGGACTTCCTGGAAGAAGTCGCCGCCGCGGTGGAAAAGGGCTTTGCCGACCGGACCTTCAACCGGACCGGGTTGGCCATCCATTCACTGCGCGCGGCCGGGGAGCGGGAAATCGGGGAGGCCGTCGCAAGGCAGAAAACGCGAGACGCTGGGGCGCCGATCCATATCCATATCGCCGAGCAGGTTCGCGAGGTAACGGAATGCCATGGCTGGAGCGGGAAGACGCCGGCGGAATGGCTGTACGAGCATGTTCCGGTCGACGAGAACTGGTGCCTCGTGCATGCGACCAACGTGACCCGCGGGGAGATCGACCGCATCGCCGCCAGCGGCGCCGTCGCCGGGCTATGCCCGACGACCGAGGCCAATCTGGGGGACGGGCTGTTCCCCCTCCGCGATTTTTTGGCCCGGGGCGGGCATTTCGGCATCGGCTCGGACAGCCATGTTTCGGTCAGCCCGGTGGAGGAACTGCGCTGGCTGGAATACGGGCAGCGCATGGTGCTGCGGCGCCGCAATATCGCCACCGCCCCGGGCAATCCTTCGGTCGGCGGATCGCTGTGGCGCGCGGCGCTGGCCGGCGGCGCGCGGGCGCTGGCCCTGAAGGTGGGGGCGATCGAGAAGGACCACCGGGCGGACCTGCTGGTCCTGGATCACGAGAATCTGATGCTGGAAGGCCGGGTCGGCGACGACATTCTCGACTGCCTGGTCTTCGCCGGGAACGCGCCGCTGGTGAAGCGGGTCCTGGCCGGCGGCAGATGGGTGGTCGAGGACGGCCGGCACATCCGCGCCGACAGCATCGCGGACAGCTACCGCAAGGCTGTGAGAGAGTTGTTCTGACGGGCTGGAAGCGCCGCGGCTATTCCGCCGCCGCGCTGGTCGCATCCTCATGTTCGGCGATGAATTTTTCCGCTTCCAGCGCCGCCATGCAGCCCATGCCGGCGGCCGTGACGGCCTGGCGGTAGATTTTGTCCTTCACATCGCCGGCGGCGAACACACCGGGGATATTGGTGGCGGTCGAATCGGGTTTGGTGACGATGTAGCCTTCCTTGTCCATATCCACCTGGCCCTTGAAGATTTCGCTGGAGGGCGTATGGCCGATGGCAATGAAGACACCGTCGACGGCGAGCTCGCTGGTCTCGCCCGTCTTCACGTTCTTCAGCCTGAGGCCGGTCACGACCGGCGGCGTTTCTTCGCCGAGAATTTCCTCGACCACCGTGTCCCAGACCGGTTTGATCTTGGGGTTCTTGAACAGGCGGTCTTGCAGGATTTTTTCCGAGCGCAGTTCGTCGCGGCGATGGATCAGATGGACCTTCTTGCCGAAATTGGTGAGGAACAGGGCCTCTTCGACCGCCGTGTTGCCGCCGCCGACCACCGCGATATCCTTTTCGCGATAGAAGAACCCATCGCAGGTGGCGCAGGCCGACACGCCGCCGCCCTGGAATTTCTGCTCCGACTCCAGCCCCAGCCAGCGTGCCTGCGCACCGGTCGCGATGATGACCGTGTCGGCAATATAGCTGTCGCCGGAATCGCCGGTCGCCGTGAAGGGGCGCTTCGACAGGTCGATGCCGGTGATGATGTCGTGCAGAACCTTCGTGCCGACATTTTCCGCCTGGGCCTGCATCTGCTCCATCAGCCAGGGGCCCTGCACCGCCTCGGCGAAGCCGGGATAGTTCTCGACGTCGGTGGTGATGGTCAGCTGCCCGCCCGGCTGCAGCCCCGCGACCAGCAGCGGTTCCAGATTGGCGCGCGCGGCATAAACCGCCGCCGTATAACCCGCCGGGCCGGATCCGATGATGAGGACTTTCGTGCGATGCTGTTCAGCCATGGCCGCCTGCCTTGCGATAAATCTTCCGTCCCCCCGGAGTTAATACGTCCGCCGCCGCCGCGCAACCCCGCCAAGCTGTTTCGCCGCTAGCGGGTTGCGGTTATGGCGCTGCGATTTTCAGCCTCGGCCGTCGTGCCGGTGACGAAGGCCGAAATGGGGCTGGACAGGCTGACCGTTCGAAGCAAATTGCCGGAACCGGTCAGGATTTGGCGGAAACTTGCCCCCTCGCGATTGTATTTCTTGCCGAGTATTTAAGCAGTCAGGCATTTTACATAAACGAGGAAGAAAAATGCCGGAACAATTAATATAGATCAAATCTAGATCGGCCGGGAAGCGGATTAATTATTTGGTAACAAATGTCAGCGTAGGAAAAAAAGCTCAGATTATGTGGGCTGCGGAGATTATTTCCAGGAACCAGATGGTCGCCGGCATGCCGCTTGATTCCAGCGCTACGCTTCGTTTCAGCCCGGAAACCGGGTTGGCGTCGCGCGCGTCGCGACCATTCGCTGTGCGGCTGGCCGGACAACCGACTCATCGCTGCAACGGCTTTCAGGCGCGTAAGTATTGCGCGGCAAATCGCCACGGGCCGGTTCGACTGGCCACCAGGAAAATTGGAGCTGTTCTTAGGATTTCACTGGCACGGCAACATATTACGGGCGACGCACTGGTCGCGGTCGTCAGAACCCGGAAAAAGCGCGCACCGATTGCGACACTATAGCCGCTGTAGAATTGATCCAGATCATCGCTATCCCTCCGGGACAGGGAGCTAACTGTAAGAAATCGTTCCTTTTTGGCTTGCCTGTCTCTTGGTTCGTTTGCAGAGGTTTGCGGCATGTCGGTGAGCGCATCTGTATATCCCTCAATAGGGCGACACTACCGCGCTACAGAGCGCGGCGCCTGGACGGCCCGGATCCCCGCAGCTTCGGCCGGAGCCCACAGCAGAGACACACTCCATCAACCGCGGGTTTCACCAACTCAAAATACCCCTTGCCCGGCAACCTGGTCTGGCTGCTCGTCAGGCCCCGCGGCAACGCGCCCGGGCATTCGTTTTTACAACCCCAAACTGGAGAGCTTAAAATGACCGGTCCAGCAAGGTTTTTGACTGCTGCGGTTACGGCGATACTGCCCCTTGTCGTGCTGCTACATGCGGGAGGAGTCAGGGCGCAGGAAGGCACGGCAGCGGAAGCTGCCCAGCCGCTGCAACTCGCCCAGGGTGCGACGGTGGGAAGCGAAGTCTGCCTGGAATGTCACAACAATGCGCCGGTGAACCTGATTTTGCACAGGCCGCATGCCCAGATGGCGGACAGCAGGACCCCGTTCGCCAAAGGCGGGTGCGAGACCTGCCACGGGCCGGGCGGCGATCACGCCGCCAACCCGAGTCTGCCGATCGGCATCAATTTCGGCCCGAAATCCGCCACACCGGCGGCGAAACAGAACGAGATATGCCTGACATGCCACCAGGGTGGCGAGCGCATCAACTGGCAGGCGAGCCAGCATGCCTCCGCCGACCGGACCTGCGCCTCATGCCACGACGTGCATTCGACGAAGGACAGGGTGCTGGCCAAGGCCTCGCAACCGGACGTCTGTTTCACCTGCCACAAGGAGCAGCGGGCGCAGTCGATGAAGCGGTCCCACCATCCCATCCGGGAAGGCAAGGTGGTATGTTCGGATTGCCATAACCCGCATGGTTCTTTCGGTCCGAGCCAGCTGACGAAGAACACCGTCAACGAGACCTGCTATCAGTGCCATGCCGAGAAGCGGGGCCCGTTCCTGTGGGAGCATGCGCCGGTCGTCGACAACTGTTCGAATTGCCACACACCGCATGGCTCGTCGCAGCCGCGGATGCTGACGGTACGCACGCCGATGCTGTGCCAGCAATGCCACGCCGAAGGGTTTCATCCGAGCGACCCCTATGGCGGGCAGAATTTGCCCGGTACCGGATCGATTACAAACAGATCGGCACGGCTTTTTGCCAAGGGATGCCTGAACTGCCATCCGATGATCCACGGCACAAACCATCCGTCCGGACCGCGGCTGACCCGCTAAGTCCGTTCGAATCGCCATTTTCCATTCGCCCCGTGCGATAGGAGGTAATGTCATGAATACCAGTAAATCAACGCTTCTGCTGGCTTCGGCCGCGCTCTGCGCCTGGCCGATGGCCGCCGCGGCCCAGCAGGGAAGCACGCAGCCATCGCCTGACGTGGTCACCATCAGTGAAGTCGAGGTAGGGGTCGGCGGCGTCTCCAGCGGCGACTTCTATTTCAACGAATATACCGGGATCGAAGATACCGACCCCTACTTCTTCGGCAATATCGATATTACCCAGCGGGCTGCATACGACAGCGACAGTGCGCGTTATGTCGAGTTCCTGGCCACCGATCTAGGCCTGCCGACGCAGTCGCTCTATATCGAGACCGGCCTGCAGGGCAGCTTCAGCGTGTTCGGTGAATACGACGCCATCCCGCATCTGCGCTTCGACGACGGCCAGACCCCGTTCTCCGGCGCCGGCGGCACCAACTTGTCGCTGCCGCCCGGCTTCGTCCGGGAAGACTCGCCGGCGCTCATGAACCCCGCTGGCGAATTTACGGCCAGCCTGCAGGACTTGGATATCAAGACCGAGCGGGAACGGATCGGCGCCGGTTTCTCGGTCAATCTCAGCCCGGAATGGACACTCTCGACGTCCTTCCGGAGCGAGGAAAAAGACGGCATCGAAGCGATCGCCGGACTTCATGGACCGAGCGGTGGAGACTACCGCGCGGCAATCCTGCCCAGGCCGGTCGATTATACGACACAGGAGGCGGAGGTGGCGCTGGGGTACAGTTCCGACCGGTTGCAGGCCAATTTCCGCTATAACCTGTCGCTGTTCGACAACAACGAGAACTCGCTGACCTGGGAAAATCCCTATACGACCTACGATGCGGTCGGCGCCTTCGAGGGGCGAATGGGGCTCGAGCCGAACAACAGCGCCCACAATCTCAGCGCCTCGGTCGGTTACATGGTCGCCGATCAGACCCGCCTGACCGGCAACCTCACCATGGGCCGGATGATTCAGGACGACGATTTCCTTCCTTACACCATCAATCCCAACCTGTCTGTGCCTGAGGCTCTGCCCCGCGCCAGCCTGGATGGCGAGGTCAATACGATCCGTGCGAATATCGGCGTGACCACCAGACTGACGCAGGACATCGACCTGAAGGCGGCCTATACCTATGACGACCGGGACAACAAGACGCCGCGCGATACCTTCCTGACGGTCCCGAACGACTCGGAAGATCAGGCAGCGATCAACGAAGATAGGGCCAGGATCAACATGCCCTACAGCAAGCAGTCGCACAAGGTGGAACTGGAGGCCGGCTACCGGGTGAGCGCCGGAACCAGGCTTTCTGTCGGGTACGATTTCGAGGCCATCAACCGCGATCTTTCCGAGGTCGAGGACACCCAGGAGCATACGATCGGCGCCAAGGTCCGCTCGTCCCTGACGGAAACGGTCAGCGCGTCGCTCGGATACGACTACGCGACCCGGACCGGCTCGACCTATGTCAGCAATTTGCCGTTCATTGCGAGCCACGACGATGCCTATCTCACCGACATCACGTTCACGTTTCCGGACGAAACCTACGAGCAGAATCCGTACCTGCGGAAGTTCTATTTTGCCGACCGGGACAGCCACCTCCTCAAGGGCGGGTTGACCTGGTTTCCGAATGACCTGCTGGTGCTGGGCCTGAACGGTTCCTACAGGCTGTCCGACTATGGCGACAGCGTATTGGGCCTGACCGAATCAAACTACGGGAGCGCCACCATCGACGCGAGTTACGAAGCGTCCAGGGGCGTCTCGCTGTCCGGGTTCTTCACCTACGAGACGATGGAAAACGTGCAGGTCGGATGGGATCGCCAGGGCTTCAACATCATTCTCCCTGGCGATACGATTGACACTGCAAACCTTTGGGAGGAGACGGTCGCCGATCAAAGCATGGTAGCGGGTGTCGAGGTCGGCTGGGCCGCTATCGAAAATTCACTCGATATCGTCCTGGATTATACCTACGCCAGAACCGAAACCGAGATCGACTTCGCCACGAATATCGCTGGCGTGCTGCCGCTTCCCGACCTTACGTCGCAGTTGCATTCGTTCGGTGTTAACGCCGACTACCGCGTGACGGACGGTGTCACGGCCAGGCTGGGATACCGGTACGAGATATTCGAGGTCGACGATTTCGCCCTCGATGTCGATGAGAACCTCGGGGACCGCGTGTTCGGGCTCGGCAATCGTGAGCCGGACTATGACGCCCATGCTGTTGCCGTCTCCATGGTGGTGAAGTTCTGACCGCCGCCTCCGGCAACAGCCCAGACCCGCCGGGGGGTATATAACCCGGCACAAGAGGCCTCCTCACCGGCGTCGTCCCCCTCCAGGGCGGCGCCGGTGTCGTTCGGAAACCGCGCATTGCCGGCTGGCTGTCCCCTTCGGCGACAATCCACATCGTCCGTTGGCTTGTTGGAATGTTGGACCGGCGATACGCTTTGGCGGCGCAGGTGGAAACGCCGCCGGCCTGGCCATTTCGCCGCGACGGGATCGCGGTTAAGTGATAAGGCAGACCCAGCCGGGTGCAATATCCTGGCGGGCGAGAGGAAAATTAATGCAAACCGGACGCGGCACGTCGCTGGCGCTGATCGCTTTGTGCCAGATCGCGGCCATGGCGCTGTGGTTCTCGGCCTCGGCCGTGGTGCCGGCGCTGAAAGCGGAAATCGGGCTGGACGGGACGACGGCGTCGCTGTTCACCAGTGCGGTGCAGGCCGGGTTCGTCGTCGGCACGCTGGTCAGCGCCTTTTTCAGCCTGGCCGACCGGATCGACCCGCGGCGTTTCTTTATGGCTTCTTCGGCGGTCGCGGCTGCCGCTAACGCCGCGATCCTGCTGGTCGAACCGACCTCGTTTGCCGTCATCGTTCTTCGCTTCGCCACCGGTATCTGCATGGCGGGCATCTATCCCGTCGGCATGAAGCTGGCGACGACCTGGGCCAAGGGCGATATGGGATTGCTGGTCGGGCTGCTCGTCGGCGCGTTGACCGTGGGTTCCGCCGCGCCGCATCTGTTCAACGCGCTGGGCGGCATCGACTGGCGCTTCACGCTGTTCGCGGCGTCCATCTCGGCACTGGCCGCGGCGGGCGGCATCCTGTTCGCCGGCGTCGGCCCCAATACGGCCAAGGCGCCGCCCTTCGATCCCGCCCATGCGCTGGCCGGTTTCCGGGTGCAGTCGCTGCGCCTCGCCAATATCGGTTATCTGGGCCATATGTGGGAGCTTTACGCCATGTGGGCCTGGATCGGCGTATTCCTGAACGCCAGCTTCGCCCAGACCATGGGCGCGGGTGGCGCGGCTTCGACATATGCCGCGCTGGCGACCTTTGCGATCATCGGCGCGGGCGGGGCCGGTTGCGTCATGGGCGGGCTGTTCGCAGACCGCATGGGGCGCACCACGCTGACCATCCTGGCCATGGCGGTCAGCGGCGCCTGCGCGCTGTCGGTCGGTTTCCTCTATGGCGGCGATCCGGCCTGGCTGGTGGCGTTATGCATCATCTGGGGCTTCGCCGTGGTGGCCGACTCGCCACAATTTTCAGCCAGCATAGCCGAATTGTCGGACCGCGGCCTTGTCGGCACCATGCTGACCGTCCAGACCAGCATGGGCTTCCTGCTGACCCTGGCGACCATCCACATGATTCCCTGGCTGGCGGAGACGGTCGGCTGGCGCTATGCCTTCGCAGCGCTGGCGATCGGCCCTCTTGTCGGCGTCATCGCCATGGCCCGTCTGCGCGCCCACCCGGACGCGGTGAGGCTGGCCAACGGGCGGCGTTAGGCAAGCCCGTTTTCAGCTTTCCGCCGCCGGCATCGCGTCGGCGATCATTGACCGCGTTTCGGCTTCCGAAAAATCCAGCTGTTCGGCGATGGCGGTCACGGCGGCCGTTGCCCGCGCGTCGATCTCTTCTTCGGCCATCAGAACCAGGATGCAGGCGTCGATAATGGCCTTTCGCGCATCCAGGTTGAGCATCTTACCCTCGTAGCGGATTTCCTCCAGGATGGCGTCGCCCTTTTGTTCTACCATGTCCGCGATCCGGCGGATCGATTCCGGATCCAGATGTTCATGCACGATCTCTTCGCAGGCTTCGGCGATGGTCTCGACCTCTCCGTCGTCGAGATGGCCGTTGGCCAGCGCCGTGGTGAGCATGCTCTGCATCAGCAGTCGGGCCGTCGAACTGGAATTGTAGGCCTGTTCCGCATCCAGTCCGGCCGAGCCGGGGCCCAGCGCCTGGTACAGGCCGCCGGCGAACAGTACGGCGCCGAAGGCCGCCAGGCCCCAGACGCCCCATGCCAGCACACCGCCGAGATCGAAGGCCATCATGATGCCGCCGGCGGCGGCCAGGAAGATGAATCCCAGGATAATGTTTTTGGTGCCCTGCATTCCCGAAACTCCTCGAGTTGCGACCAAAAAACGTCCTTGTCCCGTAGCGAAACGTCAACTGCCCGGCGGCCTGGGATCGCCACCCGCCGCCTCTTCCAGCAGCCATTCCCTGAATGCGGCGATCTTGGGATGATGGCTCGTCGCCCTGGGACTCAGGACATAATAGGCATATTCGGTGGGAATAGCGATATCGAACGGTTTGACCAGCCGGCCCGCCGCGATGTCGCCGGCCGCCAGCGCGCCGCGCGCCAGCGCCACCCCCTGGCCTTCCGCCGCCGCCTGGATCACGAGCGCCGAGTCGGAAAAGAACGGCCCCTGGCGCGGATCGACCCCCTTCACGCCGGCGACCAGCAGCCACATTGGCCAGTCGACATAGGCGGCGTCATGCAGGAGCGTGTGCTCGCGAAGGTCTTCGGGTTTGCACAGTGCGTTCGGCCCTTCCAGCAGCGCCGGGCTGCAGACCGGGAAGATATCCTCGGTCATCAGGCGCACGCTGTGCAGCCCTTCATATTCGCCCTTGCCGTAGCGCACCACCAGATCGACATCGTCGCGCTGGAAATCGGTAAGCCGCGTCGAGGGGCTGATCCGCACGTCGATCTCCGGATGTTTTTCGCGAAACCGCCCCAGCCTGGGCACCAGCCATTTCGATGCGAAGGACGGCAAAACGCTGACCGTCAGCGGGCCGCCCGCATCGGGCGCGGCGAGCTTTTCCACGGCGGTCGCCAGATGGCTCAGCGCCTTGCGCACCTCGCCGACGAATTCATGGCCCTCCTCGGTCAGCCGGATGGCCCGGTTCAGCCGGCGGAACAGCCGCACGCCCAGCGCCTCCTCCAGTGTTTTGATCTGATGGCTCACCGCCGCCTGGGTGATGTGAAGCTCTTCCGCAGCCAGGGTGAAGCTGAGATGCCGGGCCGCGGCCTCGAAGGCGCGCAGCGTGTTCATCGGGGGCAGACGGGTCGCCATGGCGATGCTCTTTCGGATTAATATTACTTATCCGATACATGAAAAAGGATCGTTTGTCTATGGTTCGGAAAACCTGTAATTTTACGGTCATGAAAGAGAGTTATCCTGCATTCCGGCCCGCCCGAGGTGCCTGAATCAGATAAGGAGAGAACAGATGAACCATACCTTTGATAGCCATGTTCCCTACAAGGCAGTCGAAGCCCCGGGCCTGCCCGCCGGCTTCGGCCGCCTCTTTTTGGCGCCTTTGCAGACAGTGCAAATGTGGTATGAGCGTTCGCGGCAGCGCGACCGCCTGGCCCGGCTTGACGACCGGCTGCTGCGCGACATCGGAATCGACCGTGCCACCGCCATGCAGGAGGCCTGCAAGCCCTTCTGGCGGGAATGACGGGTCCAGGAGGGGATTTGGGGAACGGCTTTCTTTACGTCGCGACCGTGCTGATCTGGGGATCGACCTGGTACGCCATCAAGATGCAGCTTGGCGTGGTCGACCCCGATCTTTCGGTTGCCTACCGGTTCGTCATCGCCGCGGCGGTGCTGATCGCCTTTTGCCTGGCGACAGGGCGCAGCCTGCGGTTCGCGCCGCGCCATCACCTGTTCATCGCGGCGCAGGGGCTGTTCCTGTTCTGCCTGAACTACTGGCTGTTCTACCATGCGACCTTCGAACTGACGACCGGCGTCGTCGCCGTGGTGTTCTCGCTGATCATGCTGATGAATATTCTGAACGGCGCGGTGCTGTTCGGCACGCGCGTCGAGCCGCGGGTCCTGGCCGCGGCCGGGCTGGGCGTGATCGGGCTGGTACTGGTGTTTTGGGACGAACTGGCGGCGCTGGATTTCACCAGCGGGCCGATGGTCGGGCTGGGCCTGTCGATCGTCGCGACCTATTCCGCCTCGCTGGGCAACATGGCGTCGTTGCGCAACACGCGGGCCGGGCTGCCGGTGATCCCGGTGAACGCGCTGGGCATGGCCTATGGCGCGGTCTTCATGACGATTCTGGCGCTGGCGCGCGGCGCGGCGCTCGATTTCGACCCTTCGCCCGGCTATGTCGGGTCGCTCATCTATCTGGCGATCTTCGGCTCGGTGCTGGCCTTCGGGTTTTACCTCACCCTGCTGGCCCGCATCGGCGCCGACCGCGCCGCCTATGCCGCTGTCGTCTTCCCCATCGTGGCGCTGATCATCTCGACCTTCCTGGAAGACTATGTCTGGACCGCCCCGGCGCTGACCGGCGTGGCGCTGATCCTGGGCGGCAACGTTTTGGCCGTGGCAAAGCCGAAAAGCGCTGCGCGCAAGGAAGCTCAGCCGGGATAGCGTAAAAGCATCTGGTTCATGCCGTTCAACGCGTTGTAGAGCGCGGCGAACTGGCGGCGGAAATCCTCTTCGCCGGCGCCAACGGCGGCGCGGATTTCGCCGATGCGGCGCTTGCCGTCCACCTGGCGCAGGATCGCGGGGGCCATGGGCGGCAGGCGAATGCCCATCTCCATGCCGTCACCGCTGACCTTTATGCTGCCATCGGGGCCGATGGCGCCGGCCAGCGCCGGCCCATCGATGTTTTTCAGGACCGGGGCGGCCTCGTCCGTCGGTTTGGCCACAGTATCCGCCTTCTGCGCCGCCGGCACGCAATAAACCGTGTGCTTGCGCAGATTCCCACTCAACAGCTCGGCGAAGGCGCAGCGGTCGAGCCAGGACAGCGAGGCCAGCCGCCGCCGCAATTCCGGGTCGCGGACGAAGGTGTCGGGGTCGTAAAGCGCCGGTTCGATGAAGGCGACGGGATGCAAGCCGGCCTGGTCCAGTTCCGCCGCCAGCTCCGGCACCCGATAGGCGCGATCCTGACTGTGCAGCAGCATATCGAACAGCGCCGCGTCCTCGCGCCTGTAATCGCCGATCGCCTGGTTGCGCTTCAGCCAGTTGGTGGGGGGAAGCGACTCCACCAGCTTGCGCGCCACGCCGACGCGCTCGGCGTTCGGGCCGTCGCCGGCGATCATGCGCAGCATTTCCTGGGCGTGATAGACGCCGGTGCGGCCCAGTTCGCCATAGACCATCAGCCCGATCCCGCCATCGGGTTTGAGCGCGCCTGCCAGCGCCCGGAAACCGGCCGACGGATCTGCCAGATGGTGCAGCACGCCGCAGCAGTCGATGTAGTCGAACGCGCCATACCCGCCCGCCTCCAGCAGCGAACCCGTGTGGAAGGTAATGTTCGCCAGCCCGCGGATGCGCGCCCTTTCCTCGGCGATGGCACGGCTAGCGGCGGAGAGGTCGAGATAATGGATGTCCGCCGGGCAGCCACGGTCGGCCAGTTGCTGCGCCATCATGATCAACGCGTCGCCCGTGCCGCCGCCGGCCACCAGCACGCGGAAGGGCTCGGCCCAGTCGCGCGCGCCGGCATAGAGATAATGATCGATCTCGACGATCTGGCCCGGCGAGCCGGTCACCAGGCGATGGCGCTCATCCCCGGGATCGCGCGGCGGATAGGGCAGGTCTTCGTACTGGTCGCGGACGGCGTCGGTCATGAAGCGCCGTCTTCCCGTCCCATGGTGATGATGGTCTTGCCGATCGCCTTGCGGTCGGACAGATGGGCCAGCGCCTTGGCGGCGTCTTCCAGCGGAAAGGTCGTGCCGACCAGCGGCCGCAGCTTGCCCTGCATATACATCTGCGCCAGACTGGCGAAGGATTCGCGCAGCAACGGGAGCCCATGGGTCGCATAGGCGCCCCAGTAATAACCGATGACGGTGATGTTCTTGACCAGCAGGATATTGGCCGGGATGCGCTGGATCTTGCCGCCGGCGAAGCCGACGATGATGATCCGGCATTCGAAGGCCGCGCAGCGCAGCGAGGCGTTGAAGGCGTCGCCGCCGACCGGGTCGTAGATCACGTCGGCGCCCTGGCCACCGGTCAGGTCGCGCACCCGCTGGGCGACATCCTCGCTGGAGGAATCGATCACATGGTCGGCGCCGTAATCGCTGACCACCTTGCGCTTTTCCGGCGTGGAGGCCGTGCCGATGACGGTCGCGCCCAGGGCCTTGCCGACCTCGACCGCGGTCAGCCCCGCGCCGCCGGCCGCGCCATGCACCAGCAGCGTCTCGCCAGCTTTCAGTTGCGTGCGGTGGGTCAGCGCCAGGTGGCTGGTGCCGTAGACGATGGGCACGCCGGCAGCCTGCTCGTAAGTCATGTCCCCGGGCACATGCAGGATGCGCGAATGGTGGGCCAACACCTCCTCGGCGAATCCGCCATGGTCCAGCACCGCGACGGCCCGGTCCCCCGGCTTGAACCATTTGATGTTCTCGCCGATCTCGATGATCTCGCCCGCAACCTCCATGCCCGGCGTGAAGGGCAGCGGCGGGGTCGCCTGGTACTTGCCGCTGACCATCAGCGTATCGGCGAAATTTACGCTGGCCGCATGGACCGCGATTTGCACCTCGTCCGGCCCCGGGCTGGGCGTCGGCAGGTCGGCCAGCTTGACCACCTCCAGCCCCCCGAATTCTTCAATCCGTACTGCGCGCATCTTGCGGCAACTCTCCCAACCATAAAATTGTCCGCCGAAAAGGCCATCCTTCCCCGACAAATGCAAGGGGAACGAGCGGCTTTCGTCCGCTTTAACGCTTCATACCACGAATTTATGCTAGCGTTCGCGTCATGTTTCGGGGGGCGGCTTTTTCGATACCAACTGCAGGTTTGACAAAGATGAGGACATTCCAATGACCACCGATCTTTCGATGCTGGCCTGGACGGCCGGGTTTACCACACTGTTCTGGGTTCCCTATATTCTGGCGCGGATCGTGAAATATGGACCGGTTGACGCCTTGACCTACAAGGCCGACAGCAAGCCGATCGCCGCCTGGGCCGAGCGCGCCAAGAAAGCCCATTACAACGCGGTCGAAAATCTGGTGCTGTTCGCCGCCCTGGTTATCGTCGCGCATCTGACGGGCAGTGCGAACGACGCTACCGCCGCCGCGGCGATCACTTATTTCTGGGCCCGGCTCGCCCACTACCCGCTCTATATATCCGGCCTCCCGTATATGAGAACCGCTACCTTTGCCATCGGCTGGCTGGCGCAAATCTGCATATTCTACCAGATCGTGGCCTGAGAGCCTGGCGGCAGTGGATGTGTATACGGGGCAGCATCTGCCCTCGAATGTCTCCGTCGGCCGCACATCGCCGACATGCATGCCGTCGCGGTTTTCCAGCGGCATCGTGATTCGCCGGGCCATTGTCGCTTTCATCTCCTCGGTCAGCACGCCGATATGGCGCAGGCCGGCCGCGCTTCGGTCGCTTTGATTGCCACGACCTATCGGGTATAGTCGGCGTTGAAGTGGCACAGGAAGGGAGCGATCGCCATGCTTGCCTCCGTCGGGGCCGAATTGCTGGCGCGCCTCCAGTTCGCCTTCACCATCTCGTTTCACATCATATTTCCGGCTTTCAGTATCGGTCTGGCGAGCTATCTCGCGGTGCTGGAGGGCTTGTGGCTGTGGACCGGGCGGCCGGTGTTTCACGATACCTTCAAGTATTGGCTGAAAATCTTCGCCGTCGTGTTCGGCATGGGCGTGGTGTCGGGCGTGGTGATGAGCTACCAGTTCGGCACCAACTGGAGCGTGTTTTCCGACAAGACCGGGCCGGTCCTCGGACCGCTGATGGGCTACGAGGTGTTGTCCGCCTTTTTCCTCGAGGCCGGCTTCCTCGGCGTCATGCTGTTCGGCGAGAAGCGCGTCGGCCGGTTCCTGCATTTCGCGGCGACAGTGATCGTCGCCATCGGCACGCTGATGTCGGCCTTCTGGATCCTCAGCGTGAATAGCTGGATGCATACGCCGGCCGGTTTTTCAATCAACGAGGCGGGCCAGTTCGTACCGGCGAACTGGTGGGCGGTGATATTCAACCCGTCATTTCCCTACCGGCTGGTGCATATGGTGCTGGCCTGCTATCTCGCCACAGCCTTCGCCGTCGGGGCAGTCGGGGCGTGGCACCTGCTGCGCGGCAGCGGTAACGAATCGGCCCGGCTGATGTTCTCCATGTCGATGTGGATGGCGGCGCTGGTCGCCCCGCTTCAAATCATCGCCGGCGACCTGCATGGCCTCAACACGCTGGAGCACCAGCCGGCCAAGATCGCCGCCATGGAAGGTCATTTCGAAACCCGGAACGGCGCGCCGCTGATCCTGTTCGGCCTGCCCGACATGGCGGCGGAGGAAACACGCTACGCTATCGCGGTGCCGCGACTCGGTTCGCTGATCCTGACTCACGACCTGAATGGCAGAGTGAGGGGGCTGAAGTCTTGGGCGCCTGAAGACCGGCCCAATGCGGCGATCGTGTTCTGGAGCTTCCGGGTCATGGTCGGGCTGGGCGTGCTGATGGTGCTGGCCGGCCTCTGGTCGCTGTGGCGGCGCTGGCAGGGGCGGCTTTTCGACGCGACACGGTTGCAGCAATTCACTCTGCTGATGGCGCCTTCAGGCTTCCTGGCGCTGCTCGCCGGCTGGATCACCACCGAGGTCGGGCGCCAGCCCTGGACCGTCTATGGTTTGCTACGCACCGCGGACTCGATCTCGCCGGTCGGCGCAGCGGCGGTGTCGGCGTCGCTGCTGGGTTACGTGATGGTCTATCTGGTCGTGTTCGGCGCCGGCATGGTCTATCTGTTGCGCCTGATGGGACAGCCGCCGCAGCTTGGCGGGGTGGATTTGGCGGGCGAGGGTCCGGTGCGCGCAGCCGGTATTGTGCCGGGCCCGGCAATGAGCCATGACAGGCCCGCGGATCATCCGGGAGGGACGCGCCATGGTGACTGATTTTGCATTTGTCTGGGCAGTGATCCTGGCCTTTGCGGTTCTGGCCTATGTCGTGATGGACGGCTTCGATCTCGGCATCGGCATCCTGTTCCCGCTGCTCGAGCAGACGACGCATCGCGACACCGCGATGAATTCGGTCGCGCCGGTGTGGGACGGCAACGAAACCTGGCTTGTGCTCGGCGGTGGCGGCTTGATGGCGGCGTTTCCTCTGGCCTATGCGGTTCTGCTGCCGGCGCTTTACGCGCCGATCACGATCATGTTGTTGGCGCTGGTTTTCCGTGGCGTCGCCTTCGAGTTCCGCTGGCGGGAACCGCGTCACAAGCCGGTGTGGAGCCTGTCGTTTTTTTCCGGTTCGGTGATCGCGGCGCTGGCCCAGGGCATTGCCCTGGGCGCCATTGTCCAGGGTATTGCCGTCGATGGGCGCGCCTATGCCGGCGGCTGGTGGGACTGGTTGACCCCGTTCAGTCTGATGACCGGCGTGTCGCTGGTAGTCGGCTATGCCCTGCTCGGCTCGACATGGCTGATCATGAAGACCGTGGGCGAGTTGAAAGCCATTGCCACCCGATACGCCTGGTGGTCGGGGGCGGGAACGATCGGCCTGATCGGCGTGGTCAGCCTGTGGACTCCGTTCCTCAACCCGGCCTTCATGGAGCGCTGGTTCAACTGGCCTGCCACTGCCTATACGATCTGGGTGCCGATGCTGGTGGCCGCCTGCACGCTGCTGCTGGTCTTGGGG
>CAMYNJ010000012.1:0-8497 GCA_947259795.1 uncultured Alphaproteobacteria bacterium | reverse complement strand
TTCCTGGCGAGCCTCGGCCTGTTCCTGTTGTCCTATGTCGGACTGGCGATCAGCCTGTACCCGAATATCGTGCCGCCGGATCTGTCGATCTGGCAGGCTGCAGCGCCGGATGACAGCCTTGTCTTCCTGCTGGTCGGCGCGATGATCCTCATCCCGCTGATCCTTGCCTATACCGCCTATTCCTACTGGGTTTTCCGCGGCAAGATGGACCCGGACGAGGGGTATCACTGAGGACGGGGGTGTTGCGCTTCAAATACTTCCGCCGGCCGCACATCGCCGACATGCATGCCGTTGCGATTTTCCAGCGGCATCGTGATTCGCCGGGCCAGTTTCGCTTCCATCTCCTCGGTCAGCACGCCGATATGGCGCAGCACGGCGGACATCATGATTTCGGCGGCGCGGGTGGCGCCGTCGTCGCATTTCAGGGCGACGCCCAGGCCGTATTCGGGGATCGCAGCGCAGAAGACGCCCTCGGCCCCCGTCTTCAGCAGCACCACGGGGCCAGTTGCCGTCATCACCTCGGTGCAGTAACGGCCCGTGCCGGCCACCATGAAAGGTTCAGCCGCCGCCGCCTGGGCGATGCGCCGACAGGCGGCAGCGCGAGAGTCGGGCAAATCGTTCGGCGCGCCGAAGCGAGCCATGCCGTAAGCCAGGTTTTCCAGCGGTATGGCGATGGTCGGGATGGAACAACCGTCGATGCCGCGCGGGGCATTGCCGAGATCGATGCCGCACATCGCCTCGAGCACGCCGAGGGTGCGTTGCTGAACCGGGTGGTCGAAGCGGATATAGCCGTGCGTCGGCTCGCCCTTGTGGACGGCGGTGCTCAGGAAGCCGGTATGCTTGCCGGAACAGTTGTTGTGGATGGCGGTCGGCGTCTCGCCGGCCTTCGCCATGGCGCGGGTGGTCTCTTCATGCATCGGCCAGTGCGCGCCGCATTCCAGATCCTCGCCCGACAGCCCAATCTTCGCCAGCCAGGCCGCCACCTTTTGCGCGTGGCGCGACTCTCCGCCATGCGAGGCGCAGGCCAGCGCGATTTCCGAATCGCCCAGCCCGAACGCCTCGGCTGCGCCGGACTCAACCAGCGGGATCGCCTGCAGCGGCTTGATGGCGGAACGGGGATAGATCGCGGCGGTATGGTCGCCCCAGCTTTTCGCGACCTTGCCGGTTGTATCGACGATCGCAGCGCTGCCGCGATGGCGGCTTTCCACGACAGGACCGCGGGTGACCTCAACGAGAATCGGGTTGGCGTCGGCAGGCAGGTCGGCGCGCGCGCCGGCGGGTGCGTCTAGTGGCATGATGGCATCTGTCCCGAAAGTGGATTTGATACAGCTTGCCTCCGGCGGGCGGCTTGTGCAAGGTTTCGCGCCATGAGTTCTGGACGCGGTTATTTCGGCATCGGCGTGGAAGGGATTTCCAAGCCGATGAATGTGGGCAATCTCTACCGCTCGGCGCATGCCTTCGGGGCGGAGTTCGTTTTCGCCATCGCGCCGGCAGTGGATTTGCGTGCGGTTAATGTGTCGGACACATCGCAAACCGCCAAGCATCTGCCGCTTTACGAATACGCTTCAGTCGAAAAAATGGAGCTTCCCAAGGGCTGCCGGTTGGTCGGCGTGGAACTGCTGGACGAGGCGATCGAGCTTCCCAGCTTTACCCACCCGGAACGCGCGGCCTATGTTCTGGGGCCGGAGCGCGGGTCGCTGTCGCCGGCGCTGGTGGAACGCTGCGACCTGACGGTGAAGATTCCAACCAGGTTCTGTGTAAATGTCGGGGTGGCGGGCGCGATCCTGATGTATGATCGACTGATCACGAGGGGCCGCTTCGCCCCGCGTGCGCCGCGCCCCGGCGGGCCGGTGGAGGAGTTGCCGGAACATACGCACGGCCGGCAGGTGTTTCGCCGCGGCCGCAACAATGCTTAGAAACCGCCATTTTGAAACCACTATTATCGGTATAACGGGTAGCCATGAGAACGATACGCATGAAGACGATCGCAGCAATCGCCCTGGCCACGGGTCTGTTGGCCGGCGTGCAAGCCATCGCGCAGGAGACGGCGAAGGTTCTTGGAACCTTCAAGGCCTGGGAGGTACACAGCTTTCAGGAAGGCGGCGCGAAGGTCTGCAACATGTTCACCAAGCCGACCGAATCCGAGGGCAACTACACCCAGCGCGGCGATGTCTACATGTTCGTGACCAACCGGCCGGCGGAAGGCGTGACGGACGAGTTCAGTGTCCAGATCGGCTATGGTTTCAAGACCGGCGTGCCGGCATTCGCGATAGTCGGCGGCAGGAAATTCGAACTCTTCACCCAGGAAGATTTCGCCTGGCTGCATAAGGACAAGGATCAGAAGGCGCTGATCCGGGCCATGCGCGGCGGATCGGAGATCATTGTCGAGGGAATTTCCGGCCGCGGCACCAAGACAAAGGACGTGTTTTCGCTGTCGGGATTCACGGCCGCGCACAACATGGTAAGCTCAGCCTGCAAATCCTGATTTATACCGTTAACTAGTCCGCGCCGGCGTCAGCCGGCATCGCGGCCGAATTCCTCTTCCAGTTCCTGCTCCATGCGCACCAGGTCGTCGGGCAGCGGCATGCCGGTCGCCCGGAGCTGCTGCAGGATGGTCTGCAGGCGCAGCCAGATTTCGTGACGGTCGCCCTGCTCGCCCTCCATCTGGTCGATCAGAAGGGATGCGGCGGCGGCGAGTTCGCTATGTTCGTTGGCCATGGGGACTCCAGAATCGGGTTAATCGGGTACCAGTTTGACCGACCGGACGCCTGTTCGCAAGCGGTCAGCGCATCACGGGCACCGCGGAATCTCTTTGCCTGACGGCGTGATCGGCCCTATATCACCGGCATGAACGACATTGCGCCGAAATTGGAGGATTTCATGCCCGGCGGCCCGCTGGCCGGCGGGATCGAGGACTCGCGCAAGGATCTGATCGGCCTGACCCGCGCGGAACTGGCCGCCGAGATGGCGGCGGTCGGCGAGAAGCGCTTCCGCGCCGACCAGATCTTCAACTGGATCTATTTCCGCGGCGTCACCGGATTCGAGGAAATGACCGACATCTCCAAGGGCTTGCGGGCACGGCTGGAAGAATTGTACCGGATCGGCCGGCCGGAAATCGTGACGGCGCAGGTCTCGGTGGACGGCACGCGGAAATGGCTGCTGCGGCTGGCAGACGGCAACGAGGTCGAGACCGTCTTCATCCCAGAGCCCGGCCGCGGCACGCTTTGCATCTCCAGCCAGGTCGGCTGCACACTGACCTGTTCATTCTGCCATACCGGCACCCAGGCCTGGGTATGGGCGAGCCGCTGTTCAACTACGACAATGTCAAGGCGGCGGTCGACCTCTGCAAGGACGAGAAGGGCCTGAACTTCTCGCGTCGGCGCATCACCCTGTCGACCTCGGGCATCGTGCCGGAAATGCGCCGCGCCGGGGCCGAGATGCAGGTCATGCTGGCGATCTCGCTGCATGCGGCGCGCGACGATCTGCGCGACCTGCTGGTGCCAATCAACAAGCGCTGGCCGATCGCCGAACTGCTGGCTGCCTGCCGGGACTATCCGGACCTGTCGAACGCGCGGCGCATCACCTTCGAATATGTCATGCTGAAGGATATCAACGATTCGGATGCGGACGCGCGCGAGCTGCTGCGCGTGCTGGAAGGCATCCCGTCGAAGATCAACCTGATCCCCTTCAATCCGTGGCCCGGCAGCAATTACGGGACCTCCGACCCCGACCGCGTCCAGCGCTTCGGCGAGATCATCCGCAACGCCGGCATCATGGCCACCATCCGCCGCCCCCGCGGCAGCGATATCGCCGCCGCCTGCGGCCAGTTGAAGTCGGAGAGCGAGCGCGTGCCGGCCTGGAAACGACGCGGGGAAGATCGCGCGGGTATGTGACCCGACTACCCGTCGACCCATAATTTGCACAAACTGTGATTTGCCAGGTCGTTTGCCCAGGCGCGTTCGATCGGGTCGCCTTCGATGCGGGCCAGCAGGGCGCGGGCCTTCTTCTTGTCGCGGGCGAGGCAGGCGAAATGGGCGAAATTGTTGATGTTCCACTGATCCGGATAGCGCGCCACCACATCGTCGATGCCCGCCGACATCCTGTTCCAGACGACCTCGGTGCTCGTGAAAAGGCCCGTTCCGAACTGAACCTGCGAGGCGTGCCAGTAAGTCCGCGCGTACATGCCGACACCCTCCCGCTCGCGGGTCTTCTCGACCGCCAGATTGGCGAATGCCTCGATCATCGCCTTGTCGCCGTGCCACTTCGGCAGCAGGTAGTCGATCGACCTGAAGTAGATCTCGTAGAAATAGGGATGTTTGGCGGTGCCATCCTCGACCAGCACCAAGAACCTGTCGAGCGGCCAGTTCTCGCCCTTGGCGACGGCCAGCATATTGTGAAACCAGACCGGATCCTTGTCAGTCGCCTGCTTGTGCTCCAACAGGTGAAGGCGCGCCTTCTTGAGATATTCGAAAAATGGCTTCCACGATTCCTCCGGAACGTCGCGCCCCCAGCCGCTGCCCCGGAAGAACCAGGCTCGATTGGCAAGGTTGGCGGCGTAGCCGATATGGGCGACGGTTGAGTCCGGGTTTTGCGCCGCCCATTTCAGATACAGCCCGTCGACCTTGTCGTAGTAGCTTTCGTCGGCCTTTCCCTCATGCTGCACGTACAGGCCGCGATAAAACAGGGTCAGTTTCCACAGGCCGCTGCCGCTGCGGCTTTCCCGGGTGCGGAATTCCTCGGCCATGCGGTCCAACTCATCGAATCTTTCCGCCTCGAACAGCGCCGAAACCTGACGCGCAATTTCAGCACGCTCTTCCAACTCCCCGGCATGGGTGGGCTTCAGTACCCCCAGTGCCAGCAAAGAAAAGACAAGAGCAATTATCCTGTTCGCCATTACGTTACTCCCGGCAGACCGCAACTCGTACGGCACCGATATTGCCGGGAAAGCATGCGCGATTATTATCGCTATCCTTTGCTACCCAAACGTTAACTGCCGATCCGGTAGGCCGGTATGATCCGCCGCCTGCGGCCAGCTGAAGTCGGAAAGCGAGCGGGTAACGGCCTGGAAGCAACGTGGGGAAGATCGCGCGGGGGCGTAAGCTATCTGCGCCAACGCGATAGCCGGATTGCACTGACTTTCATTTCCGGTCTAGGCTGCGTCGAGAACATTCGGGACGGAGGCCTCGGACCATGGAATTTCTACTCCAGATCATCGTTTTGGCGATCCTGCTGCTGTACCCCGCCTGGCGGGTCTTCAGCCGCACCGGGTTTTCGCCGGCAATCGCCCTTGTCGTACTGGTCCCCGGAGTCGGCGTATTGATCGCGCTCGGCGTTTTGGCCTTTGCGGAATGGCCAGTCCACAGATACGGCCAGGATTCCGACCAGGGAGGAGACTTCCGATGACCTACTCGGCAATCTTCGTTTTGTTCCTGGCCTTGTCGCTATGGATGTCCGTCCGGGTGCTGCAGAAGGCAGGCATTTCAGGCTTCTGGGCCATCACACAGATCATTCCCGTCGTCAACCTCATCATGATCTGGGTCTTCGCCTTCTCCCGCTGGCCGACGGTGGATGACGGCCCTCGACCGCCGGAACCACCGGAAGAGACCATTTCCGCCTGGGACTAGGGGCTCGACCGGGGCTGCCGGAGCGCCTATCGTGCGGCCGCGCGCAACTATGGCGGACCGGATATGGCGGAAATCGTAATCACCGAATTCATGAATGACGCGGTCGTGGCGGACCTGGCCAGGGATCGCGATGTTTTCTACGACAAGGGGCTGGTGGACCGGCCGGACGATCTGGCGCGCGAGGCCTCGCGGTGCCGCGGGCTGATCGTGCGCAACCGGACGCAGGTGACCGCCGAATTGCTGGACCAATGCCCCGACCTGAAGGTGGTCGGGCGGCTGGGCGTGGGGCTGGAGAATATCGACCTGGGCGCCTGCGCGGCGCGCGGCATCCAGGTCTGCCCGGCGCGCGGAGCCAATGCGGTATCGGTGGCGGAATACGTCGTCGCCGTCATGCTGATGCTGATGCGCGGCGTGCATCGCACCACCGGCCCGGTGATTGCGGGGACATGGCCGCGCAACGCATTCATGGGGCGCGAGGCGGCGGGCGCGACCTTCGGCCTGGTCGGCTTCGGCGATATCGCGCGCCACGCGGCGGCGCGGGCCTCGGCCCTGGGCATGGAGATTGTGGCCCACGACCCCTTCGTTCACGCCGAAGACCCGGCCTGGCGGCAGATGCGGGCGCGGCGCGTCTCGCTGGAGGATCTGCTGGCGGGCGCCGATGTCGTCACCCTGCATGTCCCTTTCACCGAGTCCACGCGTAACCTGATCGATGCGGCGGCGATTGCCGGGATGAAGGACGACGCCATCCTGATCAACAGCTCGCGCGGCGGCATCGTCGACGAGGAGGCGCTGGTCGCGGCGCTGAAGGGCGGAACCCTGGGCGGCGCGGCGCTGGATGTCTTCGCGGACGAGCCGGTGACGGCGGAAACCGGCGCGCGGTTCGAGGGCGTGCCCAACCTGATCCTGACCCCCCATATCGCCGGCGTCACCCGCCAGTCCAACCGCTGGACCGGCGTGCTGACCGTCCGCAACGTGCTCGGCGTGCTGGACGCCGCGGGGTGAACGACGACCCAGCCGTTCCCGGCGCGGGCGATAGCGCCCTCGCCACCGACCGGCGGACGGTCTGGCGGCTGGCTTTCCTGGGCCTCGCCGGCAGCCTGGTGGGCAACGGGCTGGCGCGCTTCGCCTATACGCCGCTGGTGCCGGTGCTGGTCGAGGAAGGCTGGATGACCACGGCCGAGGCCGGCTATCTGGGCGCCTTCAACTATGCGGGCTATTTCGTCGGGGCGCTGACCGGCCTGTGGGTCGGGCGGCGCATGAAGATCGGCCATGCGGCGGTGTCCAGCCTGGCGCTCTGCGCCGTCTCGCTGTTCCTGGTCGCCATCGAGTGGGGTTTCTGGTGGATGGTGCCCTGGCGCTTCCTGGCGGGTTACGGGGCGGGCGTCGTCATGGTGCTGGTGCCGCCCTCGATATTGCGGCAACTGCCGTCGGAACGCTGGGGTTTCGCGACCGCCGGGGTGTCCGCCGGGATCGGCCTGGGCATTGCGATTTCCGGCACCCTGATCCCGCAGCTCGCCCGGCTAGGCGCGAGCGCCTCATGGCTGGGGCTGGCGATCGCCTCGCTGGCGCTGACCATCGCCATGCATCGGCTGTGGCGCGAGCCGCCGCCGATCCCGCGCACCGCCGACGCCGGGGCCCGGCGCCTGCACCTGCCGGCGGTCTTCCTGTGCACGGCTTACGGGCTCTACGCCGTCGCCATCGCCGCCTATTCGATCTTCTGGGTCGACTTCCTGGCGCGCGAGCTGGGGCTGGGCCTGGCGGTGGGCGGGTTCCACTGGACCGTGCTGGGCAGCTGCGCGCTGGGGGCGCCGCTGCTGGCCGGCTGGCTGGCCACCCGGCATGGTTTCGGCGCCGTGTTGAGCCTGCTGCTGGTGGCGACCGGGATCGGCGCGCTGCTGCCGGTCTTCACCGATGCCGGGCCGCTGCTCTATCTGTCGTCGGCCCTGGGCGGGCTGCTGTTCGTCGGGGTCATGACGCTGTTCTCGGGCCGCACCGCCGAGATCGCCGGGCGCGAGGGGCAACAAAAATTATGGTGGATCATGACCCTGCTGTTCGCCATCGGCCAGTCCGGCGGCTCCTGGGGCCTGTCGGTGCTCTACGACGCGACGCTGGCCTACCGCCCGCTGTTCGCGATCGCCGGCGCGGCGCTTCTGCTGGGCGCCATCCTGACCCTGCCGCCGCTGGCCCGCTCCCGCGCCGCCCGGGCCTAAAGATTGAAAAAAAGGTATGTCCCCGGCGCCCGACGCCGCGCGCCCGCCGGGCCCCCGCGGGGTTGCGCCGCCCGCTGATACAGATTCGCGCGAAAACAGGCATGAAAGATACAGCTGCGGGTGACGCGCGATGTATCGAACAGGCATGCGGCAGGTATGGAAAAGGCAGTTCTTATGAACTTGAAGAGTATGCACGCGAGAGCGTGCACCGAGCGCCGGGCTGGCCCCGGGAGCGGGTGACGGATCTTCGATCCGGCGCCCGTGGCGGCGCGAAGGGACCGGCGCCACGCCGGTTCAGGCCTGCCCCCCGTCAGCGGCGGCGGGCGAGCGCCTGCTCGATCTGCCGCCGGGCGGCGTCGCTGAGGTCGTCGCGCTGCAGCAGCCGGCGCAGGTCCTGCGTGCCGTAGTTGCGCAATTCCCCGCGGCCCTGGGCCCGCCAATAGGGGTCCGGCGAGTTCAGCCAATCGATAAGCCGGTCGTCGTCGACGCGGTTCTGAACCGGCACCCGCACCGGCGCCAGCGCCCGGGCCGCCCCGATGCCGAGGACCGCGCCGCCGGCATCCGCGCTGGGCGGCGCCGGCGACTCGCAGTCGAACGGTTCGGGCGGCGTCGCCGGGTCGGCGTCATGGTCGTAGAGCAGCACGCCGGGCCTGGCGGCGTCGG
>CAMYNJ010000011.1 GCA_947259795.1 uncultured Alphaproteobacteria bacterium | reverse complement strand
GCAAACCCCAGGTGAGCGATGCGACGTCTTCGATTTTCGCCGCGCGCATCGCCATTTCCTTGATGCCGGAAATCGCAATGTTTTTCGCGCGCTGTGAAACCGCGGGCGGCCTGTCTTGAGTCTTTCCCTGCATATCCGTCAAATTCGCTGTCCCTATCGACCCGGCCGGTAGCCGTTCCGGCGCTGTCTGGTCCCGATCATCTTTGATTGCCGTTGCATCGCTTTCTTGTCCGCCGGCTTGTTTGCCGGGCGTGGCTGGCAGCTTCTCGTTCGCGAAGCGCGGTTGTTTGCAGGATATCCAATTTCGATGTTCGCCTAAATCTTGTTTCCAAATGCCGATCGGCAGGGCGCATGACTTGCTGGATCAGCGCCTGCCCCCTTTTTCATTCACGGCCGCGCGCCCGCGCCGGCTAGAAACAGTGCCGCAGCCCTTACTGCCGAAATGAGCGACCGGAAACGGGACACGGCCACAAGCAATCCGGCTAAGGGGCTCAGCGGCAACTATTTTACGAGCACGCAGCCAAGCCTGATCCTGACGTCATCGCATCGGAATGGCGCGTTTTTGTTGCGATGCAGAAAATTATTGTGATGCAGAAATGGCTAATTTTTGACGCAGGTCAAGGACGATGCTTCGAATTAGTTGTAGCGTGTCTGTCATCAACATGTATCGTCGCAATATGCGCAACTTCAGCTAAGTTCTCGTTGGAGGTATTACTATGTCTGAGAATATAAAATTCTCGCCAGAAACTACAGACACGAGTCAAACACCGTCGACGACCCGTCGCACATTCCTGAAAGCCTTTGCCGGCGCGGGCGCGGCGGTTTCGCTTAGCGGTAAACTCGCCTGGGCGAACGGTGAAATCGGTTTCTGGGCCAAGGATCTGCCGCCTGAGAAGCTGACCGAAATGTTCAGCACCATGCTGCGCATCCGTTGGTTCGAGCGCACCATGGTCGACAAGATGCTCACCGAACCGGGCTATCGCGGCTACAACCACTTCTATCCCGGACAGGAGGCCGTCGCCGTCGGCGTTTGTTCAGCGCTGAATAACACGGGCGCGTTCGAAGACGTGGACCTGATCTACAGCACCCACCGGCCTTCCGGACATGCCATCGCCAAGGGCGTCGACATCAAGAAGATGGCCGCGGAGTACGATTTCCGGGCCACCGGCCTCAACAAGGGTTACGCCGCGGAGATGCATATCGCCGACAAGTCGGTCGGTTTCATGGGCGCCGACGGCATGATCGGGCCCGGCCCGGTAATGGCCGCCGGCTCGGCCTTCGCTATCAAGGCAAGGGGCAGCAAACAGGTCGTCGTGAATTTCGGCGGCGACGGCACTTATGCGACGCCCGCCTTCCATGGCGCGTTGAACAATGCCGCCCTGCTCAAACTGCCGTTCATCTATGTGCTGGAGAACAACCTCTACCATCAATACGCCCACTATTCGTATTCCTGCCCGATGAAAGACATTGCCGAAGCGGCTGGACCCTATGGGATTCCGGGCGTTGTGGTGGACGGCCAGGACGTGCTGCAGGTCTACAACGCAGCCAAGGAGGCCGTCGATCGGGCACGCGCCGGGCAAGGGCCGACGCTGATCGAAGCCAAGACCTATCGCTACTACAATCACTGGGGTGCGCCCGGCGCCAAACCCGGCGTGCTTGGGGCCTTCGGCTACGATCCGCTGGCGATCACCTCGTTCCGGCCGGAACGCGAAGTGCGCGCCTGGCTGGCCCGTGATCCCATCGACATCTTCCGCAAGACCCTCGTCAATTGGGAGGTGATGGACCAGGCCAAGGCCGACGAGACCGAAGCCGCGGTCAAACAGGAAGCCATCGACGCCTTCGCCTGGGCCGACGAGCAGCCGCTCTGCGACCCTGAGCACGGCGTCAAGAACGTTTTCGTCGAGGGCACCGTCCCCGCCCGCCAACTGGCATAGGCGGCGACGCAGCAACCCGGCTGGCCCGCGCCGGCCGCAACCCTTTTGCGAAGACAGGAAGGTAAGACAATGGCACGCAAAAGCTGGATGTATTCGGTCCTTGAGGCGGTCCAGTACGAGATGCGCCAGGACAAGAACATGACCTGGATTTTCGAACTGACGCCGCCGGTGGCGTCCAATCCAGGCAAGCCCGTAATCAATCTGGAGACGGAGTTCGGGCGCAGCCGGGTGGTCAATACCGGCATCGACGAAATGTGGATGGCGGGATGTGTGCTGGGTTCGGGCCTCGCCGGCTCGAAGTCCGTCACCTACATCCCCTATCAGGGCAACTGCATGTGTTTCCAGATGATCCAGAACCATGCCGGCAAGCTGCGCCACATGACCGGTGGCGACGCCGAAATGCCGGTGGTGTTCATCCTGGAGATGACCGGGCAGTCGCCGGGCTTTGCCGGACAGCACTCCGATTATGAGATCGACACTTATTATGCCCACATCCCCGGCGTTAAGACGGTGATCCCGTCGACGCCGACGGACGCCAAGGGCATGATGGTCTCGGCGATCCGCGATCCCAACCCGATCGTTTATCTGTATCCGGCCGGGCTGCGAAGCCTGGTCGAGGATGTGCCCGACGAGCAGTACGAAACGCCGCTCGACAAGGCCGCCGTGCGCATCGAAGGCGGCGATATCACCATCGTCGGCTCCGGTGGCAGCATGCCCGAAGTGATGAAAGCCGCCGAGCAGTTGCAGCAGGAAGGCGCCGGTGTCGAGGCCATCGACTTGCGTTCGCTCAAGCCGATGGACACCGAGACCTTGGTCAATTCGGTGCAGAAAACCAAGCGCCTGCTCACCGTGGACCAGTCCTATTATACGCTGTGTCCAGGCGCCGAGGTGATCGCCCGGGTGGCGGAGAATGTCGACGGCGCGCGCTTCAAGCGGATAGCCTTCCCCGACGCGCCGCCGCCGGCCTCGCCGGAGATGTTTCTGTGGATGCGGCCGAATGCCGACCACGTGGTCGCGGCGGCCCGGAAACTGCTCGACTGAACCGCGGCTGAACTGTCAGCGCACCCCGAGGGCAGGCCATCGGCCTGCCCTCGGCGGGCCGGTCACCGGCAATTCTCACACAATCCGGAGTATGATTTGTGACCGACGACAAGCAGCAGCTTCCCGAGACATGCGAACAATGCGGCAGCGCGAATTTACGCAAGGATATCGTGCGCTCGGCCTTCTGGCATGGCGACCGCCTGGTTGTGGTGGAGGATATCCCGGCGCTCGTCTGCGAGAATTGCCGCGAGCAGTTCTATGACGACGCGACGGTGGTGCTCATCGACCTGATGCGCGGCGACGGCTTTCCCCCCGAAAAGGCGCAGAGTGAACTCAATGTGCCGGTCTTCTCGCTGCGACAAAGGGCGAAAGGTATGGGTTCGCCATGATCTCCAGAACCACATCGATCATTGCCGTGATGGGCGCCTTGTCGCTGGCAGTTCTGACGCCGGGGCTTGGCCAGGAAGGCCATGAATTCATGGCCAAGGGCGGCAAGACGCTGCTGATCGAGCTTTTGGGAAGTCCGCCGGACGCGGCCCGATTGCGTGAGATCACGCGGGGCCGGCGCAGCGAGGCGGAATGGAGCGACACGCTTGCCGGGCAAACAAGCGCGATGAGCGAGCAGCAGCGGCGCACGCTTTCCGCCTACCTCGCGGTCAACATGCCGCTGCTGGCGGGCGCGCTGGAAAAGGCGGAAAGCCAGGGCGACGCGACTACCGCTTTGCCGCCCGACGGGCGCGAGGTGGCATGGAACGAGTGTCAGTTCTGCCACTCGCTTTTTTCGGGCCACCTGACGCAGGACCGCGACGTCCAGGCATGGCTGAACATGTTCGAGTCGCCGTTCCATCGCGAGATGAAGGTGGGCGCCCAGCAGCGCCAGGAGTTTGCCCGCTACTCGGCCATCAACATGCCCATGCGCGTTGAGGACGTGCCGGCGGAGCTGCGGTTCTAGGATGATGGGAGCCGACCATGAACATATTTCGCATCCACATCGGTATTTTCGTGGCGCTGATCGCCGTGGTTCTGGCCGGGCCGCTTCCCGCCCAGGATGAGGACGTGTTTGCCTTCATTCCGCACGGCGGCAAGACACTTCTGACACACCTCCTCCAGGACGCTCCAACCGACACGGTGCAGGCACTGCTGACCAGCAAGCACACACGCGAAGAATGGTCAGGTTATCTGAAGGAGCACACAGCGGCTATCGGGGCTTTGGCGGCCCTCAGTGACTACGAAATGCTGACGCTGGCCGATTACCTGTCTTTCAACATGCCGCTGCCGGAGGGTTCGGTGCCGACGGATCCCGGCAAGGCGGACTGGACCGCCGTGCTGCCAGCCGACGGCCGCGATCTGGCTCTGGAAAACTGCCAGTTCTGCCACATCATCACGGTGGTGGTAACCCAGGACAAGACACAGGATGCCTGGCTCGGCACCATGAACAAGCCAAGCCATGTCGAAATAGAGATTAGCCCCGAGCAACGCGAGGCGCTCGCCAGCTATCTCGTTCTGAACGGCGCGATTCCGGTCGATCTGGTGCCTGAGGAACTGCGCGCTGGCGGGGCGTCCTACTAAGGGATCCGCTCCGCTCCAACGGTTAGGCGGCAGGGTCCCATGCTGTTCAACTCGCTCGGCTTCTTTCTCTTCCTGCCTCTGGTCCTTGCTGTCCATGCGGTGCTGCCGGCAGGCCGGCGCTGGGCCTGGCTGCTCATCGCAAGCTATGTGTTCTATGCCAGCTTCGAGCCATCCGGCGCGCTCTATCTCGCGGCGGTCACGCTGGTCATCTATGGCTGTGGCTGGGGCATGGGGCAATCGGCGCATCGCCCGATCCGGATCGCGCTGCTGGCGGCCGGGCTTGTCGTTGTGCTCGGCCTGCTGGTCACCTTCAAATTCTACGATTTCGTCGCCGGTGAGGTTGAACGCGCTGCCGCCGCGCTACTGGCGACGGACGCGACCTTCGACCTGCCCCGGCTTGGCGTCGCCGCACCGGTCGGCTTTTCCTTCTATGCCTTCTCCGGTGCCAGCTACCTGATCGACGTCTATGTCGGGCGGCTTGAGCCGCAGCGCCATGGTGGCTACGTGGCGCTCTATACGGCCTTCTTCCCCAAGATCCTGGCCGGGCCGATCGAGCGTGCCACGACCTTCCTGCCACAGCTCGGCAATGGCTTGCGCGCCCACCCCGAGCAGATCATTGCCGGCACGCAGCTCGTCGTCTGGGGCCTGTTCAAAAAGGTGGTGATCGCCGACAATCTGGCGCCGCTCGTCGATCGCGCCTTCTCAATCGCCGCCTACGCCTCACCGGTCGAGCTGTTGGTGGCCGTCTATTTCTTCGCCTTCCAGATCTATTGTGATTTCTCCGGCTATACGGATATCGCCATCGGCGTGGCGCTTATGCTCGGCATCACGCTGATGGAAAATTTCCGCCGGCCTTATCTCTCCCGCAGCACCGCCGAGTTCTGGGGGCAGCGCTGGCACATATCCCTGGGCCACTGGTTCCGCGACTATCTCTATATTCCGCTGGGCGGCAGCCGGGCGGGGAGCGTACGACGTTATGCGAACCTGATGAGCGTCTTCGTCGTCAGCGGCCTGTGGCACGCGGGCCTCGGCTATGGCGTCGGATGGACTTTCCTGGTCTGGGGTGCGCTGAACGGCCTTTATCAATGGATCGGGCTTGCCAGCGCGCGTTTCTGGCGGCGGCTGGGTGAGCGCCTGCCGCGGCTCAGCGCCAGCACGCCGCTGCTGATCGTCCGGGTGCTGGTGACGTTCCACCTGATCGCCATCGCCTGGGTCTTCTTCCGCGCCGCATCGGTGGCTGAGGCAATCCTGATCCTGCAGAAGATCGCAGGCGGTATTGGAAAGATGGCGGCGCTGCTGCCGCGCTACCCGTTCACCGGCGAGCACTATCTCGGCTTTGGTCTGATCGCCCTGCTGATATTCGTCGAGATCCTCGACGAGCGGCGCTCGATTTGGAAGCGGCTCGCCGCCGCGCCGCTGGTGCTGCGCTGGGGCGTTTATTATGCGGCAATCTTCGCCTTGCTGATCCTCGGCCGCTGGCAGGCGCGCGAATTCATCTACATGCAGTTCTGAGACGCGAGGCGAGCGACAATGAATACCCTGCTGAAATCCGCCCTC
>CAMYNJ010000010.1:3388-36652 GCA_947259795.1 uncultured Alphaproteobacteria bacterium | reverse complement strand
TGCTGGACGGCGACTACACGCCGCTCAGCGCGGTCGAAATCTTCGTCAAGGATCTGGGCATCGTAATGGATACGGGCCGGGGGCTGCGCTTCCCGCTGCCGATCGCGGCGGCGGCGCACCAGATGGTCCTGGCGGGGGCGGCCGCGGGTCATGGCCGCGAGGACGATTCCGCCGTGGTAAAGGTCTATGAGGAACTCGCCGGCATCTGCGTAACCACGCCGCGCAAGGAGGATTGAGCGATGGCCATCCTTCTCGGATGCATCGCGGACGACAATACCGGGGCCACGGATTTGGCCAGCACGCTGGTCGCCAACGGCATGCGGACGATCCAGATCGTCAGCGTGCCCGGGGCGGACCAGCCTGCGCCGGATGCCGAGGCCGTCGTGGTGGCGCTGAAATCGCGAACCATCCCCGCGCGGGACGCCATCGACCAGTCGCTGGCGGCCTGCAAGTGGCTCCGGCGCAACGGCGCAAGGCAGATCTTCTTCAAATACTGCTCGACCTTCGATTCCACGGACGAGGGCAATATCGGACCGGTCGCCGAGGCGCTGCTCGATGCGCTGGCCGAGGATTTTTCCGTCGCCTGCCCCGCCTTCCCGGTGAACGGGCGCACGATCTACAAGGGTTATCTCTTCGTCGGCGACGTCTTGCTGTCGGAATCCGGCATGCGAAACCACCCTCTGACCCCGATGACCGACTCCAGCCTGGTGCGCGTGCTGGACCGGCAAAGCAAGACCGCCGTGGGGCTGGTGGACTATAACGATGTGGACAAGGGGGCCGGGGCCATCCGCGCCCGGTTCGATGAATTGCGGGCGGAAGGCAGGCGGCTGGCCATCCTGGATGCCGTCAGCGACCGCCATCTGCGCGAGATCGGCACGGCCTGCGACGGGCTTGGCCTGGTGACCGGCGGGTCCGGCGTCGCCATGGGCCTGCCGGAAAATTTCCGGCGCCAGGGATTGCTGGCGCCGGGCATCGATGCCGCCACTTTGCCCCCGGCATCGGGCAAGGCCGCCATTCTTGCGGGCAGCTGCTCGCAGGCGACCCTGGGCCAGATCGCGCAGTTCATGAAGGCCGGCCGTCCGGCCTTTCGAATCGACAGCCAGGCGCTGACCGACGGTGCGGATGTGGCGGCCGAGGCGCTGGGCTGGGCCGGCGACAAGCTGGGCGAAGAGCCGTTGCTGATCTATTCCAGCGGCACGCCGGAAGAGGTGCAGGCGATGCAGGCCAAACATGGCCGCGAGGAAGCCGGCGCGATGATCGAGCGCGCCATGGCGGCCATCGCAAAGGGGCTGGTGGATGCGGGAGCCCGGCGGCTGGTGGTGGCCGGCGGCGAAACCTCGGGCGCGGTGGTGGAGACGCTGGGCGTCAAGGCGCTGCGCATCGGCCAGGAAATCGACCCCGGCGTGCCCTGGACGCTCAGCCTTGGCGAACCGGCACTCTTCCTGGCCCTGAAGTCCGGCAATTTCGGCGGACCCGATTTCTTCGAGAAGAGCTTCAAGGTGCTGGGGTGACCGAAAACGAACTGCGCGAACGGCTGGCGATGCATGGAGAGGCGCTGTACCGGCGCGGCCTCGCTCCCGGCAGTTCGGGCAATATGAGCGTGCGGCTGGCGGACGGCCTGCTGGTCACCCCGACCAACAGCTGCATGGGGCGGCTCGACCCGGCGAGGATTTCAAAACTCTCCTGGGATGGCGCGCATCTGGACGGCGACAAGCCTTCCAAGGAGTCCTTCCTGCATCTCGCCATGTACCAGGAACGGCCCGACGACGAGGCCATCGTGCATCTGCATTCCAGCCATTCCGTCGCGGTATCCTGCATGGCGGACCTCGACCCGGCGGACGTGCTGCCGCCGATCACCGCCTATTACGTCATGCGCATCGGCAGGCTGCCGCTGCTGCCCTATTACCGGCCCGGCGACATGGCGCTGGCCGAGGCGGTTCGCGTGGCGGCCAGGAGCCATCACGCCATGCTGCTGGCCAATCACGGACCGGTGGTCGCCGGCAAGTCGCTGGACGCGGCGGTCTACAACGCCGAAGAGCTGGAAGAGACAGCGAAGCTGTTCCTGATGCTGCGGGGCTGCGATACGCGCTGGCTCGATGAAGAGCAGATCGCCGCCCTGCGGGAGGCCTTTCCGAACTGATCCGACGAATGACTGCTCCCGCCTCTATCCTGATCGACTGGGGTATAACCAGCTTCCGCCTGTGGGCCCTGACTCGCGACAGAAACGTTGTTCGATCCGTTCGTGAGGTCTGATTCTACGCGCCAATTGTGGATCCAAACGAGCCAGGAGCGCGCGACGAATGAAATGCGATCAGGCGGACAGCACGACCTCGCCGGAGGCGGCGGCCGCCTTGCTCACGGCGAGCGTCGCCTCCAGCGTCCGGGCCGCGTCGCGGGCCGTGATCAGCGGTTCGGCGCGCCCGCGAATGACATCGGCGAAATGATCAATCTGGACGCGAATCGGGTCTGCCTCTTCAACAGCCAGCTTTTCTTGCGGCAGTGGTGACTGCCAGTTCTGCGCCCCATCGTAGCGCCACAAGCGCAGGGACGGCAGCGCCAGCGCCCCCTCGGTGCCCGCGAACAGGTAGCAATCCTGGCCGGTATTCGGATAGCTGTAGGACGTCCGCTCGCCCGAGGTCAGCTCCCAGCTCCAGGGGGCCGCAACGGTATCGGACAGCATGACCGTGCCCAGCGCCCCGTCGTGGAACCGCAGCAACAGGGCCGCCGTGTCCTCGACGGCAAAGCCCCGGCGCGCGTTGGACGTCATGGCTTGAACCGCCGCGATATCGCCCGCGATGAAGCGCAGATTGTCGATATCGTGGATCAGATTGATCAGGATCGGCCCGCCGCCCGGCTCACGCCGCCAGGCAACCTCGAAATAACCCACCGGCTTGTGCAGCAGCCAGGTCGCGGACACCGCCGTCAGTCGGCCGAGCGCGCCCGATCGTACAATTTCCCGGGCCTTGCGGACGATTGGATTGTGGCGCCGATGATGCCCGACCAGGACGGGAACGCCGGCCGCTTCGGACGCGGCGGCAAGTTCCAGCGCCGGCTCGAGCCTGTCGGCAATCGGCTTTTCGACCAGAACCGGGATGCCGCGCTTCACGCAGGCCAGCGACAGCGGGACATGGAGGGAATTGGGGGTCGCGTTGATCACGCCGTCCGGCGCGACCGCATCGAGCATCGCCTCGAGGTCGAGATGGTGAGGGATGTTCCACTCGCTCGCCGCCTCCGCGCCGGCGGGCGCCGGGTCGACGACCGCCACCGCCCGGCAGGAAGGCTCCGCCGCGATGGCCTGCAAATGCCGCCGGCCGATCGGCCCCGCCCCGACCACGGCCAGGCGTACCGGATTCCGGTCCGACATCCCTTCCCTCCTCCCACCCTCTTCCGGCAGCGCAAGATTCACGTCGCTAGTCCGTCACCACCGCCTCAACCTCGATCTCGACCTTCATTTCGGGAGCGACCAGCGCCGAAACCTCGAACAGTGTCGAGGCCGGGCGATGTTCGCCGAAATAGGCCTGACGGATCGGATTGATGGCCGCGCGGTCGTTGATATCGGTCAATAAAACCATGACCTTGACGACGTGCCGGGCCTCGGCGCCGGCGGCTTTCAGGCATCGATCAACGCTGTCGATGGCGAGCTGGAATTGTTCCGCGGTATCCTCGGGGATGGTGCCGTCGGATCTGACCCCGACGGTGCCCGAGACCCAGACCCGGTCGCCCGCCCTGGTAACGTGGCAATAGTGGCTCACCGGCGCCATTTCGTCCGGCAGCAAGAATCGTTTTATTTCGGTCATATTCCGTTTCCTTCCAGGCGACGAACTTCACGATATCCCAACCATCACGCAGCGGAGAATAGCGGCGTCGGGCGCGGAAATCCATGCGGCGGAGAGAATGCGCGAAAGGCGGCTCCTGGCTGAGGCCGTCGGAAAAATTCCGTTGAAGGGCCGGGCACATTCAATACGATGCTTTCAGGGGCGCCGCCCGGAGCGCCGCAACAGGCCGACACAGGAAAGCAGAACCGTGAAGATCACAGCGCTCGAAACCGTCCAGCTGGAGGAATTTCCGAACCTCGTCTGGCTCCACGTCCATACCGACGAGGGGCTGGTCGGCCTTGGCGAGAGTTTCTTTTGCGTCGGGCCGACGGTCGCCTACCTCCACGAGACGGCGGCGCCGCTGCTGTTGGGGAAGGATCCGCTGCATATCGACCGGATTTCGCACAGACTGCGCAACATGTATGTGGGGTTTTCCTCGAGCGGCGCCGAGATGCGCGGGCTATCGGCGGTCGACATCGCGTTGTGGGACATCCTGGGCCAGGTGACCGGCCAGCCCGTCCACCAGTTGCTCGGCGGCCTTTCGCGCGAGCGAATCCGCACCTACAACACCTGTGCCGGCTACCGCTACGTGCGCAAGGAATCCGGCCAGTCGACGGAGAACTGGGGCCTGGACGCCGAGGACGCGCCCGGCCCCTACGAGGACCTGGACGGCTTCCTCCACCGCGCCGACGAACTGGCCGAAAGCCTGCTGGCGCAGGGCATCACCGGCATGAAGATCTGGCCCTTCGACTCCTATGCCGAAGCATCGAACGGCACCTATATCTCGGGCCCCGACCTGGATCGCGCGCTGGAACCGTTCGCCAAGATCCGCGGCGCCGTCGGCAACAGGATGGACATCATGGTCGAGTTCCATTCCCTTTGGAACCTGCCGACGGCAAAGCGGATCATGGCGGCGTTGGAGGAATTCGATCCCTATTGGTTCGAGGATCCGGTCAAGATGAACAATTCCGATGCCCTGGCCGATCTGGCGGCGTCGACCCGCGTGCCGATCACGGCCAGCGAAACGCTGGCGACGCGATTCGCCTACCGTGAATTCCTCGCGCGCGGCGCCATCGGTATCGCCATGCCCGACCTCAGTTGGGTCGGCGGCCTGTCCGAGGGCAAGAAGGTGGCGACGATGGCGGAAGCCCACCATGTGCCGGTCGCGCCGCACGACTGCACCGGACCGGTCGTCTTTGCCGCGTCCGTCCATCTTTCAATGAACGCGCCCAACGCGCTGGTCCAGGAGTCGGTACGCGCGTTTTACACGGGCTGGTACAAAGAACTGGTTACCGACCTGCCGCGCATCGAAGACGGCTACATATACCCGATGACCGGGCCCGGGCTGGGGACGAGGCTGCTGCCCGACGTGCCCGGGCGCGCCGACGCGACCGTCCGGCGCACTAGCATCGACGACCTGTAACCATGGGGCGCGTTACGGCGACTGGGCACCGCGGGAGTTGGTATAGATGCTGTAAACGGAGGTGGTCGCGGTCATGAACAGGCGGTTCTTCTTGGGGCCGCCGAAGGTCAGGTTGGACACCCTTTCCGGCGTCAGGATCTTGCCCACCAGGGTGCCGTCGGGGGCATAGCAGTGCACGCCGTCGCGGGCGCTGGTCCAGAGGTAACCGTCGGTGTCGAGGCGGAAACCGTCGGGCAAGCCGGGATTGATTTCGGCGAACACCCGGCCGTTGTCGACTTTTTGGCCATCGCCGACGTCGAAGGCCCGGATGTGGTGTGGACCGTCGGGGTCGTGGGAAACGCCGGAATCGGCGATATAGAGAATGCTCTCGTCCGGGGAAAACGCCAGGCCGTTCGGCTTGACCATGTCGTCGGTAACGATGTCGACCTGGGCCGTGTCCGGATCGGCGCGGAAGACGTAGCAGCCGTCAAGCTCGGACTCCGCCCGGTTGCCCTCATAGTCGGAGAGGATGCCGTAGGGCGGGTCGGTGAACCAGACCGAACCGTCGGACTTGACCACTACGTCGTTCGGCGAGTTGAGCTTCCTGCCCCGGTAATTGTCGGCCAGGACGGTGATCGTGCCGTCATATTCGGTCCGGGTGACGCGGCGGGTGCCATGCTCGCAGGAGACCAGGCGCCCCTGCCGGTCCCGCGTGTTGCCGTTGGCATAGTTCGAGTCGGCGCGGAACAGCTCGACCCCCGTACCCGGCAGCCAGCGCATCATGCGGTTGTTGGGAATATCGCTCCAGATCAGGTAGTTGCCGTCGCCGAAATAGACCGGTCCCTCGGCCCACAGCATCCCGTCCGCGATCGTCTCGAGGAAGGCGTTGCGGTGAATCCGGTCGCGGAACCGGTCGTCATGAAACTCGTAGCAGCCCATTACAATGGGCGCCTCGCCTGGCCCGCTCATTTGAAGCAGGCCCGCAGCGCGTCCGCATGCCTGGTCAACAGTCCAAGGTCGCTGCCGACGGCAACGAAATTGAATCCGGCATCGATATAGCCTTTGGCCTGATCCTCGACCGCGGACAGGATCCCGGCGGCCTTGCCGGCCGACTTGCAGGCCGCGAGTACCTCCGAAAACGCTGCCTGGACTTCCGCATGTCCGGGGTTGCCGAGATGGCCCAGATCGGCGGCCAGGTCGGACGGGCCGATGAACAATCCGTCCACGCCCTCAACCGCGGCGATCTCGGCCGCGCTGTCGACCGCGCCGCGGCTTTCAATCTGCACGATCAGGCAGATTTCCCGGTTGGCTTTCGCCAGATAGTCCGCCACCCGGCCGTACCGGTTGCCGCGGTGGGACAGGGCCACGCCGCGCACGCCCTGCGGCGGGTAGCGGGTGGCGGCGACGGCCTGCGCGGCTTCTTCGGCCGACTGGACCATGGGGATCAGGAAGGACTGCGCGCCGGCATCGAGCAGGCGCTTGAGCAGTACGGCATCGTTCCAGGCCGGGCGCACGACGGGCGATGCCGTGCCCGGCGCCATGGCCTGCATCATCGCCATGACGTTGGGCAGTTCGTTGGGCGCGTGCTCGCTATCGATCAACAACCAGTCATAGCCGGAATAGGCGAGCGCCTCGGCCACGATCGGTGAGCATAGCGAACTCCACAGGCCGATCTGGGTTTCGCCGGCGGCGAGCGCTCGTTTGAGGCGGTTAACGGGCATGTCCATCAGTGTATCTCCGGTTCCGGAACGGGCTCGCCCGCCCCTGTTTCCAGGTAGTCGAAGTCACAGCCCTCATGGGCCTGGGTCACGTGCCGCGAAAACATGGCGCCGTAGCCGCGCCCATAGCGCGGCTCGGGCGGCGTCCATTCGGCGCGGCGGCGCGCCAGCTCGGCCTCATCCACCTGCAGCTCCAGCTTGCGCGCGGACACGTCGAGGTGGATCGGGTCACCGTCGCGCACCAGCGCCAGCGGCCCGCCGGTGAAGGATTCGGGCGAGACATGCAGCACACAGGTTCCGTAGCTGGTGCCGCTCATGCGCGCATCCGAGATGCGGACCATGTCGCGCACGCCTTGCCGGAGCAGCTTCTCGGGAATCGGCAACTGGCCCCATTCAGGCATGCCCGGCCCACCCAGGGGACCTGCGTTCTTCAGCACCAGCACCGACTCCCCGGTCACCGGCAGGGCGGGATCGTCGATGCGCGCGGCCATGTCGTTATAGTCCTCGAACACCACCGCCGGGCCGGTGTGCTGCCACAGATGCCGTTCGGCCGCCGAGGCCTTGATGACCGCGCCCTCGGGCGCCAGGTTGCCGCGCAAAACGGCGGTGCTGCCGGCAGGGGAAACGGGGTTCGACAGGCGCCGGATGACGTCATCGTCGTGGATCTCGGCACCGGCGATGTTCTCGCCCAGGGTCCGCCCGTTGACGGTGAGTCGATCGAGGTCGAGCAGCTCCTTGATCTCCGCCAGCAAGGCGCGCAGGCCACCCGCGTAGTAGAAATCCTCCATCAGGTACGCCCCGGAGGGCCGGATATTGGCGATCACCGGCACCAGCCGTGACAGCTCGTCGAAGCGGTCGATCTTCAGATCGATCCCGGCCCGGCGCGCCATGGCGATAATGTGGACGATGGCATTGGTGGAGCCGCCTAGGGCCATATCCACCGTGATGGCATTGTCGAAGGAGGCCGCGGTCAGAATGCCGGAGGGCTTGAGGTCTTGCCAGACCATTTCGACGATGCGGCGGCCGCTGCGCGAAGCCATGCGCGAATGGTTTGAGTCGGCGGCCGGAATCGAGGCCGCCCCGGGCAGGGTCAGGCCCAGCGCCTCGGCCACCGACGTCATGGTCGAGGCCGTGCCCATGGTCATGCAGTGACCCGGCGACCGCGCGATGCCGTCCTCGATTTCCTCCCAGGCCGCCTCGTCGATGTTTCCGGCCCGCAGCTCCGCCCAGTATTTCCAGGTATCGCTGCCGCTACCGAGGGTCTCGCCGCGCCAGTTGCCGCGCAGCATCGGCCCGGCCGGCACGAAGATGGCCGGCAGGTCCATGCTGAAGGCGCCCATCAGCAGGGCCGGCGTGGTCTTGTCGCAACCGCCGAGCAGCACGGCGCCGTCGACGGGGTGGCAGCGCAGCAGTTCCTCCGTCTCCATCGCCAGCATGTTGCGATAGAGCATGGTGGTCGGCTTGACGAAGGGTTCGGAGAGCGACATCGCCGGCAGTTCCACCGGGAAACCGCCGGCCTGCCAAACGCCGCGCTTGACCTCCTCCACCCGCTGCTTGAAGTGGGAGTGGCAGGGGTTGATGTCGCTCCAGGTATTGACGATGGCGATCACCGGCTTGCCGGCCCAGTCCTCGCGCCCGTAACCCATCTGCTTGGCGCGCGAGCGGTGGCCGAAGGAGCGAAGATCGCGAACCCCGTACCAGCGGTGGCTTCGCAAATCTTCCGGCTTCTTCTTGCGTTGTTCAGGCAAGGTTCTCCCCCTTCCCGGAAAGTCATGCCGTTCCCGACCAGGGCCCCGTTTCCCGCAATGGCGATGCGGGCGACGATCGCCTCGCCTTTGTTACGCAGGGTGCCGATCTGGCGCAAGACCTTCTTCGAGAGGCCGGCGCCCAACGCCGCCACAAGGCCGCCGGGGCACCGGAAGCCATACGAGCGCGCCCTTTGTTCATTCTATATCGTCCGCCTAAGGTCGCATCGGGAATTGCCGTAAATTAGAAAACCCTGGAAATTCGTCCTCGTACGAGTTTTGCCTTGTCGTGTTGTTAACAGGTGATTAACGTTGTTGTATCCGAGGGAAAATCCTTGGGAATTGCCGAGTACGCCACCAGTGTGTGCAGGCTCAAACGGAGGAGACTTCAATGGGAATTTTGAAACCAGCCTTGGCGGTATTGACGATAACCGGCCTGACGACCGGCGTCGCGCTTGCCGAGACAACCAAGCTTCGCATCCAGACGCATTACGCACCGGAAACGGTGTCCGGCAAGTTGGCCACGCAGTTCGTGGACGATGTGCAGGTGATGTCCAACGGCGAAATCCAGATCGAAATGTTCTACGCGTCTTCCGTCGTGAAGTCGGTGGAAACCTTCGATGCCGCGGCGACCGGGATCCTCGATTGCGACATGACCGGCGGCGCCTACCAGACCGGCAAGAATCCGGCGTTCCAGTTCGTCGGCGACATCATGGGCGGTTATGACACGCCTTACCAGCAGCTATCCTGGCTGTACCATGGCGATGGTTTCGCCGCCGCCGACAACCTGTACGGCAAATACGGCATGAAGCTTGTCGGCTGGTGGGTCTATGGTCAGGAATCCCTTGCGTCGAGCAAGCCTATTGCAGGTCCTGCCGACCTGAAAGACTGGAAATTCCGTTCGCCTCCGGGCCTCGAAACCGAGATTTTCGCCAATCTCGGCGCCAAGCCGATCGTGATGGATTTTACGGAAATCTTCACCGCATTGGAAACCGGCATCATCGATGGTGCCGATGCTTCGGGCATCGCCAACAATGTCGGACTCGGACTGTACGACATCGTAAAACACACCAACTATCCGGGTTTCCACTCCATGCCGTCGGACCACCTCGCCTGCAACAAGGCCAAGTGGGATGGCATGCCCGAGCATCACCGCCGGATCATGGATACCGCCATGCAGAAACTGGCCCTGCAGACCGCGCTGACCTTCGAGGTGAAGAACGCGGAAGCCGTGTCGATGCTGCCGTCCAAAGGCGTGAAAATTTATAATTGGTCGAAGGAAGACCGGGCAACATTCCGGACTGCCGCACAGAAAGCCTGGGACGGTTGGGCCGCGAAAACGCCCGAGGCCGATGCCTTGGTCAAAAGCCACCGCGCCTATCTCAGACAGCTTGGTCTGATCAAATAATAACAAGGCATATGTCTTGCGGGTCCCCACCGGGACCCGCAGGTTCTTTTGCACTGCCTGGGTTTGTCGCGGGAGGAAGCAGTGGTTGAACACGAGCGCACGGGGCCGGTCGATCTTCTGACCTGGAGTTTCAGCCGCGTTGCGATGTGGGCGCCGGCCTTCGTCGTCACGATCATGTTTTACGAAGTCGTCATGCGGTACGTATTCGTCAAACCCACCCTGTGGGTCAACGAATTGTCGCTTTGGGTCGCCGGCGGCATTTACCTGACTGCCGGGCTCTACGCCATGCAGCAGCGCAGCCACATCCGCATATTCATTCTCTACGACATTGTGCCCCGATGGCTTCAGAAGGTCTTCGACGTCATATCCGCCTTGTGCATCTGGTTGTTCGTCGCCGCCGTCTTGTGGGGCGGATACGGTGAAGCCTCGGCGAAACTCATGCGATGGGAACGCTTCGGCACGGCCTGGGATCCGCCCCTTCCGGCAACCATCAAACCGCTCATTCTGGTAACGCTGCTGTTCCTTGCGCTGCAGGTCCTGTCGAACCTGATCCATGACTGGAACCGCCCGCCGGAACATCATACACCCGCGGACGATCTGGACTTGCCGCCCGATGAAGTGCTGTCCGGCAATCCCCCCAGGCCAGCCGGCCCAAACGAAATCTGACGCGGGAACGCACTCATGGATATCGGCACGATTTCGCTAATACTGCTGTTCGGCATGCTGCTTCTGCTGGCGATCGGCATGCCGCTGGGGTTCGCCTCCGGTTTCCTCGCCGTCGTTGTGTTGGTTTTGAAGTTCGGTCCCGATCTTCTCTTTTCGAATTTCGGGACCGGCCCGCTTAATATTCTGGCGCAGCGTATCTATGGCGTGACCACCGAATATGTCCTGATTTCGGTGCCGCTGTTCATTCTGATGGCGACGCTGCTGGAACGATCCGTCATCGCGCGGGACATGTAGTCCAGTCTTAACACCTGGCTATCGCGTACCCGCGGCGGAATAGCGATCGTCACCGCGCTGATGGCGATCGTCATGGCGGCGATGTCGGGCATCATCGGCGGCGAGGTCGTACTGCTCGGGCTCATTGCGCTGCCGCAAATGCTGCGGCTGGGCTACAATCAGAACCTTGCCGTCGGCACGATCTGCGCCAGCGGATCGCTCGGCACCATGATCCCGCCATCGATCGTCCTGATTTTTTACGGCCTCATTACCGAGACCTCCATCCACGCGCTCTTCAAGGCCGCGTTCGTGCCCGGCTTCATCCTGGCCGGCTGCTACATCCTCTATATCATAGTTCGCACGCATCTGAACCCGGACCAAGCGCCGCTGCCCGAACCCTCAGACGACGAAATTCCGACAGCGGACAAGACCAAGTGTTTTGTGACGTTTGTGGGCTGGTTGATAGCGATTTGGGGCGGAGGGGCGCTGGTTTACGCGCTGGTGGTCGAAATACAGAATGGACTCGGGCTGCTCAAGCCGGACGATTACAAACCTTTTTCCGGAGTGCAGATTTTGCGCGACGGCGCCATGCTGGCCGTGGGCCTCGCCGGTACACGGTTTCTTTTCGGCAAGGCGATCGTTACCAGAGCCTGGGCGATGAGCAAGGGGTTGATCGCACCGTTACTGGTCGTGTTCGTTGTCTTGGGCTCGATTTATGGCGGGATCACCGGTATCACCGAAGCCGCCGGTATGGGAAGCGTGGCCGTTCTTATCCTGATCTGGCTGCGCGGGGAGTTCTCGATAACGCTTGTACGCGAAGCGCTGATGCGCACCTTCAGATCGACCGGCACCATCATCTGGGTCACCTTCGGCGCAACGGCGCTTGCCGGCGCATACACCATCGCCGGCGGGCCGACCTACGTGGCCAATCTGATCGTCGGCTCCGAACTGCCGACGCTCGGCATTCTCATGGTGATGATGGTCATCTTCCTGTTCCTGGGCGCCTTCATGGACTGGGTTGGTATCGTGCTGCTCGTCATGCCGGTGTTCCTGCCGATTGTCCTGAAGCTCCCGGTAGGGGAACTGGGGTTGCTGGGACCACTCGCCAGCGACCCGCGCTTCGTTTCGGTATGGTTCGGCATCCTCTTCTGCGTGAACATGCAGGTGTCCTTCCTGTCGCCGCCATTCGGGCCGGCCGCGTTCTATCTGAAATCGGTCGCACCGCCGCACATCTCCCTGCCCGATATTTTCCGTGGCTTCCTGCCGTTTATCGGCATCCAGATCGTCGTGCTGATGCTGATCTTCTTCTTCCCGGAACTGACCATGTTCTTCAGGTCGTAGCGGCTGGCGAAGCCGGGGTCCCGAAATGGCGAAGATTGAAAATCTGAAAACCGGTTTTTACAGGTTGCCGCTGAAGGAAGTTCTGGTCGATGCGATGCATGGCGAACATCACGCCTTCGAGATAATCACCATCGAGATCTCCGACGGCGACGGCGCGTCGGGGGCGGGATACACCTTTACCGGCGGGCGCAATGGCGGCGCCATTTTCGACATCGCCTCGCGTGAGATTCCGCCGCTTGCGGTTGGCGAGGATGCGGACAGAATCGAACATCTATGGAACAAGGTCTGGTGGGCATCGCATTATGGCGGGCGCGGCGGGCCCACCGTGCTGGCGCTGTCGGCCTTCGACATGGCGCTGTGGGACCTGAAGGCGAAGAAGGCCGGCATGCCGCTCTGGAAACTGCTCGGCGGGTTCGATCCGGCGGTGCCGTGCTATGCGGGGGGCATCGATCTCCATTTGACGCCGGATCAACTGCTTGAACAGTCCGAACGGAACGTCAAGCGTGGCTTCCGTGCGCTGAAAATGAAGGTGGGGCGGGAGAAACTCTCCGAGGATGTCGATAAGCTCGCCGCCATGCGCAACCATTTCGGCGACGGGTTCCCGCTGATGGTGGACGCCAACATGAAATGGAGTGTCGCCGAGGCGATCCGTGCCGCGCGCGCATTCGAACCCTGTCAGCCGGTCTGGCTGGAGGAGCCGATCATTCCCGACGATCTGGAAGGTCATGCGACGGTCGCGGCCGAAGGCGGACTGCCGATCGCCAGCGGCGAGAACATGCGGACGGTCTGGGAATTTCGCCACGCGATAACGGTTGGCAAGATCAGCTTTCCGGAACCGGATGTCACCAATTGCGGCGGGGTGACGCCGTTCATGAAGATCGCGCATCTGGCCGAAAGCTTCAATCTTCCGGTTACGTCCCATGGCGCGCATGACATTACGGTGCATCTGCTGGCCGCCGTGCCGAACCGATCCTATCTCGAAGCCCATGGGTTCGGCCTGGAGGACTATATCGAGAAGCCATTGGAAATCATCGATGGCAATGCCATTGCACCGGACCGGCCGGGTCATGGTGTCGTCTTCGACTGGAAAGCGCTCGACAAGCTGCGTGCGGAATCCTGAACGGGCGGGAGGCCATGCTGACCGCGGATCAAATCGGATTATTCGTGAGGCCGCCCTGGCGGGCCGGCGCGGCGATATGATGGCGGCCGGCCAAACATTACGGGCGAGCCTGATCGGCGAACATATCCAGAAGACCCGGCTTCCGGCCGCGCTGCGGATCATGTGCGACGAGGCAGGCATCGAACTGGCATTCGATTTGATCGATACCGCGCTGAACGGCGCGTTCGACTTCGATCGGAAAGTCAGGGAATTGATTGAAGCAGGATGGACCGGCGTTACCGTGACCCACCCATTCAAGATCGATGCGGCGCGATTTGCCGGCGACGGCATGACGGGCGAGGCGGCCAACCTGGGCGCCGCCAATACGCTGGTGTTCGATAATCCGCTGAAAGGGCTCAATACCGATTACACCGGATTTCTGGGCGCCTGGCGGCATATCATGGGGGAGGAAAGCCCCGGCCGGGTCGCCATGGCGGGGGCGGGTGGAGTCGCCCAGGCGATCGGCCCGGCGCTGATCGAACTGGGAGCCCCGGAAATTTGCCTGTGGGACGTCGTGCCTGAAAAGGCGCAGGCCCTTGCGCAGAGAATCGGACCGAAGGCGGAGGCGATTTCGCTGGAAGATGCGCCGCAAGCGGTTGGCGATGCCGACGGCCTTGTGAATGCCACCGCGCTGGGCATGGCGGAATTTCCCGGGTCGGCGATCGCGCCCGATCTGCTGGGCGGGCAGCAATGGGCGTTCGATGCGGTCTATACGCCTACCAATACGGCATTCCTGAAGGCGGCTGGAGAGGCCGGGCTGAAAACGATCAGCGGCTTCGATCTGTTCCGGCATATGGCGGTCGGTACGTTCGAGGCCTATACCGGCATTCGCCCGGACGCCGTGAAAACGCTTGCAAAGCTGGCTGCATTGAAGCCGGATTGATCATGGCATTTCGGGGCAGGAGACCCGGATGGGAGAAAGAAACATGGCAAAGCGCGAGATATTGAGCGAGGAACAGGTCGCCTCCTACGCTGCACAAGGTTATCTGGTGCTGGAGAAACGGATACCGGATGACATCATCGCCGCCATCCGGTCCGAGATCACGCGCTTTGAAGAAGAAGCCCGCGGCATGACGGAATCGAACGACCGGCTCGATCTGGAAGACAGCCACACGCCGGAGAACCCCCGCGTCCGCCGTATCAAACTGCCGCATACCACCAGCGAAGTCGTGAAGTCGCTGATGTATTCCGACCATGTTCTTGCGCCGGTGCGCGATCTCATCGGGCCCGATCTGAGGCTCCACACGACCAAGCTCAACATGAAATCGGCCGGTTACGGCGCGGCGATCGAATGGCACCAGGATTTCGCGTTCTATCCCCACACCAATGACGACGTGCTGGCGGTTGCCGTTATCGTCGACGACATGAGCAGCGAAAACGGGCCGCTGATGGTGTTCCCCGGCAGCCACAGGGGACCGATTCACGATCACCACGTCGATGGCGTTTTCGCCGGCGCCATGGATCTCGGCGCCTGCGATTTCGATATCGCCGATGCGGTGGAATTGAAAGGTCCGGCCGGCTCGATTTCCATTCATCACGGCCGTATCGTGCACGGGTCGGCGTCGAACAGGTCGAGTTTCGACCGCCGGCTGTTGTTTTACGAAATCATGGCGGCCGATGCATTCCCGATTGCGGGGGGCATGACCAGATTCGAGGGTATTGAGGACTACAATTCGCGGATGCTTTGCGGCAGACCCACGCTGGAGCCGCGCCTCGAGAACGTACCGGTGCGAATTCCACAGCCGCAGCCGGCCAGTAACCGCTCCATCTACGAAATACAGTCTCGCCTGATGCAGCGCGCTTTTGCGACCGAATCCTGGTCCAATACAGGGAGAAGAAAATGACGAAACCGGCTGTCGGATTCATCGGCCTGGGCCTGATGGGCTCGGCCATGTGCCAACGCATGCTGGACCTCGGTTATCCGCTGACGGTGATTGCCCACCGAGCGCGGGGAAACGTGGAAAAGGCAATTGCGCGCGGCGCGGCTGAAGTGAATACCCCACGCGAATTGGCGGAACGAAGCGATATCGTCATGCTGTGCGTCGACACCTCCGCTTCCGTCGAGGCACGGATGTATGGCGATAACGGGGTCATTGCCGGGCTGAAGAACGGTGCCGTGGCAATCGATTTCGGCACATCGCTGCCGGCTTCGACCCGTTCGATCGGCGAAGCGGTGGAGGCTGCCGGCGCGACCTATCTCGACGCGCCGCTTGGCCGCACACCCTCCCATGCCCTTGAAGGCAAACTCAACATTATGTGCTCAGGCGATGAAACGGCTTTCAACAAGGTGAAACCGGTTCTCGAGGATCTGGGGGAAAATGTGTTCCATCTGGGCAAGCTCGGCTCGGGCCACACGATCAAGCTCATCAACAACTTCTATGCGATGACCGCCGCCAATGCGATGGCCGAAGCGTTTGCGATGGCGGATACCGCCGGCATCGAACGGCAGGCGCTGTACGACGTGATGTCGGCCGGGCCGTTGCATTCCGGCATGATGGATTTCATCAAGGCCTATGCGATCGACGGCGACCCCAACGTACTGGCCTTCGCGGTAAAGAACGCGAAGAAGGACGTCGGCTACTATCATGGAATGGCCGAGGAGGCGGGTGCCGATTCGATCATGTCAAAATGCACACTGCAGGCGCTGGAACAGGCGGACGCAAGCGGATTCACCGACCGCATGGTCTCCGAGATGGTGGACTTCTACGCCAAACGCTTCAGAGGCGGGCGAGACGAATGACTCGGGCAGGCGTTTTATGAGCGGGCTGAGGGCCCGGGCGAGAGAAGACCGTCCGATGCTCGGCATCGGGATGATGCTGATCACCTATCTGATTTTCTCCTGCGTCGACACCAGCGTAAAATGGCTGGCGATCGCAGGGCTTCCGGCGTTGCAGCTGTCCTTCATGCGCTATGTCGGCGCCTTCGTGATACCGCTGTTCCTGATCGCGCGTGGCGGCATTCACCCGTCCCGGTTCGCCAGCAAGCATCTTTTGCTGGTGATCGTCAGGGGTATGCTGATTATGGGTTCGACGGTCTTCAACTTTACCGCGGTGCGGTATCTGCCCCTGACTCTGACTTCCACGATCCTGTTTTCCGCGCCGATCATAATATGCGCGCTGTCATGGCCGCTGCTGGGGGAGCGCGTCGGCGTCTGGCGCTGGTCGGCGATCGTCCTCGGTTTCTGCGGCATTCTCGTCGCCATCCGGCCGTTCAACGAGAGCTTTCACTGGGCCGTATTCCTGTCGCTGGGGTCGGCGTCCTGTTTCGCCATATACACCATTATTACACGCAAGCTGTCGGGCATCGTCGCGACCGACACGATGCAGTTCTACGCGGGCCTGGTCGGAACCCTGGTGCTGGCGCCCTTCGCCTTCGCCGAATGGCAGACTCCCGCAAGCGGGCTGGACTGGTTTTTGATGGTCATGCTGGGGGTCTTCGCGTGGCTCGGCCATCAGCTGATGACCCTCGCGCTGGGCTATGCGCCGGCCAGTACGGTGACGCCGCTCAGCTATTCCTTCATCATCTATCTGACCGTCTGGAGCTTCTTCATCTTCGATCACCTGCCGGACCGGTGGACGGTCGCCGGGGCGCTGATAATCGTGGCGGCGGGGCTGGCCATCTGGTTCCGCGAGCGCAACCTGAACATCCAGCGCCGCGAGATGAAGACTAAAGACAATGCGGCCGTCGTTTCGCCGCCCGTGGTCGGGCCGCCCAACTGAATTCCGAGAGGACGATTACCATGAAACCGAATTTGCTTATCGTCGGCAATGCCACGCCGCGCATGATGGAACAGCTTGGCGACCGCTTCGCCATTCACAAGCTTTCCGAAATCGGCGACCTTGCGGCATTCTTGAAGGAGAAGGGAGACAGCATCGAGGCGATCGCCACGAACGGCCATGACGGGGTGAAGCCGGCGCTGATGGCCGGGTTGGCGAACCTGAAGGTGATATCCTGCTTCGGCGTCGGCTATGACGCGATCGACGCCACGAGCGCGGCGGAGCGCGGCATCGTGGTGACCCACACGCCGAATGTGCTGAACAACGACGTGGCCAATACGGCGATCATGCTGATGCTGGCCGTCAGCCGTTGCCTGGTCCGCGACGACAACTGGGTGCGCTCGGGCAAATGGAAAAGTCAGGGTAACGCGCCCCTGACCCGTTCCATCGAGGAAAAGCCGGTAGGAATCGCAGGCATGGGCCGGATCGGGCAGAAAATTGCCGAGAAACTGCAGGCATTCAGTTGCGACGTGGCCTATCACAGCCGCCACGAAAAGCCAGACGTTCCCTACCGCTATTACGGCGACCTGACCGCGATGGCCCGGGACGTCGATTATCTCGTGGTCATTACGCCCGGCGGCGCGGCCACGCACCATCTGGTCAACCGGCAGGTGATCGACGCGCTGGGACCGGAGGGCACGTTGATCAATGTCGCACGCGGCTCCGTCGTCGACGAAGCCGAACTCGTCAAGGCGCTTGAAGAGGGGCGGCTGGGCGGCGCCGGGCTGGACGTGTTCGAAAACGAACCGGACGTGCCCCGGCCGCTTCTCGGCATGGACAATGTGGTGCTTACCCCCCATGTGGGCAGCGCCACGGTCGAGACGCGGCAAGCCATGGGTGACCTGACCGTCGAAAACCTTGTCCGCTTTTTCGCCGAGGGGAAGGTCACTTCGCCGGTGCCGGAATGTGCAGGTTTGCCGGAGGCCAAGTAACTTTCGGCCGGCGTTCTATACCTTCGAAATATCCCCGTCGAATTCGGCCGACGCGAAAACGCCGCCTTGCAGTTGAAGGGCGATCTCGTCGGCGTCTTCGGGTGGGTCCATCGCCAATATTTCCTCGGCGTAGATTTCGGAATCGTCTTGCGGACGGTATCCCAGATCGGAGGCCACCGAATTGTCCCACCAACTCCTCCTGTTGTCTGAGATGCCGTAGACGATGGCGAAATGCAGCTCGGACGCCTCCAGCCCGACCTGCGTGAGCTGGACCATGTCCCGGTGGCTGATCCAGGTCGACAGCATGCGTTCGTTCGGGGGGCGCTTCAGGCAGCTACCGATACGGATCGCCATGACGCCGATATTGTGCTTGTCGGCATAGAGGCTGCCCAGATCCTCGCCGAAGGCCTTGCTGAGCCCGTATCGGCTGTCAGGGCGTGCGGGCACGGATGAGTCGATAGGCCGGTCCCGGCGGTAGAAGCCGATGGCATGGTTGGAACTGGCGAAGATGATCCTTTTCACGCCATGCCGGCGCGCCGATTCGAAGACGTTGTAAACCCCGGCGATATTGGTCTGCAGGATGTTTTCCCAGGTGTTCTCGACGGGATGCCCGCCGAGATGGACGACCGCGTCGACATCCTCCATCATCCGGTCGACCTCGTCGGGCTTGCGAATGTCGGCGTACACGACTTCCTCGCCGGCCCTTGCCTCGCCCAAGGGGGCGATGTCCGAGACCCGCAGGACCGGATAGCGGCCCGCAAGACCGTTGCGCAACATTGACCCCACGTCGCCGGCGGCGCCGGTCAACAGGACCCGATCCGGCCGATTTTCGGACATGGACATTTCTCCCCGATGGTTTGTGGCTGGTCGGCATGCTACACGGGCCGGCTCGGCAATGTCAGGGCAAATTGGCCTGAGGCTGTAACCATCCACCATGTCCCGGAACGGGTGTCCACCATGTCCCCGGTCTACACACAAGGAAGCGGGGGCGCAGGCAACGCTGGTTGCGGGGGCCCGCAACCACCTAGACCGAGCTGAACTTTAGCCGTTCAGACCGCTCCAGACTGCTCCCAGCATCATGCTGGCGCCGCCGAGGACAATCAGTCCTTCGATCAGTGCGGTATGCAAACGGGCGTGGGTGCGACGGACCAGCCATGCGGCGCAGCCGGTGCCCGGGATTGTGCAGAGCCCCATCAGCAGGGCGAGCAGAAAGAGGTCGCGGCTCATCGCGTCGAGGCCGCCGAAGAAGATCACCTTGGACAGGTTGACGAGAACCGCGATGGTCGCGTCGGTGGCCAGCAGGGCCGGGCCGGACAGCCCCAGCCCAAGCAGCATGGGAATGACCAGCATGCCCGCCCCGACGATCACCGACGACAGAAATCCGTATAGCCCGCCGACCGCCACCACGCCCGCCGGGCCGGGCGTGAATTCCTTGCGCGCCACCCAGCGGCGCAGCGGCACCGCGGCGATCAGCACACCGCCGAGCAACGCCTGCACCATACCCGACTCCAGCCGCACATAGAACAGCGCGCCAAGGAAGGCCATCGGCACCGCCGCGCCGGCGACCTTGAGGATCAGCCGGACATCCATGGCCGAGCGGAAGAACCAGGCCCGGCTGCCGTTATTGATCAGCATAAGCACCGAGATCACCGGGATCAGCGCCTTGGCCCCGACAATGGGCGTGATGAACAGGGTCACCAGCATGCCGGTCCCGAACCCGCTCAGGCCGCCCAGCATGCCTGCGGCGAAACACACCGCCATGCCCAGGACTATCGTGGTAACGCTGAAGGATCCCAGCAGACCGAGATCCATTCCGCTCATGCGCCGAGCCGTCGCAGCGACGTCGTATCGAGCGGCCCCTCCCCACCCATCAGCCGGTCGGCGAAATCGGCCAGGCCACCGGCGGCACCCGGGTCGCGCCCGGCGAAAGCCAGGTTGGCGGCGCATTTGGCCGCCAGTTCCTCGCGCGTCATCGGGGCCTGGGTGCCACCGCGCAGGCAGGGCGACCGGGCCTCCGCCACCTCGCCGTTTGCCAGAGTGGCTCGCACATGACCGGTGTAGTTGGCGGGATAGGGATTGTCGGGATCGACGACGTAGGTCACCTTGCCGGCGAGCTCCAGCACACGGGGGTCGCGCACCGCCTCCTCCGTAAACTGGGCGAGGCCGGCATCGCCGAAGACGAAGCCCGCCGCGACGCAATAAGGTCCGCTGAACTTGGCGGCGTAGGGGGTGGGCGGATGCTGTTTCAGGGGCAGCGGGTCCCAGAGGCGATGGACGGTGCCTTCGCCCACCTCGCAGGTGATGGCCGCGACCTCTTCCGGCCGGATGCCCTGGCGGGCCAAATCGATCGCGCAGTCTATGTAGGGCTGGGTCATGGTGCCACAGGCGAAAGGCTTGAAGGCCAGATTCCCCGCCTCCCAGCGTTCGCCAAGCCCCTCGACAAGCGGGGTGAAATCGGCTTCCCGGACATTCGCGAATCCGTTGAACAGGCCGTGCACGCCTTCGAAAACGGTGGCCGGGCCGGTGAAGCCTGCTCCGCCCAGAGCCGCCGCGCGCAAACCCGACTGGGCTGCCCAGCCGGCATGCAGCCGCTTTGTCGACGAACCGTCCGCCAGATACTCGATGATGCCCGCCGCCATGCTGCCCGCGACACCAAGCGTATCGCGGGTCTGCACCGAGTTTAGCCCGCGCGCAGCCGCCACCCCCGCCGCCGCGCCCATGGTGCCGAGGATGGCCGTGGGATGGAAACCCGCGCCATGCACCGTCTTTTTGGCGACAAGGCCCAGGCGGCACATCACCTCGATGCCGACGGCAATACCCTTGGCCACATCGGCGGCGCTCAGGCGGTACCGTTCCCCCGCCGCGATCAGGGCCGGTACGATCACCACGCCCGAATGAACGGGGCAGCCCTCGAATGTGTTGTCGTAATCCTCGCCATGACCGCAGGTGCCGTTGATGGCCGCGGCGGCCTCCGGCGCATGGCCCTCGGCGAGGCCGAACACGGTGGCCTCCCCCGGGTCGGCGAAGGCGGTGCGAACGGCGCGCCCATAGTCGGTCTCGAGCGCGGACACGGTCAGGCCCACCGTGTCCAGCACGGTGTCGGCGCATCCCGCGCGGGCCCGGTCGGGCAGGTCCGCAAGGGCGAGGCCGGCAATCCAGTCGGCCAGTTTTTCGGATACGGTGGACGCCCGGTCAGCCATTGTTCTGTCCTCCCTGAATAGTGGTCCGCATCAGCCGCCGAAAGCCGACAGGCCCGCGAGGTCGGCGTGGTCAGGCAGGGCCTGGAGATATTCAAGCAGCTGCTCCGCCCGCTCCGCCTCCCAGCCGCCATGGGCGCAATTGGCCCGGAATTTGGCGATGATTTCCTCCGGCGGCAGCGGTTCGCGCATGCCGCCGCGCATATGCGGCTGTTCCAGCTCGATCACCTCGCCGTCATCCATCTCTACACGGATGTGGCCGGTGTAGTTGCGGGGATATTCGTTTTCCGGATCGACGACATAGGAGATCCTGGCCGCCAGCGCGAGGACCCGCGGATCGCGGGCCTTCGCGTCGGTGAACTGGTCGAGCCCCGCGTCGCCGTCGAAGAAGCCGACGGCCATGCAGAACGGCATGGAAAACTTGGCGGCGTAGCCGGAAGGCGGCGAATGCTTGGCGGCCAGCGGCTCCCACAGCCGATGCACCAGCCCTTCGCCCGTTTTGCAGGCGATGCGCCGGATGCGGTCCGCCTCAATGCCGCGTTTGGCGAGGCGGACCATGCAGTCGATATAGGGGTGGATCATGGTGCCGCAGGCATAGGGCTTGAAGACGATGCGCTCGGCATACCAGTCCTGCCCCAGCCCCGCCGACATGTGGCTGAAATCGGGCGTGGCGGTGGGGGCGAAGGCGTGGAAGAAGCTGTGGGCGCCGTCGAACACGGTGCGCGGCGCGAAGAAACCGGTGCGCGCCAGCACCGCCGCCCGCAGGCCGCTCTGCGCTGCCCAGCCCGGATGCAGGCGTTTGGTCCAGGCGCCGTCGGTCAGGTATTCCAGGATGCCGGAAGCCAGACTGCCTGCGATGCCAAAGGCCATGGTCTGTTCGTGCGCCGTCAGGCCCAGGGTCACTCCCGCCGCCGCGGCCGCCCCCATGGCGCCGACCACGCCTACCGGATGGAAGCCCGCCTTGTGCATGTGCCCGGGCGCCACGTGATTGAGGCGGCATACTGTCTCGAGTCCCGCGACAACGCCCAGAAAGGCCCGCTCGCCGCTAAGCCCGAAGCGCTGGGCGGCGGCCAGCGCCGCCGGCAGGGTCATGGCGCCGACCCGAATCGGCGCCCCTTCCAGCGTATCGTCGAAATCCTCGCCATGGATGCCGACGCCATTTGCGACCGCCGCGCCCGCGGCGTCCAGCGTCCGCCCGTGGCCGATAGCGGTGCAGGCGCCGTCGGCGTCCCATCCCCCGACAATCTGACGTGCATACTCGGTGTTGCGCGCCGCCACGCAGAGACCCGCGGCGTCGATCAAATCCATCGTCGCCGCCTGCCGCACCGTATCCGACAAATCGCCGATCCGCAGCGAGGACAGCCAGGTGGAGAAATGTTCGGATACGCTGGTTGCGGGATCCGGCGGTGTTTGCGTCATCGGTGCGTCCGTCAGGTCGTGGATGCGTTCGATTGAGGCCCGTCGCCGGACACCATGACCCGCCGCTTTCCAAGCTGGACATGCGTGTAGGCGGCCTCGAAGGCGGCTTGGGGATCGCGATCGTCCAGCGCTTCGACGATCGCGCGGTGTTCCGCGTTGGAGCTTTCGAAACCGCCGCCATGCACCAGGCCGCGGGCGCGGAACAGATGCAGGCGCCCGACCAGGTCGAAATAGATACTAGCCAAGGTCGCATTGCCGCAGGACTTCACGATAGTCGAGTGGAACTCGATATTGAGCGGGTAATAGGCGTCCAGGTCGCGCTTTGCGGCGACGGCGTCCATCCGGGCCAGAAGGGCGTTCAGGTCGGCCAGCGTGGCGTTGTCGATGCGTTCGGCGAGCAGGCGGCAGGCGGTGCCGAACACACCGGCGCGCACGTCGTATATTTCCACCGCGTCATGTTTGGTGATGCGCTGTATGAAGGCGCCCCGATTCGGAATCATCTCGACAAGGCCCCGGGCATGCAGGGCCTGGAATGCCTCGCGAACCGGCCCGCGGCTGACCCCGAATCGTTCGGCCAGGGCCTTCTCGTTCAACTTTTCGCCTGGCCCCAGCGTGCCGCCAAGGATGATTTTTTCAATCTCCTTGTAGATCACCTGGCTCATCGAAGACGAACGCAGAACTTCCAGTTCCGAAGGCAACGGGTCGGGATCGTTATTCATGTGTCTAATCTCTACGAAAAATATTGATTGTCAACAATTCGCAATTCTGGATGATACCGGAAACAGCCTCGGCATGCGTAATCCCAAAATGGAAAGGCACGGAAATGACCGATAATCAGGAGAATGTCCTGGCCGGAAAAGTGGCCCTGGTGACCGGGTCGTCCCGGCGTATCGGCCGGGCAACGGCGCTCGGTCTGGCGAAGGCCGGGGCCGACGTCGTGGTGCATGCGCGCAGCAGCCGCGGCGAGATCGAAGGAGTCGCGGACGAGATCCGGGCGCTGGGCCGCAGGTCGCTCGCGCTGCTCGGTGACGTTACATCCGAAGCAGACGTCACCGCCGTTTTCGCCGCCATCCGCGACGAGTTCGGCCGCCTCGACATCCTGATCAACAATGCCGGCATCCGCGGCCAGCGGCCATTCATGGAGATGTCGCTGGAGGAGTGGCGGGCCATCAACGCGGTGATACTGGATGGCGCCTTCCTGTGCAGCCGCGAGGCATTGAAGCTGATGACGGCGAACGGCGGCGGCGCCATTGTCAATATCGGCGGCGTCACCGGACATATCGGCGCGGTCAACCGGGCCCATGTTTCCACCGGCAAATCCGGGCTGATCGGGTTGACGAAGGCGCTGGCGGTGGAATTCGCCGACCGGGGAGTCACCGTGAACTGCGTGGCGCCAGGCAAGATCGGCGGCAAGCGCTCGGCCACCGCCGGCGAATCCCCGCCCATGCCCGGCGGCGACAAGATCCTGCTCGGCCGCGAAGGACGGCTCGAAGAAGCGGCCTATATGATTTGCGCGCTCTGCATGCCCGGGGCGCGCTTCATGACCGGCCAGACCGTCCATGTCAGCGGCGGCCTCTACATGCCCTGAGCGGGCGCGAGCAGCGATCTCAGATCGCGCACTTTCGCCAGCGAGCCGATATCGCGCAGCGCCTGGATCAGCCGGTCCACCTTCTCACCTCCCAGCGCCGGCGCAATGAGATCCCGGGCCTTGTGGGCCACCTGATCAGCGGGCATCGGGTTGGCGGGCGTGCCGAGTACGGCACGGGTGTGGTGCGATAGCCGCCGGCCATCCCGCGTCTCGATCGTGACGATTGCCTGGCGGGGCGGACGGGCGGCGGTCAGTTCGGCGCTCGGCTCGGCACCGATACGCGCACGCAGGGCCCGGACCGCCGGATCGTCCATGCGCGCCCGGTCGTGGGCGGCGGCGAAGGTCAGGTCGCCATCCAGCAGCGTTACCGCCAGCAGATGCTGCAGGCAGACGTCCGGCATATCCCGGTCGTTTACGATATGCAGGCGGTCATCGGGCATGGTCGCGGTCAGGCGCTCCACATCGTCGGCGGCGACGCCATGTTCGGCCATCAGGGCGGTCAGGGAATCGAGGGCCGCCTGGATCGGCGAGCCCACGCACCATTTCTTTATCGCCGCCCCCATGATTTCGAAGCGCTCGCCCAGCCCGTCGCTGAAGGCATCCGCCACCGGCGCGTCGGAGAAGGCACTCAGGTACGAATCGGGTCCGCTCAATACACCCTCCACCCCGGTCCAGCCGCAATCCACCACCAAAGCCGCATAGACGCCATTGCGCGCCGCCATGCCCCCGAAATCGAAAGATTTCTCGATGTGATCGCGGTCACGCTGCCAGTAGGGTACGCCCGAGCTCTGTTGCACGGCGTAGGACAATGCCCAGGCGATCTGTCTTGCATCGAGGCCGGCCAGCGATGCCGCCGCCGCGGTGGCCCCGAAATTGGCGGCAATGCTGTGGGTGCTGTGGCGGGGTTTGACATTCGGATCCAGCCCCAGGGCCATCACGGCGCGCGCCCCAATATCGTAACCCAGCGCGATGGCCCGCAGCAGCTCCGCGCCGCTACGATCGAAAGCCTCGGCCATCGCCAGGGCGGCAGGGACCACAGCGCAGCCCGGATGGAACCGTCCGCCGACGTGGGAATCGTCGGTTTCGTCGGCATGGGCGGCCATGGCGTTGGCAAGGGCGGCATGGGGCGCCGCGACCATGAGGCCGCTTGCCAGAACCAGACTCTCTTCCGGCCCGCCAAGCCGCCGGGCAAAGGCGTCGCCGGCCCGGCCGGCGGGCAACGCAGTGCCCGAAATAACGGCCGCCACGGTATCGAGCAGGTGCAGGGCGGTCTTCCCGGCCACGCCTTCGGGCAGGTCGATGTGGCGCGCCCGGGCGCAATACGCGGCGACCGCTTCGGTTTGGGCGCAGTTCATGGCATTCTCCCGGTAAAGACTGCAGAATCGGAAATTGTCGACGATTGACATAATGACGTTTCGGAGTCACCTTGTCAGCAATACTTCGGCAGTAAGTTATTCGATAGCCAAAGACAAAATGAACAGGGAGGAAAACAATGTTTCGCACGATCAGCACGATGTTTGCGGCGGCCGTCATGGCGGCGGCCATGTCCACGGCGGCGGTTGCCCAGAAATATCCCCACGACACTGTGACTCTGATCACCCATTCGAAAGCGGGCGGCGGCACCGACGTGTTTCTGCGGGAAATGACCAAGCATCTCGGGCCGGTTATGGGTGTGAATTTCGTGGTCGAGAACGTGCGCGGCGGCAGCGGCGCCAAGGCCATCGCGAAGCTCGCCACCTCGCCGGCCGACGGGTCGATTTTCTATGGCACCACGCCGACCTTCATCAACACCTCGCTTCTTGCCGACCTCCAGTATACCTATAAGGATCTGGAAGGCGTGGTGAACGTGTTTCTTGACCCGCAGATCGTCTATGTGCGCGCCGACAGTCCGCACAAGGACCTCAGAGCGCTGGTCGACGCCGCCCTCAAGGATCCGAAGTCGGTGCGGTTCGGGGTCACCACTCCGGGATCGCTGGACCGTCAGGTGATGGAGAAAACGGTCAGCGCGGGTATCGGCGAAATCCAGGAACTGAGCGCCCAACTCGAAGCCGGTGAGGTTCGCCTCATCGCCACCTACACCAAGGAACGGCTGGATACCTTCCCCGATGTCGCCACCGCGCGCGAGCAGGGCATCGATCTGGTAATCAACAAGTTCCGCGGGATCGCGGGACCCAAGGGCCTGCCCGGCGACATCAAGGCGGCCTGGTTGAAGGGCATCAATGATGTCCTGGCCGTGCCGGAATTCAAGGCCTGGTACACGGCCCAAAGCCTGGTGCCCACCGTGATGCCGAGCGACGAGTACAAAAAGTTCCTGAATGACTTCGCCGCCGAGCAGAAGGAGTTCTTTGTGAAGTACAAGATCACCAAGGACTAAGCGCTGCGGGTGGTCGCAAAGGGGAAGGCGGCGATGCTGTACCGGATTCCCAGGGATATCTGGATCGGGTTCGCAACAATGGTTCTGGCCGGCGTCTACTGGTACGGCGCCGACCAGATTCCGATCAGCCCACTGGATGGCGCGGTCAACGCGGCGGCCATGCCCAAGGCTTTGGCCTATGCTCTCGGCGGTCTGGCACTTATCCTGATCCTTCGCGCCCTGGCGATCGAGGTTATCACCCGGCGGGCCACGGCGGACGCTACCACCGATGCGGGGGCGCCGGTTGACGCGGCGACGGCGGCACCAAAAGACCGGGGAGACGCCGTCTCGCGGGGCAAGCGGCACCTGCGGGCGGCGGGTATGCTGGGATTCGGTATTACATACCTGATTGCCGTTCCCTATCTCGGCTATATGCTGAGCATCGCCCTGCTAGTCTTCGGGGTGGCCGGCTACATGCAGGCGCGACCCGACCGCAAGCTCCTGCTGCTGTCGGTTGGCGTCGCCGTCTTCTTCTATCTGTTGTTCGTGCGTTTCCTGGACATCCCCTTACCGCCGGGGTTCTGGCCTTTGCTGTTTACGTGACCACCGAAACCCGCCACTGAGGAGAGATCATGGAAGGCCTGGGTTATGCGTGGCAGGCGCTGACGACAACGCCCGTCGTGTTCGCTGCTGTCGGCGGTGTCGTTTGGGGCATTCTTGGCGGCGCCCTGCCGGGCATATCGCCTTCCATTACGATGGCGTTGCTGCTGCCATTCACCTACGGCATGGATCCCATTCCGGCGATCGTGCTGCTCGCCTCAACCTATGTGGGGGCGGAATATGGCGGCTCGATCCCGGCCATCCTGATCCGCACGCCGGGGACGAACGCCGCCGCCGCCACCTCGGTGGATGGTTACGAGATGCAGAAACAGGGCCGAGGCGGCGAGGCGCTGGGCATCTCGCTGGTTTCCGGCGTTACCGGGGGCTTCATCGGGCTGTCGTTCCTGGTCCTGTTCACCGAGCCCCTGGCTAGCGTTGCGCTTGCCTTCAGCTTCCCGGCCTATTTCTCGCTCGGCATCCTGGGTATCAGCGTCATCGCCTCGCTGTCCACCGGATCGCTGGTCAAGGGGCTTATGGCCGGCGTGGCAGGGCTGATGATCGCCACGGTCGGCACCGATCCGCTGTCCGGTGTCAGCCGTTATACGTTCCACCAGGCCGAACTGCTGGGCGGTATCGAGTTTATTCTCGTCATGGTCGGCCTGTTCGCGGTCAGCGAGTTGCTGGTGCAGGCGGGTCGCCCGGAATGGCGCAAGGCGGAACATACGCAGAGCCGCATCAGACTACCCAGTTTCAGGAATTGGCGTCGCCTCTGGAAAGCCCAGGGCATCGGCAGCGGCATTGGCATATTCGAGGGTTGCATGCCCGGCGCCGGCGGCTCCATCGCTGCCTTCATGTCCTATAACGAGGCCCGGCGCTGGTCGAAGGAGCCCGAAAAATTCGGCAAGGGCGCACCGGAAGGAATTGCCGCCCCGGAATGCGCAAACAATACCGTGGCCAGCACCGCCCTGGTCCCATTGCTCAGCTTCGGCATTCCCGGCTCGAATTCCACGGCGATACTGCTGGGCGGATTACTGATCCACGGCTTGCAGCCGGGTCCGCTTCTGTTCGATCGCAATCCCGATTTCGTCTACGGCCTATTCAGTGGGCTGGCCGTGGCGAACCTGTCCCTGTTTTTCATCGGCATGGCGGTTCTGACCCCGGCGATCTGGCTGGTCAACCGGCCCAAGCCCTACCTGCTGGCCTGTATCTATGCGCTCGTCCTGTCGGGCATTTACTCGATCAACCACAGCCTGTTCGATCTGTACATCATGCTGGGCGCAGGGGCCGTCGGCTATTTCATGCGGCTTTTGGGCTTTCCCTTCCTGCCGATGGTACTGGGGCTGGTTCTCGGTTACCTGATCGAAGCCAACTACCGGCGCGCCCTGCAACTGACCGACGGCGATCACATAATTTTCATCGAGGATCCCATCTCGCTTGGGTTGCTGATCGCCGCAGCCGTGTTCGTCATCGGATCGGCGGCCCGCGACATCCATATGGCGAAGCGCGAAGCGCGCCGTAAGGCCGAAGAACGATTGGCCAGCCAGGAGCCCGGCCAGTGACCGCGCCACAGCCGAAAGAGGCCGCAAGAATCGTCACCCATACAGTAAGACCGCAACCGGCCGGTCAGACCACGCCCAGACAGGAACAGCTGGCCTGGCACATCGCCGAACTGGCTTCCCGGCCGGCCCCGCTGGACGGGCAAGCCGTGGAAATGGCTGTGAACCGCATCATAGAAAACACCGCCGTGGCCCTGGCGGCCGTCAATCGCGCCCCCGTATGCGCGGCGCGCGCCCAGGCGCTCTGCTTTCCGCGAGAGGGCGGTGCCAATATTCTCGGGTTGCCCCAAGGCCGTTTGGTGGATTGCGGCTGGGCGGCATGGGCCAACGCTACGGCCGTGCGGGAACTGGACTTCCACGACAGTTTTTTCTCTCGGGATTCCAGCCACCCCGGCGACACCATCGCACCGCTGATCGCAGTGGCGCAGCAGTGCGAGTTGCCGGGCGAAGACCTCTTGCGGGGAATCCTCGTCGCCTACGAAATTCAGATCGGCCTGGTCAAAGGCATCGCGCTGAACCCCTACCGCATCGATCATGTCGCCCATCTGGGACCGGCCGTTGCGGCGGGGCTGGGCGCCATGCTGCGATTGCCGGCGGAAATCATATATCAGGCGGTACAGCAAGCTGCCCATGTGTCAATCGGCACAAGGCAGGCGCGCAAGGGAACCATATCCTCCTGGAAGGCCTGTGCCCCCGGCCATGTAGGCAAGGCGGCTATAGAGGCCATCGACCGGGCGATGCGCGGCGAGACCAGCCCGTCGCCGATCTGGGAGGGGGATTACGGTATCATCGCCGTGTTGCTGGGCGGTCCGGACCAGGTCTGCCATGTGCCGCTGCCCGCACCCGGGCTGCCCTGTCGGGCGATCCTGGAGACATACCCGAAGGAACATTCCGCCGGCTACCATGGGCAGGCCATCATCGACCTGGCCTTCCGCATGCGGCCGCGGATCACCGACCTCGAACATATCGAGCGCATCGAGTTGCGCACCAAGCGGTTGACCCATGTGGTAATGGGCGCCGGTTCCGGCGATCCGGAAAAATGGGATCCGGCGGCAACCCGCGAAACCCTCGACCACAGCGCCATGTTCCAGTTCGCCCGCGCCCTGGTGGACGGCGAATGGCATCACGAGCGCAGCTACGATCCGGCGCGCATAGCCGACCCCGCCTTCGTCGCCTTGTGGCGCAAGGTGGTGACGGTCGAAGACGACGAGTGGAACCGGCGCTTCGACGATCCGCCGCCGCTGGAGAAGGACCACGGCGCGCGCGCCGTCATCACCTACGAGGATGGCCGGGTGATAGAGGGTGAACTGCCCGTAGCCAACTGCCATCCCCGCGGCGCAAGGCCATGGACCCGCGCAGACTACGAGCGCAAGCTGCGCCTCCTGACCGAAGATCTGGCGACGGAGCCGGAACGCGAACGCTTCCTGGACGTAGCCCATGGCCTCGCGATGCTGCCTGCGGGCAAGTTGCGTTCCCTCACCGTTACCCTGCCTGCGGATCGCGTGGCGGACGGGCCGCGCGGACTTTTCGACCGGGCCGGCGACAACGGCTCGGGATGATCCGACGGGCTGTATAAACGAGTCGATGTTACTGCTGGTATTGGAGACCGCGGGGCAGCTTGGGCAGCCGCCGACAGTGACACGTTAACTCGATTCGCTGCCGGGCACAATTTCGGGCGGAAGGACCTGCCTGGAGTTGGTGGAGAACGCGGCGGAAATCTTCAGCCAGCCCGCCGGCAGTGCTGCGCCATCTCCTTCAAACATCGTTGCTTGCCTCCTGATTCTATTCGACATTCGGCCAAGCTCCCCGCCGGTTGACCCTGAGTTATTGAGATGTAGAGGGTCTGTGTGCAGACCGTAGCCTATGCATTTCCTGCGAGGCCATACGATACTGGTTTCCTCGCGCAAGCGGCCAACCTTGGCCTTTGATGCTGTTTCATTTATTCTACCATGTGTAGAATGCCGTCCCAGTTCAATCTCTGGGCTTGTTTTGAAAAGATGGGTGTTTGCATGCAGGTTAAACTTACGCACGTTCCCCATTTATCTTAACTTGGTAACGTCGGGATGCTGGCAGGGGGGTGCTATCGTCGCCTTGTCTCGTCCAACAGGTTCGTAATGAACATCATGCAGGGTAACATGTTCGAGAGGCTAGATCCGATTGATGGTTTGTCCGTAAGACCGGAATCGTCCCCTGTCCGCCAGGAATCCCATCAGCATGACGATCCGACATCGACTGCGGCACGAACCGTCCTGACGGAAGACCTTGTCCCGGCCCTATCCCTCACCTCGAACAATGTGGACGAAATGTTCCGGGTATTCTCACGTTATTACGTGGGTGTTACGCGTGATCTATTCGAGCGGGATCTCCGGGAAAAAGACAGCGTCATCCTGCTTGTCGATGACCGGCGCCGAATCCGGGGTTTCACTACCGTCAGGGTTATTGACCTGCCTTCAGGTTGCGGCCGCGGCAGGGCCATTTTTTCCGGCGACACCGTTGTCGAGCAGAGCCATTGGGGCGACCCGGCGCTCGCGCGCGCCTTCATTCGTCTGGCGGCCACAACCAAGGCCCAAAGACCGGACGAACCGCTCTACTGGTTCCTGATCGTCAAAGGACACAGGACCTATCGCTATCTGCCGCTCTTTTTTAAACGGTTCCACCCTGCCTGGAACTGCGCGACCTCGCCCGATATTCAGTCCCTGATGGACCGGCTGGCGGATGATCGCTTCGGCAAGAATTATGACCGGAACACCGGAATAGTCCGCTTCCCCGCGCCGTCCACCCGGCTGTCGGAATGGGTGGCGAAAATTCCCGAAAAGGACAAAAACCGGGCGGATGTCCGTTTCTTTCTGGAACGAAATCCCGGTTATCGGAATGGCGACGAACTGGTCTGCCTGGTGGAGGTCGCGGAGAGCAATCTGAAACCCTGTGCCCGCCGCTGCTTTCTCGGGAATCAGGCATGATTGAGGGCTGGCGGCTGATTCGGGAAATCGCGGCGCCACACTGGCGGGATTACGCCCGCGCCCTGGAAAACCCCGCGGCCGCTCAGCATAAGCAGTTGACCGCGATAATGGCGGCGAACAGGACCAGCCGTTTCGGCCGCGCACATGATTTCGGGGAGATCGGCAACCCGGCCGCGTTCCGCAGTAACGTTCCGATACGCAGCTATGACGGTTTCGCCGCCGATATAGAGGCGGCCGCGGGCGGAACCGCAAGCGTCCTTACCAATGAGCCGATCGTCTTGTTCGAGGAAACCGGCGGCAGTTCCGGCGCAAGCAAGACGATCCCTTGCACGGCCGCCAGCCTGGCAGCTTTCCAACGTGCGCTATATCCGTGGCTCGCCGACTGCATACGTGGCAGGCCGCGCGTCGCGCATGGGTGCGCCTACTGGGCGCTGAGCCCCGCCGTACGGCGTGCAAGGCGGACGGAGGCGGGGATACCGGTCGGCGCCGAAAGCGACGCCCTGTATTTCGGGCCGGGGGCTTCCGCGTTCCAGGAATTGTCGGTCGCGGGCATGGATGTGGCGCGCGCCGAAAGTTTCGACGACTGGCGCTACCTGACCGCGCTGTCCTTGTTGCGGGCCGGGGATCTCGCGCTTGTTTCAATCTGGAGTCCGTCCTTCCTGTTTCCGATACTGGATACCATCGAACGGCGGGCCGGGGACTTGCTGGCGGATATCGCGCGGGACCCGGCGGGCGGCCGCGAACGCGCGCGGCGGCTGGAGCCGGTACTGGGCGCCGGGCCGTTGGCGACGGATGCGATCTGGCCGCGGCTCGACACCATCAGCTGCTGGACCGACGCGTCGGCGAAACCGCTTGCCGACGACCTGGCCCGGCGCTTTCCGCACAGCCGGATACAGGGAAAGGGGCTGCTGGCGACCGAAGGCGCGGTCACGATTCCGCTGGAGGGTTTCCCCTTTCCCGTTCTCGCCCTCAACAGCGGGTTCTACGAATTCATCGACGCCGGTGGCCAGGCCCTGCTATGCGGCGAGTTGGCCGAGGGAGGCGAGTATCGGCTCGTCATGACCAATCATGGCGGGCTGTACCGCTACGACACCGGCGATCGCTTTCGTATGCGCGGCTGGGCGCGCCCCGGTGCGCCGATGCTGGAATTCACAGGACGCGCCGGGGTTGTCAGCGATATTTGCGGCGAGAAGCTGACCGGGGATTTCGTGGAATCCTGTCTCGCCGATCTGCCGGGGTTTCGAATGCTCATTCCGTCGCGCGGCCCGGCGCCCCGGTATCTTCTCGTGGTCGATGAGAACTCGGATGCGGCAAAGAATCGGTCCGCCGTTGCCGAGCGTATCGACCGTCGCCTGG
>CAMYNJ010000010.1:0-3308 GCA_947259795.1 uncultured Alphaproteobacteria bacterium | reverse complement strand
CAATCTGGGGCAGCTGGGGCCGGTCGCGGTCCGGCCGGCCCGCCGCCCGATGGACAGCTACATGACCATGGCGATGGCGCGTGGGCAGCGGTTCGGCGACATCAAACCGTCGGCGCTGAGCCCCGACGAGGGTTTGCTCGAAGGTTTCCATCTCAACCGGGCAGAGGGGTTTGCCGCATGAAGATCGTCATGATCTCGCCCAAGGGGCCGTTATACAGGCATCGCGGCGGCATCTTCAAAAAGAGCCTGCGTTACGCACCCCTGACGTTGACGACTCTGGCGGCGCTGGTTCCGGCCGAACTGGGCGCCGACATCCGGATAATCGACGAGGGCGTCGAGGATATTCCCGCCGACCTGGAGGCCGACCTGATCGGCATGACGGTTATCACGGGCACGTCGATGCGCGCCTATGAACTCGCGCGGAATTTTCGCGGCCGCGGCATCCCGGTCGTGCTCGGCGGCCCGCATGTGACGCTGGCGCCGGACGAAGCTGCCGGGCATGCGGACGCCATCGTCACGGGCTATGCCGAACAATCCTGGCCGCGACTGCTGAGGGATTTCGCCGGGGGCGCGATACAGCGCCGATATGAACAGGGGGCGGATTTCAGCCTTGCCGATTCGCCGTTCCCGCGGCGCGATCTTCTCGATCGCCGCCAATTTCTGACGACCGCCGTTTTCGAGGCGACGCGGTCATGCGCCCATAACTGCGACTTCTGCGTCGCGCCCGCCGCCTGGGGCCGCAAGCAGTTCCAGAAGCCGGTTGCCCATGTCGCCGAGGATATCCGCCGCGAGGGTGCGCGCAGGGCCATCTTCATCGATCTGAACCTGATTTCCGACAAGCAGTATGCGCGCGCGCTGTTCGAGGCGCTGATACCGCTGCAGGTGCGCTGGTTCGGCCTTTCGACGACCCTGATCGCCGACCAGCCGGAGCTGCTGGAACTGATGGCGCGCAGCGGATGTACCGGGCTGCTGCTGGGATTCGAAAGCATCCTGCCCGCCAGCCTGAACGGCGTCGGCAAGCGCTTCAATTCGCCGGACCGCTATCTGTCCATCGTCGAGCTGCTGCATCGCCACGGGATCAGCGTCATGGGCTGTTTCGTCTTCGGGCTGGACAGCGACACGCCGGCCGTGTTCGAGGAAACCGCCCGCTTCGCGGTCGAGGCGGCGATCGACCTGCCGCGGTTCGCCATATCGACGCCGTTCCCCGGTACGCCCCTGTACCACCGGTTGGCGGCGGAGGGCAGGATCCTGACCCGCGACTGGGAACTTTACGACGGCCAGCATGTCGTCTTTCAGCCCAGCCTGATGAGCGTGGCGGAGTTGAGCGACGGCCACCAGCGCGCCTGGAAACGGGCCTACAGCATGCCCTCGATCGCCCGGCGTATCGCGAAATCGCGCATCCAGATACCGCTGTCGATCGCGGCCAACATGGGATACCGGTTCTACGCCCACAACCTGCACCGCTTTTACAACTGCGACTGGTTCGTCGGCCAGCGCGAGGAGCGGGCGGCATGAGGGTCGTCTTCGTTCATCCCAGCATCGGCCGCCGGGTCGGGCAACGATATATCCGCAGCTGGCAGATGGAGCCGCTGCCCGTTGCCGCGCTGGCCGGCGCGACGCCCGGGGATGTTGATTTCCGGTTTTTCGACGACCGGCTGGAAGAGGTTGATTTCGACGCCCCCGCCGATCTGGTGGCGATCAGCGTTGAGACCTACACTGCGCGGCGCGCCTACCAGATTGCGAGCGAATTTCGCAAGCGCGGCGTGCCTGTCGTTATGGGCGGTTTCCACGCGACGCTGTGCCCCGAGGAAGTCGCGGACTATGCCGAGACGGTTGTTGTCGGCGAGGCCGAGTCCCTGTGGCCGGAGGTCATCGACGATTACCGGTATGGGACGCCGAAACGGTTTTACCGCGCGGCCGAGCGACCGCGGATGGACAGAATCATCTATGATCGCACCCCGTTCGCCAGCAAGCGCTATTTGCCGATTCGCCTGGTCGAGACTGGCCGGGGCTGTTGCTTCAGGTGCGATTTCTGCGCCATCCAGACTTTTTTCGAAGGTTCGCATTCGCGCCGTCCCATCGGCGGCGTTATCGACGAGTTGGCGGGGCTTCGGTCGGGGACGAAGGTATTCTTTTTCGTCGATGACAATTTCGCCACCGACCTGGAGGCCGCGAAGGATTTCATGCGCGCCCTCATACCGCTTCGCATCCGCTGGATCACACAGCTCAGCATCAATGCCGCGCATGACGAGGAATTTCTCGAGCTGCTGAACGCCAGTGGCTGCCAGGGCGTGCTGATCGGTTTCGAAAGTACCGATGCCGAAACGCTCCACCTGATGAACAAGGGCTTCGCCCTGGGCCAGGCCGGACCGCGCCGCGCGGTGGAAATGCTACGGCGCCACCGTATCCGGGTCTACGGCACCTTCGTGTTCGGTTACGACCGGGACACGCCTGAGAGTTTCCGTGACGCCCTGGCTTTCGCCAACGAGAACGGGTTTTACATCGCCGCCTTCAACCATCTGACGCCGTTTCCGGGAACCCCGCTCTACCATCGCCTGGAGGCCGAGGGGCGCATGCGGTTCGACCGCTGGTGGTTGGATCCGGCCTATGATTACAACACGGTGCCGTTCCACCCGACGAACATGACGCCGGAGGAATTGCGCCGCCACTGCGTCGACGTGCGGCGGCAGTTCTACTCGGTTCCGGGCATTGCCCGGCGCGCGCTGGCGGCGGCCAACAGAAGCAACCAGTTCATGCTCCGCAACTTCTTCCCCATCAATCTTTTGCATCGCCGCGAGATTTCCGTGCGCGATAGCTTTCCGCTGGGAGATGCCGCTTGGCAAGGGCAGCTGATCAAAGTGGGTTAGAACGGATCGTGATTGATCGTCCCCACGATCAATTGCTCAATCCCACTCCAGCCCGTAAAGACAGAGCAGACTGGCCCACCGTCGGGAAAGGGTCGGCCTTCCGCCTTGCCGGCGCGGCGGATGGCGTGGCGCTGGGACGCATGGCCCGCGACAATCCCGTCGAGGGATGGGTAACCCTTTCTTATGAACGCGAGCCCGACTATTTCGCCGCCGACGCCATCGAAGGCGACGCCCACCGGACCTTCATTGCCGCAAACCAGGCGGACGGCGAAATCAACGCGGTGTTCTCGCTGTCCGTTAGAGAGCGGTATGTAGGAGGGACCCCAAGAAAGATTTGCTATCTCGGCCAGCTGCGCGTGCGACAGGGTTATGCGGGGAAGGCCCTGCTGATCCGGGACGGGTTCGGACTCTGCCGCGAGGCCCTGGCGGACGCCGGTGTCG
>CAMYNJ010000009.1 GCA_947259795.1 uncultured Alphaproteobacteria bacterium | reverse complement strand
GGCTGGAATCGAGCCTGCGGTAACGCGCATAAAGACGGAACAAGCGGCTGTCGGCGATGATGCCGGCGGCCTCCAGGTCGCGGGCGATCTGGCTCATGCCGGCGCCCTTCGGCACGACATGGATTTGCGCCGCCGCCAGCGGGCCCGGCGCCTCGATCTGCAGGACGGCCCAGCGCACGGTCCCGATCGCGAAACCCGCGGCCAGCACCAGCAGAACGGCCAGCGCGATGAAGATTTTCGATTTCAGGAATGCCGGCAAGGCGCCAGACGCGGTGCGGGCCGCGCCATCATTCGAACCGCGAGACGATCAGCGACGCATTGGTGCCGCCGAAACCGAAGGAATTGGACAGGACCGCGTCGATCTTGCGTTCCTTCGCCTTGTTTGCGGCAAGGTCTATGTCGCAACTTTCCGACGGGCTTTCCAGGTTGAGCGTCGGCGGGGCGATGCCGGTTTGCAGCGCCTTGATGGAGAAGATCGCCTCCACCGCGCCGGCCGCGCCCAGCAGATGCCCGATCGCCGACTTGGTCGACGACATCGTCAGATTGTAGGCATGGTCGCCGAACAGGCGCTTGACCGCCGCCAGTTCGATCTCGTCGCCAACCGGCGTCGAGGTACCATGGGCGTTGATATAGTCGATATCCTCCGGGTTCAGCTCCGCGCGCTTCATCGCCGCCTGCATCGCGCGGTAGCCGCCACTGCCGTCCGGCGGCGGGCTGGTGACATGGTAAGCGTCGCCCGACATGCCGTAACCGATGATCTCGCCATAGATCTTCGCGCCACGCTTCTTCGCATGCTCCAGCTCTTCCAGGATGACGATACCGGCGCCCTCACCCATGACGAAGCCGTCGCGGCCCTTGTCCCACGGGCGCGAGGCCTTCTGTGGCGTATCGTTGTAGGAGGTGGAAAGCGCCCTGGCCGCCGAGAAGCCTGCAAAACCGATGCGGCAGATCGCGGCTTCGGCCCCGCCCGCCACCATCACGTCGGCGTCGTCCAGCATGATCAGCCGCGCGGCGTCGCCGATGGCGTGGGTGCCGCTGGCGCAGGCCGTGACCACCGCGTGGTTCGGCCCCATCAGCCCGTGCCGGATCGACACCTGGCCGGCAACCAGATTGATCAGATTGGCCGGAATGAAGAAGGGGCTGATGCGGCGCGGGCCGCGTTCATGCAGGGTCACCGACCCCTCGGAGATACCCGGCAAGCCGCCGATGCCCGACCCGATCAGCACGCCGGAGCGCCAGCGCTGCTCGTCGCTTTCCGGCGTCCAGCCCGAATCCTCCATCGCCATGTCCGCCGCGGCGAGACCATAGGCAATGAAAGGATCCATCTTGCGCTGGTCCTTGGGCTCGACCCATTCGTCGGCGGTCCACTTCCCCTCGGCTTTCGACCCGGGGGGAAGCTGTCCCGCGATCTTCGACGGCAGGTCGGAGATGTCGAACTTGTCAATGGTGACGATGCCCGAATCACCGGCGACCAGCCGGCCCCAGACATGGTCCACGCCAACACCCAACGGGCTGACGATACCCAGCCCGGTGACGACAACGCGTCTCATGGGAGTGCTCCGATGGGCAAGTTAAAAAACGGCCGCAACGGCCGTTCAGCTGTTCTCTTCGATGAAGCTGATCGCGTCCTTGACGGTCAGGATCTTCTCGGCGGCGTCGTCGGGAATCTCGCAGCCGAACTCTTCCTCGAACGCCATGACCAGCTCGACGGTATCGAGGCTGTCCGCGCCCAGATCGTCGATGAAGCTGGCGCCGTCGGAAACCTTGGACTCGTCAACGCCGAGATGCTCGACGACGATCTTCTTAACGCGCTCTGCGATGTCACTCATGCTTTCAAACCTCTCAAAGTAAAGGCGCCGGGGAACCTGTTGCCCCCCATGCGGCACGACCCTAATAAAGCCTCAAGCCGGCCCGTGCCGCAAGCCCCCAAAAATGACTGCGTTACCTGCCATGTCGCCATGGCCCTGGCCGATGCGCCGCAGCCCCTCGCGCACCGGTCATATCATTGCCATCCCGCCGTTGATATGCAAGGTCTGGCCTGTAATGTACGCCGCCTCGTCGCTGGCCAGATAGACCACGCCGGCGGCGATTTCGTCCGCGCTGCCCATGCGGCCCGCCGGGATCGAAGCGTTTATTTTCGCCTGCTGATCCTCGTTCAGCGCTTCCGTCATGGCTGTCGCGATAAAGCCGGGCGCCAGGCAGTTGACCGTGATGCCGCGGCTGGCGACTTCCTGGGCCAGCGATTTGGACATGCCGATCATGCCCGCCTTCGAGGCCGCGTAGTTGGCCTGGCCCGCATTGCCGGTGACGCCGACCACCGAAGTGATGCCGACGATCCGGCCCCAGCGTTTCTTCATCATGCCACGCAGCACCGCCCGGCTGAGCCGGAAGGCCGCCGTCAGATTGACATCCATGACGGTCTGCCAGTCTTCGTCCTTCAGCCGCATCGCCAGATTGTCGCGGGTCAGTCCGGCATTGTTGACCAGGATGTCGAGGCTGCCCATGGCCCCCTCGGCGTCCTTCGCCAGCTGTTCGGCGGCCGCCGCGTCGCCCAGGTTGGCCGGGGTCACATGGGCGCGCTCGCCCAGTTCCGCCGCCACGGCCTTGAGCGCGTCCTCGCGGGTACCCGACAGGGCCACAGCCGCCCCCTGGGCATGCAGCGCCCTGGCGATTGCACTGCCGATGCCGCCCGAGGCGCCGGTGACCAGGGCGCATTTTCCGCTAAGATCAAACATGAATGCCGTCCCTAAACTAAAATCGTTAACCGTTCCTTAGCCGCAGAGGCGCGCGACGACAAGTCCTGAAATAAATTACAGCGACTTGAGGAATTCCTCGATGTCCGCCGGCCCGTTCAGCGCCAGGCCGGTGAGTTCGCGGTCGATGCGGCGCGCCAGGCCCGACAGCACCTTGCCGGCACCGGCCTCGACCAGCCTGTCCACGCCCTTGTCCTTCATATAGAGCACGCTTTCGCGCCAGCGCACCGCGCCGGTCACCTGCGCGACAAGCTGGCGGCGGATGGTATCCGGGTCGACCACCGATTCGGCCGTGACATTGGCCACGAGAGGAACCTCGGGCGCGCTGATTTCGGTCTTCTCCAGCGCTTCGGCCATAACGTCGGCGGCCGGCGCCATCAGCGAACAATGGAACGGCGCACTGACCGGCAGCAGCAAGGCGCGCTTGGCGCCCTTTTCCTTGGCGATCTCCAGCGCGCGTTCCACGGCCGCGGTATGGCCGCTGACCACCACCTGGCCCGGCGCATTGTCGTTCGCCGCTTGGCAGACCTCGCCCTGGGCCGCCGCCGCGGCGACCTCGCGCGCTACATCCAGGTCGAGCCCCAGCAGCGCCGCCATCGCGCCCTCGCCCACCGGCACGGCTTCCTGCATGGCGCGCCCGCGGGTCTTCAGCAACCTCGCCGCATCGCCGAGGCTGAAGGCCCCGGCGGCGGCCAGCGCCGAATATTCGCCCAGCGAATGGCCGGCCACGTAATCCACCCTGCCGTCGAGACTGAACCCGCCCTCGGCGGCCAGAATGCGCATCACCGCCATGGAGACCGCCATCAGGGCGGGTTGGGCATTCTCGGTCAGGCGCAACTCGTCGTCCGGCCCCTCGAACATCAGCTTCGAGAGATTCTGGCCCAGCGCGTCGTCGACCTCCTGGAAGACCTCGCGCGCCGGCGCAAAAGCGTCGGCCAGGGCCTTGCCCATGCCGACTTCCTGCGACCCCTGGCCGGGAAAAACGAATGCCATGCTCATGGCGGATGGTTCCTTGGGAATTATGCGGTGTGACTTGCGGCGGCAGTGATAGCGCCTGCGGCGGCTGTGTCAAGCTAAAGCCGTGCAAACCGGCGTCCAAACCGTGTTATCCTCTCCGCATTGGGAGGACGCAGCATGAGCGAGACGAAACCCGGTATCAAGTCGCCCGAGGGGTTTTCCGTGGTCCATGCGGGGGATACGGCATTCGAGGCCAGGGGTTTGCGGGCCTTCTTCGAATATCGCGACCTGGGAATCAGGGACGCGACGGGGGGCCGTGTCGGGATGCATGTGATCCGCGCACGGCCCGGCGGTGAGTCCGTCCCGGAATGGCACACCCACGACATCGAATTCCAGATGATCTATGTCCTGAAGGGCTGGTTCAAGTTCGAGTATGAGGGCCATGGCGAGGTCACGCTGCGCCCCGGTTCCTGTGTCCACCAGCCGCCCGGCATCCGCCACCGCGAAATCGCCCATTCCGACGACGCCGAGCTGATCGAAATCACTCTGCCCGCCGAGTTCGAAACGCATGAGTGCGACGCGCCGTGACGACGATCCGGTTAACAGCAACCCGCACCGGATTATCCTGACTCCGCCATTGCTGTGCATGACCGCCCTCAGGCTGCGCCTGACATGGGTCATGCGTGACGAGATGGGTTGGAGGGTCCCGCCACGACTGTCTTTTTGCCGGGGTTGAGGCAACCTTCTTATTTCCTGACTGACGACGATGCCGTGCGGGGCGCGCAAACCCCGCCCACTGGTTGCATTAAAGAAATCTTAGTCCCCGCTTCGTAGTTTCGGCCGTCAAGAAACAAGAAATGCTGCGACAACAGCGGACGGGCGGCGGCCTTGGCGCATATAGGAGGAGGGCACCATGCAATCCGTTACCTACAGATTCTCGGAATCGAACCGGTCCCTGGATATTGTCGCGCTACTTTGTTTTGCGCTTGCTCTTTACCCGCTCCTGATGACGGTCGGAACCGGATTGCTGTTGCTGGATGCCCCGGGAACCGATTGGATCAAGAGCTACGGCGTGGCGGAAGATGTCGCCAATTTCTGGGCGCATTTGGCGATGGCCGTAACGATGGGGCTATTATTCGCCTTCATCCTGCGCTGGAAATCACCTTTCCTGAACTTCCTGACGCTCGACGATGTAGGTCTGACCTACGTCATCATGGGCAGGCGCCGCACATGGCCCTGGCGCGAGATTGAATCGGCAGCGGTGGCGATCCGCTGGCCCGGATTGCAGGCCGGCAAGCTGACCATCGCAGGACAATTCGGCTGGGGCGCCCGCATCGGCCTGCTCTTCATGAACGGGCTTGCATCCGCTACGCGGGTGACCATCACGTTGCCTGACTTCTACGAGCCGCCGATCGAGGATGTCGTCGCCGGGATAAACGGCCATCGCGACAGCGCCCTGGGCATAAAGCGGCCGCCCAGGGAAGAAGCGCAACCATCGCCGCCGATGCAGGCCGTTGCGGCAGGCCAATCCATCACCTTCAGCATGTCGAAGGCCGCATTTCGCTATCAGCGTATATTAGCCTTCGCCCCGCTTATAGTTATAGCCGTAGCGTTGATTCTATTTCGTATGGACGGCGACCTGTGGAGCGAACTGTGGTCGACGAGTGAAGAACTGGCCTGGTTGTACCTTGCCATCCCGGTGCTGTTGCTTTTCACGGTCTTTATGACCTACCGCAGCCTCAGGCCGGAGAGCAATTCACTCAGGCTCGATGCGACCGGCATCACTTACAGGCGCCAGGGCCGGCGCTATGCCTGGCCCTGGAAGGATGTCTCGGTCTTCGAGCATCGCAAGCTTGCGGGCAGCAATATGGCCGGCCGGCGCCAGGTGATCACCTTCTCCGCCCCTGGCAGGGACTGGACCTGGCGCTGGGTGCGGCGGCTTTATGGGTTACCCGCGGCGCCGCCGACGGTCGTCATCGACGGACTCTACGACACCCCCGTCGAGGAAATCGCCGCCACCCTGAACGCCTACCGCGAGCGGGCGCTGGGCGGTGGGGACACATCCGCCTGAACGGAGGACGCAATTATGGAAACCACGACTTTCCAGGTGAAGCCGCACGGAAACTCGGTCCTGGCCAACCGGATCGGGCTGGCAATTATTCCAGTCCTGATCGTCATCGTGTTCCTTGTGTATCTGCGCGATCCCGATCTGGAAAGTGCCGCATTTATCATGTCCGTGATCATTCCCTTTCTCCTGTTCATTTACGCAATACAATTGGTGGATTGGCATGGACGGGCGCTGGGCTTCTACAGTGATTTGCAGCTCGATGACAGGGGCCTGACCTGGCAGAAGAAGCACTGGCGCTGGAGCGAGCTTTCCGCATTCGAACTATACGGCCTCGGGCCTGGGCGCCGCTTTATCCGGTTCGAGACACCCGAAGGCGACGGCCGCTTCAAAATCGCGTCCCGCC
>CAMYNJ010000008.1 GCA_947259795.1 uncultured Alphaproteobacteria bacterium | reverse complement strand
GATCCGCAATTCCGCCGCGGCGTCTGAAGGCGTTGCGCCGTTCGATATGATGCAGTCAACCGTCGGCCGGTTCCTGGTGGGCGGCCGCTTCATGCGCGGCTTCTACAATACCGTCAAGATGGCCACGTTCGGCCTCGCGCTGCTGCTTCAGCCGCTGCCCGTACTCTATCCCGGTTTCTGGGCGGAGGCCGGTGGCCCGGCCGGCGCCATACTGACCGTTCTGGTGTGGATCTCGGTGGCCCTGTGCCTCGTGCGCGGCGCACCCGTTGTGATAGAGTTCCTGGGCGCGAAGCCGGTCTCCGCAGCGGTGCCGGCGTCTGAAAGGGTCTATCACGAGGCGGCGGAGTGAACGCAGCGCTATTCGATATCGACGGAACACTGCTGACCGGACCGCACAGCAGCGAAGCCCTGTTCATACGTCATCTTTTGCGGCGCGGTTCGATCGGGCCGCGGCAGGTGGCTGCCGCCGGCTGGTTCACGCTGGCGAATGGGCTGCGCTACGGGCGGCATGTCTTTCGCAGGAACAAGGCTTATCTCGCCGGCCTCGCGCTCGATGACGTGGCCGCCATCGCGCGGGATTTCGTCGAACGGGATCTGGATGCCTTGATCGACCGGGTGTTGCTGCAGCGCATGGAGGAGCACCGCTGTGCCGGCGATGCCATCCTGCTGCTGACCGGGACCCCGCAGTTCCTGGCCGGTCCACTGGCGGAACGGGTTGGCGCCGACGGCTGGCAGGCCGCGCGCTATGCCCTGCGCGCGCGACGCTTTGTCGCAACACCGCCGATCTTCCACCCGCTGGGGGAGGAGAAGGTGGCGGCGGCGGCCGATCTCTGCGCCCGGCACGGCACGCGCCTGGCCGAAGCAGCGGCCTACGCCGATTCGATCCACGACCTCCCGCTGCTGGCGCACGTCGCGCGGCCGGTTGCGGTCCGCCCCGACCGGCGCCTCGCCGGCGAAGCGCGGGCCCGGGGCTGGGAGATCATCGACGTCGCGGCCGGCAGTGGCCGCGACGCGTCGCCGGGCCGAACACGCACCGCCTGAAAGCCCGGCGGGTTCCGGATCCGCGCGGAGCCGGCCCTGCGAAATCGGTGACCGGCGGCACGATATCATCCCTTACACATGCGGAGTTTCGAATTATAGTGGGGTCAGGAGGAACCGACCTCTGGCTTGCTCGGACGGGATGCATGACAGGAACGCGCCGGCGACAGTTCCTGAAGGCGACGGGGGCGGCGCTGGTCGCCGCACCCTATCTGTGGCGGCGGGACGCACGGGCCGCCGGCGGCCGGGTCGTCGTGATCGGAGGCGGCGCCGGCGGCGCGACGGCGGCACGGTCGCTCGCGGCGGCCGGCAAGGGGCTGGATATCACCCTGGTCGAGCCCAAGAGCAATTACGTAACCTGCTTCTTTTCCAACCTGTATATCGGCGGGCTGCGCTCGCTGGACTCTCTGACCCACAACTACGACGCCCTGTCGGAACGCTATGGCGTGAAGCTCATGCACCAGGTGGCGGTGGCGATCGATCCGGCAGGGCGGACGGTGCGCCTCGCCGGCGGCGATGTGCTGTCCTGGGACCGGCTGATCGTTGCGCCCGGCATCGACTTCCAGTGGGATGCGATTGAAGGCTATGGCCCCGAGGCGGCGAAGGCCATGCCACATGCCTGGCAGGGCGGCGAGCAGACGGAACTGCTGCGCCGGCAGCTGGAGGCCATGGAAGACGGCGGCACGTTCCTGATCGCGCCGCCGGACACGCCCTATCGCTGTCCGACCGCGCCTTATGAGAGGGCGTCCCTGGTTGCGCATTATTTCAAGCGCGAGAAGCCGAATGCCAGGATCATTATCCTGGATGCCAAGAACAATTTTCCCCTGCAGGACCTGTTCGAGGAGGCGTGGACGCGGTTTTATCCCGGCATGATCGAGGTCCTGCCCGCCGATTTCTCCGGCGGCGTCAAAGGGGTGAACCCGGCGACCATGACCGTCATGGCCGAAGGCGAGGCGTTCGAGGTCGCCGTCGCCAACGTGATTCCGCCGCAGACCGCCGGCCGGATCGCGCTGCAGTCGGAGCTGGCGGACCGGCGCGGCTGGTGTCCCGTCGATCCCATGACGTTCGAATCCACGCATCAGCCAGGCATCTACGTCGTCGGCGATGCGGCTCTGGCGTCGCCCATGCCCAAGGCGGCCTACGCCGCGCAACAGCAGGCGGAAGCCTGCGCCCGGGCGATCCTGGAGGCCTTTTCCGGTGACAAGGCGGAGGCGACCGTGCTGGGCGGCGCCTGCTGGAGTCATGTCTCACCAGCCCACGCGGTGTACGAGCGGGCCGCATTCGCCGCGGTCGGCGGCGCGCTGCAGCGTATCGAACTGGAAATCAGCCCGACCGGCGAGAGCGATTCGGTTCGTGAAGCGGCGGGCCTGGCTGGCGAGGCCTGGTACGCCGGCATCACTGCCGACATTTTCGGTTAGCACGTTATCCATTGAGTTTGCGCCAGCCCGCTCCGCAGGGCGAAGGCTCGGCCGCGGCATACCGGCGGTCGGCGCGCCGCCCCGCGTGTCGAAAGCCATGTGTGAATCCGCACACAGGCAGCCGGGCAGGAAATTCCGCCTAATCGCGTGCCCTGCCGTCGGCCGGCCAGCGAATCCTCATCGAAATATGGGGCTATACAACCCCGGGGCGCTCTTTGGGGGTCGGGCGAGAAATCCCGTCGTGACGATTTATGCAATTATTGCGATAAAATTTCATCGAACACACTGCAATATTGGAAAAGTAATTATCGCTAAGTTGCTCGCTTTTTTCGATACGGTTAACAAGACGGAAAATGGCTAACAGCCGATAAAATAATAACTCATACGGTTTTTGTATCGATCAACGCTTTGTTAAGATGTTTCAGGGCACTCTACGGTAGAAATTCGCACAGTGTGAAACTGCATAAGGAAGAGGACGGTATGCTACGCGCCATTACAATCATTGCGGCGGGCCTCATAGCGATTGCGGGATCGCCCGCTTTCGCCGAGGACGCTCATATCAAACCCATCAAGAATGCCCTGCCCGAAATCGTGTCGATGATCGTGCAGGACGACCTGATCGAAGCCCTGCGCGCCTCCAACGCCAAGCGCGGCAATATGACCCAGTCGGACATCGACAAGCTTGAAGCGACGTGGCAGAAGGAAATCGACAGTTCCAACCGCCCGCTGATCGACAGCGTCGTCGAGAATTCACTTGCCGCGCGCATGCGCACGGTCATCGACAGCGACGGCAACAGGATCAACGAAATCGGCGTGATCGACGCGATGGGTCTCAGCATCGCGCAGTCCAGCCCGAATTCCGATATCTGGCAAGGCGAAGAGGTGAAGTTCACGAAAACCTTCCAGGTTGGTCCGGATGCCGTGTTCGTCGACGAGGTCGAGTTCGACAATTCGACCCAGGCGATGCAGTCCCAAGCCAATTTCACTGTCAAGGACCCGGCCACGGGCAAGGCCATCGGCGCCGTGACCGTGGGCATCAACATCGACGCCCTGTGAACAGACGAAACGCTGCCGTCGCGGACCCCGGTCAGCCGGGAGCCGCGACGGGGCGGCTCTGCAGTGACGTGTAAGGCAACGCGACAGAACGTACCGAACAAGAGGTTTGCATAGGACGAGTGAGGTAAAGATACGAATATCGCGACGGCGCGCTGCCGGTGCGTATTTGCGAACGTGACAAAATATTGGACGCGGCGGTTATCGAAGCCGTTCAGGGGGAAGATCTGGATCATGTTTTCGATACTTCGAACAAAGAGTTTCCAGGGACGCGCGATCATGGTGGTCGCCGGAATCTTTGCCGTGTCTTTCGCGATCCTGATCGCCGTTCAAGGCGTGAATGAACGGTCCAGCGCCACCGACCTGGTCATCAAGAACAAGAAAGTACAGACCAGCCTGCTTGCCTCCTCCATGGCCGGGGCATTGCGGTGGCGAAAAAGTTCCGTGTTCGATCAGGTCCATGAAACGCTGGCGCTGGGGACGATGACCGACCTGCTGGCGGTCGTCGCGCTCAACAGCAGCGGCACGGTGGTGTATGAATGGCGCCGCAAGGACGCGGGCCTGTTACCCGACAGCTTGTCCGATAACGTCGTTACGCTTTCCGACAAGACTGAGCATCGCATGGCAGACGGCTACGCTGCCGTTTCCGCCCCTTCGGTTTATTATCAGGCCAAGTACAGCAAGGTCGTGCCGGCCGGCCACGTATTGATCTTCTGGGACTTCAGGGCCATCGAAGCCGACCTCACCGCCTCGTGGCAAAGGTCGTCCATGCTGTCCGCCGCGATCCTGTTGGGGTCCATTGCCTTCCTCGTCGTCATGTTCCGACGGCTGGTCAGCGCGCCCCTGACCCGGATCATCGAGCAGCTTCTGGAGTTGGCACGCGCCCACGGGGACGTGACGCTGGCCGATCGCTCCGAGGAAAATGAAATCGTCCAGATGTCCCACGCCGTTCGGGTGTTCAAAAACGCGATCGACGAAAAGGAACGCATCGAGGCAGAGCAGGACCGCATCGAGGAGGATCTGCGCCAGGAGAAGCGCCAGACCATGGAGCGTCTGGCCAGGCACTTCGACGCCAGCGTCAAGGCGATCGTCACCAGCGTTTCGACCGCGTCCACGCAGCTGCAGGCAACCGCGAAGTCGATGTCGGCCTATGCCGACCACAACAACCAGCAATCGACCGCCGTGGCCAGCGCCTCGGAGGAATCGTCGATGAACGTCCAGACCGCGGCCACGGCGACCGAGCAATTGTCGAGTTCGGTCAAGGAGATCAACCGGCAGATCATCGACTCCAGCCAGGTGGCCGCGCGGGCGACGTCCGCCGCCGAAGATATCGATGTAACCGTGCAGGGTCTCGCGCGCGCCGCTGAAAAGATCAGCCAGATTGTGGATCTGATCAACAAGATTGCAAGCAAAATCAATCTGCTGGCGTTGAACGCGACGATCGAGGCGGCCCGCGCCGGCGAGGCCGGCAAGGGATTTGCGGTGGTCGCCCAGGAGGTCAAGAACCTCGCCAAGCAGACCGCGAGCGCGACCAGCGAGATCGCCATGCAGGTCGAGGAAGTGCAGCAGGCGACGGGCAAGACGGTGGATGCGACCCAGGGGATCCTGGGGGTCATCCAGCGGATCAGCGACAATTCGGCCGCCATCGCGGCAGCCATCGAGGAACAGGATTCCTCGACGCAGGAGATCGCCCGCAGCGTGCAGGAAGCGGCGGCCGGGACCCAGATGGTCTCGAACAGTATCGAGGAGGTCCGTCAGGTCGCCGGAGAGACCGGCGCCTCGGCCGCCCAGGTTCTGGAGGCGGCGCAGAGCCTTTCCGGACAGTCCGACCTGCTGAACAAGGAGATCGAGACGTTTCTCGAGGGATTGAAGATCACGGGGGAAGCATCCTCCGACCGGGTATCGAAGGACGGCGCGGGGGGCCGGCTGGCAGGCTAGGCCAGCCACCGCCGCACATACAATGGAAAGCTGGGTTCAACAACGAGGAGAGTTGGGTGGATGGTCGAGGTCCGGCCATAAAAAGATTTCTTGGAAAAAGGAAATTGGAGACAGTGATGAGGAATATTTCAGCGATGAGGAACATTTCAACAACGTTATATGGGGGTCTGGCGCTTATTCTGGCGTCGGGTTCACCCGTTTTGGCGGAGCCAGGCCTCGATTGGGTTGGCTACTGGGACAGTGGCACCGGCGAGGGCACGGAAGTCATCAGCGTGCAGGGCGAAACCGCCCGCGCCGCGCTGACAAATTCGGCAAAAGGCACCATTACCATTCTGGATCTAAGCGATCCGGCTGCGCCGGTAACGGCCGCCGTATTCGACCTGGGTCTGGGGTACGGTGAGGGCATTACCTCTGTCGCGTTCCATCCCGAAGAGGATTATTTCATTGTTGCGATCGAGGTGGAAAGCGCCGTAGCCAACGGCCGTGCTGAAATACGGAACGCCAGCACCGGCGCCGTGCTCAGGGTCCTGCCCACCGAATCCGAGCCCGACGCGGTGGTGATCAACGCGAACGGCGATCGCGCAGTCATTTCCAACGAGGGCGAATCCTTCGGCCTCGACCGGGATCGCGGCGACTATTACGGCGAATTCTTCTCGCCGCCGGGCAGCGTTACCATCATTGACCTCGACGACGGTCCCGAGGGGGCGACCGCGATGCACGTCGCGCTGCCGGATGCGACCGGCACGCGGGGCATGGTCAATGCGAGCGCACCGCGCCGGAACTCGGACGAGCGGTTTTTGGAGCGCGGCGTCGACCTGAACGGCGACGGCGAAATCGCCGACGAATATGAAGACGGCGTCGGCGGCTTCGATG
>CAMYNJ010000007.1 GCA_947259795.1 uncultured Alphaproteobacteria bacterium | reverse complement strand
GCGCTCTACATGCAGGTTCATGTCGCGCGCGAGATCGACGAAGTCGCGGATCGTGCAGAAATGGATGTTGGGCGTGTCGTACCACTGGTGCGGCAGGTTTTCCGTCACCGGCATGCGGCCGCTCCAGGCCAGGCTCATCCGCACCCGCCAATAGCCGAAATTCGGGAAGGACACGATCGACCGTCGGCCGATCCGCGCCATATGGTCCAGCACGGTGCGCGGATTGTGAGTCGCCTGCAGCGTCTGGCTGAGAATCACATAATCGAAGGCGTCGGACGGGTAATCCTTGAGGTCGGTGTCGGCGTCGCCCTGGATGGCCGACAGGCCGTTGCGCACGCAGGCGTTCACGCCGGCCTGGCTCAGCTCGATGCCGCGCCCATCGACCTCCTTTGTCTTCCACAGATGCTGCAATAGCGCGCCATCGCTGCAGCCGACATCCAGCACGCGGCTGGAGGGCTCCACCATGTCGGCGATCAGCTGCAGATCGACGCGGATCGAGGGGGCGGCGCCGTTCATGACCGGTTGAGGCCTTTATGTTCGGCGCATCCGTTCAGAAAGCCGCCCAGAACCTCGTGGAATTCCGGCTCGTCCAGCAGGAAGGCGTCGTGGCCCTTATCCGATTCGACCTCCACGAAGCTGACATTGGCGGCGACCGCGTTCAGCGCATGCACGACGGCGCGGCTTTCCGGGGTCGGGAACAGCCAATCGCTGGTGAAGGACACCAGGCAGAAGCGCACCGGCGTGTTCTCGAAGGCGGCCGGCAATGAGCCGAACTCCGCCGCCAGGTCGAAATAATCCATGGCGCGGGTGATGTAGAGGTATGAATTGGCGTCGAATCGCTCGACGAAGGTGATGCCCTGGTGGCGCAGATAGCTTTCCACCTGAAAATCGGCATCGAAACCGAATGTCAGCGCCTCGCGGTCCTGCAGGCTGCGCCCGAACTTGCGGTGCAGTGCGGTTTCCGACAGATAGGTGATATGCGCGGCCATGCGCGCGACCGCCAGACCGCGCCGCGGGTTGGTGTCATGCGACAGGTAGTCGCCGCCATGCCAGTCGGGGTCGGCCATGATGGCCTGGCGCCCGACCTCGTGGAAGGCGATGTTCTGCGCCGAATGGCGCGCCGCGCCGGCGACCGGGATGGCTGCGAAGACGCGCTCGGGGTAGCGCGCCGCCCAGTCCAGTACCTGCATCGCCCCCATCGAGCCGCCGATCACGGCGAACAGCTGGTCGATGCCCAGATGGTCGATCAACATGCGCTGGGCTCGCACCATGTCGCCGATGGTGATGACCGGGAAGTTCAGGCCGTAGGGCTTGCCTGTGGCCGGGTCGGTTTCCTTCGGCCCCACCGTACCCAGGCATCCGCCCAGTACATTGGCGCAAATGATGAAGTAGCGGTCGGTGTCCAGCGGCTTGCCGGGCCCGGCCATCTGGTCCCACCAGCCGGACTTGCCGGTAATGGGGTGCGTTTCGGCGACGAACTGGTCGCCGGTCAGCGCGTGGCAGACCATGATCGCGTTGGACTTCTCGGCGTTCAGTTCGCCATAGGTCTGGTAGGCGAGCGGGAACGGGCCCAGTTCGACGCCGCAATCGAGGCGGAGCTTCCCGTTGCCCCCAAGCTCGATACGCTGGCCCGGAAGCGATATGTTTTCGGTTGCCGACATGGCCGAATAGCTAAGGTTGAAGCAGGGGCGCGTCAATCATTTCTTGCCACGGGGCGGCCTGTCGGCAAATGCTGACAGGGCATCGCCAAACTGCTAATAACCCTGTCTTTCAGGGACCCTGGAGCGGATCGTGATTGATTTTTCTCACGATCAATTGCGTGAATCCGCTCTAAACCTTAAAGATAGAGCCGATTCACCGGATTGACGGATCGCCGAAGGCGACTCCGACCAACCCGGACCGGCTCTAGGGGACATACGACGCGAAAGCATGGAAAAGACCAAGCCAAATCTGGACGACCTGCGCCGGGAAATCGACAGGATCGACACGTCGCTGCACGACCTGATCATGCGCCGCGCGGCGATCGTAGAACAAATTTCGGAGGCCAAGGGCACCCAAGCCGATTCCGCTATGCGGCCGGGGCGCGAGGCGGCGATCCTGCGCCGTCTGGCGGCGCACCATAAAGGGCCTTTTGGCCGCGGGTCGCTGTTGCGGATCTGGCGGGAGATCATCGCCACGCTGACCGCGATGCAGGGACCTTACAGCGTGGCCGTCTTCGCCGACGATGCGGATGGGCTTTGGGATCTGGCCCGCGACCATTTCGGCAGTTACACGGGCCTTTCCGGCTGCGCTACCCGGCGCGAAGTGGTGGCGGGCGTGGCCGGGGGGAACTGGACTCACGGCGTGCTGCCCTATCCGGCCGAGACCGACGACCGGCCCTGGTGGGCGGGGCTGTGGTCGGCCGACGCCCCGCAAGTCGTTCTGCGGCTGCCCTTCGTCGAGCCCGGCAATGTGCGGGACCGCGGCGCCTCGGCGCTGGTTATCGCCCGCGTACCCCCGGAAGCCAGCGGCGACGACCGCAGCCTGCTGCTGCTGGAAACGACGGCCGAGGTGCGCCGCCCGGTGATCGGCGAGATGCTGGCGGCGGCCGGCCTCAAGGGCGAGATTGTTTGCGCCGCCGTCGACGGCACGACCCAATATCTGGCCGAGGCTGCCGGATTCATGGAGGATGGCGACGGCCGCCTGGCCGCGTTGGCGAAACAGAAGAATGTCGAGCGTGCCAGGGTCATCGGAGCCTATCCGACGCCGCTTGACGGCAATTCCTGACCAAAGGGCTTTGGAATGACCTCACCGACCCCGCGTCCGGGCATCATGGATATCGCGCCCTATGTCGGCGGCAGCCACAGCGCGGAAGGTGCCGACAGGGTCATTGTGCTCTCCGCCAACGAAAACCCGCTCGGGCCAAGCCCGAAGGCGAAGGAAGCCTATGCCGCCATGGCCGACGAACTGCACCGCTATCCCGATGGCGGCGCGGTGGCGCTGCGCGAGGCGATCGGCAAGAGATTCGAGCTGGACCCGAAATGCATCGTCTGCGGCGCGGGCTCCGACGAACTGATCTCGCTGCTGATCAACGCCTATGCCGGGCCGGGCGACGAGGTTCTGTACAGCCAGCACGGCTTCCTGATGTATGCTATTTCCGCTAAGGCCGTGGGCGCGACGCCGGTCGCCGCGCCGGAGAAGAACCTGACCGCCGATGTCGACGCGCTGTTGGCGCAGGTCACGGAAAACACCCGCATGCTGTTCCTGGCCAACCCGAACAACCCGACCGGTACCTTCCTGTCCGCCTCGGAACTGCGCCGCTTGCGCGAAAATCTGCGCGACGACGTGCTGCTGGTGATCGACGCGGCCTATGCCGAATACGTCGGCGCGGAAGATTACAGCGCAGGCGCAGAACTGGTGGAGAGTTGCGACAATGTCGTCATGCTACGCACATTCTCGAAAATCTTCGGTTTGGCCTCCCAGCGGCTCGGCTGGGCCTTTGGGCCGGCGGCGATTATCGACGTGCTGAACCGGGTGCGCGGGCCCTTCAACATCTCCGCCTCGGCCCAGGCTGCGGGAATCGCGGCGGTTGAGGATGTCGAGCATGTCGAGGCCTCGCGCGCCCATAACGACCGCTGGATGGCCTGGCTGACGCAGCAGCTCGGCATGCTGGGGGTGGAAGTTCCGCCGTCCGCCGGCAATTTCGTGCTGGCTCGTTTCCCTGACAAGGCAAGCGCCGATGCGGCCTATGCGCATCTGATGTCGCGCGGCGTCATCACGCGGTTGATGGGTGGCTACGGCCTGCCCGAATCGATTCGCATCACGGTTGTGCGCTGGCCGACCATCTGGGGGCGTCATGAGCGACGTTCTGTTCGAACGGGTCGCGCTGATCGGCCTCGGGCTCGAAGGCTCGTCGCTCGGCTGGGTGATGAAGCGCGAAGGCCTGGCCGGACATATCGCCGGCTGTGCCCGGACGCAGGCGACCCTCGACAAGGCGATGGAGCTGGGCTTCGTCGACAGTGTGGATGCGGACCCGGCGGCCGCCGTCGCGGATGCCGACCTCGTAATACTCTGCACCCCGGTCAGCACGTTCGGCGATTTGGCGGCAAAGTTCGGATCGGCGCTGAAATCCGGCGCTATCGTCAGCGATGTCGGCTCTGTCAAGCGGGCGGTGATCCGCGATGTCGGGCCGCATATCCCACAGGGCGTCCATTTCGTGCCGGGCCATCCCATCGCCGGCACCGAGCTTTCCGGTCCGGAAGCCGGTTTCGCCGAATTGTTCGAACATCGCTACTGTATCCTGACGCCACCGCCGGGTACTGACCGCGACGCGGTTGAGAAAGTCGCCGAGCTGTGGCGACGCGCTGGAAGCATGGTCGATATCATGGACGCCAACCATCATGACCGGGTGCTAGCCATCACCTCGCATTTGCCGCATCTCATCGCCTACACAATCGTCGGCACGGCGGCCGACCTGGAAGGCCAGCTTCGCCGCGAGGATACCGAAAACGGCGATGTGGTGGAGACCAGGGAAGTCATCAAATATTCCGCCGGCGGTTTCCGCGATTTCACCCGCATCGCCGGGTCCGACCCGATCATGTGGCGCGACGTGTTCCTGAACAATCGCGAAGCGGTGCTGGAGATGCTGGGCCGGTTCTCCGAGGATCTGACGGCGCTGCAGCGCGCCATCCGCTGGGGCGAGGGCGAGGCCCTGGAGGACTGGTTCCGGCGTACTCGTGAAATCCGGCGCGGCGTCGTCGAAATGGGCCAGGCCGGCCGCTTCATCGCCACCGAAGAGGACGATGACGCGCAAGGGAACGACCGCTGATCTCCGTTATGACCGACAGGCCCTCATCGGAAAACCTCGCCGAGCGCAAGCGGGCCTTCTTCGATGCGTTGCGCATCGAGTCGGACATTTGGGTGTTCGGTTACGGTTCCCTGATGTGGAATCCGGGGTTCGAGCATGTCGAGGTGCGTCCGGCGCTGCTGCATGGCTGGCATCGGTCTTTCTGTATCTATTCGCACCGCTATCGCGGCACGCCGGAATGCCCCGGCCTCGTGCTTGGCCTGGACCGCGGTGGATCATGCAGGGGTAGGGCTTACCGGATCGCACGGTCGCGGGCGCTCGAAGTGCTCGACTATCTCTGGGATCGTGAGATGGTGAATGGCGTCTATACGCCGCGAATTCTGCATCCCAGAACGCCCGCCGGGCGCCCGGCCTGCCATGTCTTCACCGTGGACCGCGGGCACTACCAGTATGCCGCCGGCCTGGACGAGTGGGAAATGGTGCGGCTGATTCGCCAAGGTGTCGGCAAGGGCGGGCACAACCGGGAATATCTCGCCAACACGGTGCGCCATCTGGACGAACTGGGCATCAGCGACGGGCCACTGCACCGCTTGTTGGCGCTAATCGAGAATTCCGACCGCTGACATGGTGCGCTGGCTGCAGGCCGCGCACCGAATTGCCGAGCCAGACCGCGTCCGCCTCGTCGAGGTCGCGCGGATAGAGCACGCGCTCTTCCACCTGGCCGCCGGTCTCCAGCAGTTCGCGCCGCAGCGTGCCGTCGAGCAGCCCGCAAGATAGCGGCGGCGTTAGCAGCCATCCATCCTTCTCCACGAAGATATTGCAGTAGCTGCCCTCGGTCAGCTCGCCGCGCTGGTTGATAAACAGCACCTCGTCGCAGCCGGTCTCCGCCGTCAGCCGCTCGCGCTCCTCGTCCAGGACCTCGCGGCGCGTCGTCTTGTGGTAGCGATGGCGGTCCTGGCTGTCGACGGACCGGGCGGCGAACGCATAACGCACCGCCGGCGGCGGGTCGGGCAGCGCAATCGCCGTGGCGGTCGCGCTGACGCCGCCGCCCTGGTCCAGCAGCAGGCGAACGCGCTGCTTGTTGCCCGACAAGCCGCGCACGCAATCGGCCAACAGCGCGCGGACAGCGCCGATATCGCAGGGAATGCCGAAGAAGCGGGCGGAACTCTCCAGGCGGCCGAGATGTCTTTCCAGCAGATAAAAGCCATCGGTCCGTGACCAGCGCATGGTTTCGATAAGCTGGAAATCTTCGTGGCGTGCGGTCAGGAAGCGCGCCTTCAGCAGGCATTCCTCATATTCGGCGGCCGGGTCGGAATCATGGACGATGCCGCTGCCGATGCCCATGTCGCCCTCGCCGTCGGCACCGACGAACAGCGTGCGGATCGCGACGTTGAAGCGCAGGCCGCCATTGGGCGCGACCATGCCGACCGATCCGGTATAGGCGCCGCGCGCTCCCTTCTCCAACTCGCGGATGATTTCCATGGCGCGGATTTTGGGTGCGCCGGTCACCGAGCCGCAAGGGAACAGCCCCTTCACGATCTCAGGGAAACCCATGCCGGGCCGCAGCCGTGCCTCGACGGTCGAGGTCATCTGATGCACCGTCGGATAGGTCTCGACGGTGAAGAGCGCGGGGACGTGGACGCTACCGACCAGCGCGATGCGCGACAAATCGTTGCGCAGCAGGTCGGTGATCATCAGGTTTTCGGCGCGCGATTTTTCGTCGGCCCGCAGCCAGGCGGCGATCTCGGCGTCCTCGGCCGGTGTCGCGCCGCGTTGCGCCGTGCCCTTCATCGGCCGGGCGATGGCGCGGCCGTCGCGGATTTCCACGAACAGTTCCGGCGACAGCGACAGCAGGTGCCAGTCCGGCCCGCGCAGCAGCGCGCCATGGGCCACCGGCTGGCGCCGTCGCAGATCGCCATAGAGCGAGACCGGGTCGCCAGTCAGGCGGAAGCGATGGTGGAAGGTGAAGTTGATCTGATAGACGTCGCCCGCCGCGATATAGTCGCGCACCCGCCCGATGGCGGCGAGATATTGTTCGCGCTCGACCGTCTGCCCGCGCCCCTCCACCGCATGACCCCCACCATCCGCCTGCGCATCAAGGAATTGCGTTATGCCTTCGCGGTCCAGCCGCCGCGGATCCCTGAACAGTCCCATCCAGATCAGCGGCTGGCGGCGGCCTTCCGGCAGCAGCGGCATCAACTTCGGTTCCAACAGATAGCCCAGTTCATAGGCCATGAAACCGGCCGCATAAAGGCCGTCGCGGCCGGCCCCGGCGATGCGGTCCAGCGCAGCTTCCACGCCGGCCGGGTCGTCGCAGGCGACGATCTCCACGGGATTTTCGAACAGCCAGGCATCGCCGCCGGGCGACAAGCTGTCGTCGATCAGAACAAAGGGTTTCCGGGTCATAGGGTCACAAACGGCGCCAGCCCTCGAGGGCGCCCAGGAGCGCGCGCGCGATCGCGTCCAAGTCGATGAAAAGCCATGCCGAGGCAATCAATATCGCCGCCATGATCGCATAGAAGTACCAGGGCAGCGGCAGCGGCTTTTCCATCCCGCAGGACGGGCACTCGTCCACATAGCCCTTCAGCGGCGCCTTGCAGCGGGGACAATGTCGCTGCCTGTTCAGCTGCATTTCGAATAGCCGCAGGACAGGCAGAGGTCGCAGCCCTCGCGCCGCACCAATCCCGGCTGGCTGCATTTCGGGCAGAACCGGGCCGGCGATTCGCCGACCGCTTCCTGCAGCGATTCCCGTGTCTCCGGTTCGGTTTTGGCGATGAAGCCGATATCGATCATATGTTGCTCCATCACCTCGCCGATCGCGGCCAGCAGCGAGGGCACGTACCGGCCCTCCATCCAGTAGCCGCCGCGCGGATCGAAGATGCTCTTCAGCTCGCGCACCACGAAGGTCACGTCGCCGCCGCGCCGGAACACCGCGCTGATCATCCGGGTCAGTGCCACCGTCCAGGCGTAATGCTCAAGATTGGCGGAGTTGATGAAGACCTCGAAGGGCCGCCGCCGCCCGTCCTGGATGATGTCGTTCACGGTCAGGTAGAAAGCATGGTCGCTTTCGGGCCAGCGCAGCTTGTAGGTCTTGCCGACCAGCGCTTCCGGCCGCTCCAGCGGCTGGGTCATATAGACGATGTCGGAAGCGGATTCATGCTCGTCGCCCGGCGTCGCCACGGGTTCCCGGCCTTTCTCGTCGGCGGTCAGCACCGCGCCGGTGACCAGGTTGGGGCGATATGTGGTGCAGCCCTTGCAGCCCATCTCGTAGGCCTTGAGATAGACGTCCTTGAAATCCTCGAAGGGGATGTCATCGGGCACGTTGACGGTCTTTGAGATCGAACTGTCGATATATTTCTGGACGGCGGCCTGCATGACGATATGGGCTTCCGGTGCCAGGATGCGCGAATCGACGAAATAATCCGGCAGCTCGGCCCCCTCGCCATGTTCCGCCCACCAGGCGGCGGCGGCGTAATCGACCACCTCGCGGTCGCGGTGGCTGCCGTCGGGCATCAGGACCGCGCGGGTGAAGCGATAGCTGAATACCGGCTCGATGCCCGACGACACGTTGTCGGCCAGCAGCGAGATCGTGCCGGTGGGCGCGATCGAGGTGACCAGCGCGTTGCGGATGCCATGTTCAGCAATCGCGTTGCGGATATCGGCCGGCAGGGTGGCGACGCTGGCGCCGGCCAGATACTTATCGCGGTCGAACACCGGGAACGGGCCTTTCTCTTTCGCCAGCTCGATGGAGGCGCGATAGGCGGCGTTGCGGAAGGCCGCCATCCAGGTCTCGGTCAGCTTCACCGCCTTGGCCCCGCCATAGGGCGCGCGGCACATGATCAGTGCGTCGGCCAGGCCGGTGACGCCAAGCCCGACGCGCCGCTTGTTCATCGCTTCCTCGCGTTGCTTTTCCAGCGGGAAGCGCGAAACGTCGATGGCGTCGTCCAGCATGCGGAGCGCGGTCGGGATCAGGCGGTCCATTTCGTCCAGATCCAGCCGCGCCTTCCTGGTAAAGGGCTCGCGCACCAGTCGCGCCAGGTTGATCGACCCCAAAAGGCAGGCGCCATAGGCCGGAAGCGGCTGCTCTCCGCAAGGGTTCGTGCTATGTATTTTCTCGGTATAGTAAAGATTATTAAAGTGGTTTATGCGATCTATGAAGATCACACCAGGTTCGGCATAATCGTAGGTCGCACGCATGATTTCGTCCCACAGGTCGCGGGCGCGCAGGGTGGAAAACGTTTTGCCGTCAAAGACCAGCGGCCACTCGGCGTCCTCGCGCAGGGCGGTCATGAAATCGTCGGTAACCAGAATCGACATGTTGAACATGCGCAGGCGGCCGGGCTCCGCCTTGGCGCGCACGAAGTCGCGTATGTCGGGATGGTCGCAGCGCAGCGTGCCCATCATGGCGCCGCGCCGGTATCCCGCACTCATGATGGTGCGGCACATGGCATCCCAGACATCCATGAAGGAGAGCGGGCCTGACGCATCGGCGCCGACACCCCGCACCAGCGCACCTTTGGGTCTGAGCGTCGAAAAATCGTACCCGATGCCGCCACCCTGCTGCATGGTGAGGGCGGCTTCCTTAAGATGTTCGAAAATACCCGTCATGTCGTCGGGCACGGTACCCATCACAAAACAGTTGAACAGCGTGACATTGCGGGCCGTGCCGGCGCCGGCGACAATGCGGCCTGCCGGCAGGAATTTGAAGTCCTCCAGCGCTTCGTAGAATCGGTTTTCCCAGAGCGCCTGATCGCTTTCCGGCTGGGCTAGCGCGCGGGAGATACGGCGCCACGTATCCTCGATTGTCTTGTCCAGAATCTCGCCACCGGGTTTCTTGAACCGGTATTTCATGTCCCAGATCTGCTGCGAGATCGTGGCAACAACAGTCATGTTCGGCCCTTTCTCAAGCGGCTGTTGAGCGGCATTTACGCCATTACATGGACCAACCAATGTACGCGATGGCGCGAAAATTTTCAATGTTCTTGTTATGTTCAGAATACATTTCGAGGGCTGGCTTCTCACAATTATACACAAATAATCCCCTAATCTATTTTGACACAAATCATTGAAATTAAAAGCTTAATTTATTTATCCACAACCAGTGGACAGCATCACTCCCGCGATGAGCCCACAAGTTCCCCATCACCCGTTTGGCCAACAAGTTCCTTCTGGGCGGATTCAATATCCCTTTCCAGCCGTGTCATGAAGTCGTCGCGCTTCATCCCGGGCGGAATGGCGGGCAGTCAAGGCCGCCAACAAACAGCGCCTGGCGGGCGCGATCACCGCGAGGACCGGCCTGGAGGTCGATCCCGGCATGCTGTTCGACGTGCAGGTCAAACGCATCCACGAATACAAGCGGCAATTGCT
>CAMYNJ010000006.1 GCA_947259795.1 uncultured Alphaproteobacteria bacterium | reverse complement strand
ATACTCGGTGCCGTCCCGCGTCACGACCGACGCGTAGCGCGCGCCCAGTGTGTTGATCCAGCCATAGGTCTCGCCGACGCTGATTACGTCGCCCGGCTTCACCGACTTGTCCATCAGCAGGATGACGCCGCTGATCAGGTTGGAAACGACTTTCTGCAGGCCGAAACCGATGCCGACACCGACGGCACCGCTGAACACCGCAAAGGCCGTCAGGTCGATTCCGACGGAGCTCAGCGCGGCAACGATCGCGACCGTGATCAGCACGATCTTGAGCAATTTGGCGAACAGGACCTGGACCGACGGCGTCAGGTTGGGAAGAGTGCGAATGCGCCGCTCCAGAAGGCTGGAAAGCATGGTCGCAAGCCACAGCAGGAGCGCCAGCGACAGCACCCCCTTGATGGCGGTCAGTGCGGATACGCGCAGATCACCCAGTTGCAGGGCGAGGCCGTCCAGCAGGATGATGGCGTCGTCCAGCAGACCGACGATGTTGAGCGCCGCGACCGTCCAGGCGGAAACGGCGATCAGCTTCGACCAGGTAGGGTCGTGCACCAGCTGCGAGGCGAACCGGATGACCACCCACGCGGTCAGCAGGCTGACCGTGATCTGAATCAGTTGATGCGGCCAGCCAGCCTGGCTGGCGACGACGACCGAGACCCACTGTAGGATCAGCCACACGATCGGCAATGCCAGCGGTGCGAGGACTCTTGCTGCCCGGGTGCTGCCTTTTTCCATCCATTTGGTCTTGCCCAGACGTTCGATCCAGCGGCGAAGACCGGGAGCGACCGGCAGGGCTGCCAGAAATGCCAGTGCCACGACGGCGACCTGGCCAAGCATGCTCAGCACCAGCACGTCCTCGACGAACCAGCGAGACAGTTCCAAGTAAAACGCTTCCAGGGTCTGGGTATCGATCAGTTTTTCCATTTGCCTCCCTCTCGGGTCAGGGCGATTGTCAGAACGTTCAGATCCATTTCAGACGGCGCAGCAAGATAACCTCGACCACGGCAATTGCGATAAGCCCGGCAACGACGGCCGTGAACGCCCAGATATTCTCGACGCCGGGCATGCCGCCGACATTGATGCCGAACAGGCCGGTCACCAGGCTCGGCGGCAGCAGCACGGCGGCCACGATGGTCAGGAGATACATGGTTTTGTTCATCTGGTCGGCCAGCCGGTTGTTGAGTTCGTCCTGGGTGACCGCCGCGCGTTCCCGCAGCCAGCTGGCCTGTTCCATCGGCAGGCGCGCCATGACATCGCGCTGCGGCGCAAGGTACCGGCGCAGCGAGATCGCCTCGCGGCGGATCTCGCCGATCTTTGATCGCAGGGCGGCGCTGTGTTCGGTCAGAACCTCGTCTTCCAGTTCGTCGACGCGGTCATCCAGCTCGTTGATGACCGGCCCCATGCGGTCGATCAGCCGGTCCGCCAGGCGGTGCAGGAACTCGCCCGGCCCCTTGGGCCCTGTGCCTGCCTCGACCGCCCCGCGAAGATCGTTCACGGCCATCAGGCGGCGGTGCCGCAGGCTGACGATCCGGTCTGCGGCAAGCCAGACGCGGACGCCCACCATATCCTGCGGGTCGGCGCCGGGGTTGAGGTTCACGCCGCGCAGGATCACCAGCATGGCATCGCCCTGGGGGAGTACGCGCGGGCGTACCTCTTCCTGCAACAGTGTCTGGCAGATCAGGGGGTCGATGCCGCTTTTTTCTTCGAGCCAGCCTTCGGTATGACTCCCTCTGCGGTCCAGATGCACCCAGAGAATACCCTGGTCGGGCGTCCAGCTCTCGATCTCCGGCCATCCGACCGCCCGGCCGCCGCCCTTGCCGTCAAGAACGAACGCGTAGAGCAGACCATCCGTCTCATTCATTGGATTACCTCCCTGATGGGCGTCGACAATCGTACATGGTTACCCTTTTGTACCATTTTGTACCATGCGGATGACGCCCATATCGAGCAAGGCATCGATCCCGCGCCGGGCCGTGTGTCGCGCCGGCATCGTGGACCCGCTCAAGGCGCCGGTCGGTGGCGAGCCGACGACACGTTTCGGTCTTCCTGGTTTTTCCCGCGCCGAGAGATTGTGCTATGTGTGCGGCCCCGGGGCGACGGCCTTCAACAGAGCTCGGGCTCAGGCGCGTTCCGGCGACAAGGCTTGCGATTTATGGTATTGAATCCATTATAAAATGAAGAACTTCAATGCTCACAGACTGTGCGTGGCGCCGATGATGGAATGGACCGACCGGCATTGCCGGGTGTTCCTGCGGGCGCTGACGAAACGCACTCTGCTGTATACCGAAATGGTTCATTGCGGCGCGGTGCTGCACGGCGATGTGGAACGGCACCTCGGTCACGATGCGGTCGAACACCCGGTCGCGTTGCAGCTGGGCGGCTCAAGCCCGCGTGATCTTGCGGCTGCGTCGAGGATCGGCGAAGCGTTCGGATACGACGAGATCAATCTGAATATCGGCTGTCCCAGCGAGCGGGTCAGCGCCGGCCGTTTCGGGGCCTGCCTGATGGCCGAGCCGGAACTCGTGCGCGACGCCGTTGGGGCCATGATCGAAGCCGTCGGTATTCCGGTCACGGTGAAGTCGCGCACCGGAATCGACGACCGGGACTCATACGAAGCCCTTTCCGGATTCGTCGAGACGGTCGCGCAAAGCGGTTGCCGCACCTTCATCATTCATGCGCGCAAGGCGCTGCTGTCCGGTCTTTCACCGAAGCAGAACCGGGAAATTCCGCCGCTCAATTACGATTACGTGACCCGCATCAAGGCGGATTTCCCGGATCTCGAAATCGTGGTGAACGGCGGCCTGCAGTCGATCGGGGATGCGCTGGCGCAGCTGGAAGCGCTCGACGGCGCGATGATCGGCCGTGCCGCCTATCACGATCCGTGGATTCTGCGCGATGCCGACCGGCTGGTCTTCGGCGCCGCCAACGGCCCCGCAACACGGCACGCCGTCGTCGAGGACATGCAGCCTTATATCGAAAGCCAGTTGATGGCGGGCGTCCCGCTGTCTCGGATCACACGGCATATGCTGGGTCTGTTCAACGGTGTGCCGGGCGCCCGGGCATGGCGCCGTTACCTAAGCGAAAACGCCTGCCGAAACGGCTCCGGGGCCGAAACCGTTCGCGCTGCCGCAGCTCTGGTTGCCGCGCCCCCGGCGGAAACCGGTGAAATGCTGACGCCCCGGGGCGGCCAACCGGCGCCGCTGAACAGATAAGCGGCGCCGGCGGCCCGTCACCTCTCGATTTCTCACAGCAGTGTTATCAGGCTTGATCCCACCGCCGGCTGATCCGGCGTTACGGTCGGTCTCATCGAATTCCGTGTCCGCCGCCGTGCGGACAGCGGTTGGCAGGAGAGAAATGGGAGGATTACCAATGCTATCGTTTAGATCCAGACTGCTTGCAACGGCAGGCGTTCCGTTGGCGCTCGCCGTTGGAGTCGGGATATCCGCCGGCACCGCGTCGGGCATTATCGCGAGCAAGCCGGCCAGCGCTGCCTGTGCGGCCTGCCCAAACCCGTGCAATCCCTGCTGCGCCAAGAACCCGTGCAATCCGTGCGCCGCGGCCAACCCCTGCGCGGCGGCGAATCCATGCAATCCCTGTGCGGCGAAGAATCTCTGCAATCCCTGCGCGGCGGCGAACCCCTGCAACCCCTGTGCGGCCGGAAGCGGGGCCGCGATCCGTGTGTCGAGCCGGTGCGTGGTGCCGCGCGTCGTCAAGGCGGCGATGGCCAATCCGTGCGCGGCGAAGAATCCGTGCAACCCCTGCAACCCCTGTGCGGCCAAGAATCCCTGCAATCCATGCGCCGCGGCCAACCCCTGCAATCCCTGCGCGGCCAAGAACCCCTGCAATCCGTGCGCGGCGGCGAATCCCTGCAATCCCTGTGCAGCGGCGAACCCCTGTAACCCGTGCGGCGCCGGCGCGGCGATCGAACTGACCAACAACGAAGCCGCCAAAGCCTACGACTGCGTGATCGGGCAGATGCGTTCGGCGTATGGCAAGTCCGGGCATTCCGTGGCGGCCAGCTATCAGGGCTGGCAGCGCTACAGCAAGGTCGCCTACCAGTCGGCAACGCATGGCAGCCGTTACGTGCAGAACTACGCCAATGCGAAGGGCCGCGCCTACGGCGCCTTCGAGAAGGCCGGCAGGATGCCGGTCGGCGCGACGCTCGCCAAGGACAGCTTCGCGGTGAACGGCAAGGGGCAAGTTGCGCCGGGACCGCTGTTCATCATGCAGAAGATGCCCGCCGGGTTCAATCCGGACGGCGGTGACTGGAAGTACACGATGATCATGCCCAACGGCTCGGTCTTCGGCGAGACCAAGGGCAAGAATGCGGCCGGCATGCAGTTCTGCATCGAGTGCCACATGGCCGTCGGCGACGACCAGGACAGCATGATGCTGCTGCCCGAGGAATACCGGGTTCGGTGAATTATCTCCCTTGGGGGGCGGGATCCTGCCCGGCCCGCCCCTCTCTTTTGCGCGCTGCCTTAAGTCGCAGGGCAACGAACTTCGCGGCGGCGTGTGTTGTCCTGGTGTTCGCGGGGCAGGCCAGGGCCGATTTCGCCGAGGGGCTGGCGGCTTACGATGGCGGCGATTACTACGCGGCGTACCTCGCGTGGCTGCCGCTCGCCGAGGCCGGCGATGGCGATGCCCAGGCGGCGGTCGCCGACCTGTACCTTTCCGAGCTTCCGAATCCGCCAGCTGGCGCAAATGAGCGGCGCCGGTTCCAGCACACCGCGGCGTGGTGGTACCGGCAGGCCGCCCGCTGCGGCCATGTCGTGGCGCAGCTCAATCTGGGAGAACTTTACAGCACGGGGATCGGCGTCGAGCGGGACCAGGTCCAGGCCTATGTGTGGCTCGGCCTGGCGGCGCAGGGCGGCAACCGATGGGCCTTCGACTTCCAGCAGCGGATCGCATCGAAAATGACGCCGTCGCGGCTTGGCGATGCCGTGGCGCGGCTCGAATCGTGGACGGCGCACCCGGAGTGCACACGCTGACCGGCCGTCCCGGCGGCTATGGGCGACGTACGGCGGTCACCTCGTCGCCGGTCGCCTCGCGGATGCGGCAGGCGGCCTCGGCGAAGGGTTCGACGACGGTCATCATGTGCGTTGCGTTCGTGTGCACGAATTGATCGGGCGCCAGCCATATGCCCACATGATCGGGCCAGAAGACCAGGTCTCCACGCTTGAGGGCGGCCTCATCGCCGTCGAAGGGCACCGGCGCACCCAGTGATTCGGCCTGCATGTCGCTGTCGCGCGGGGCGTCCGTGCCGCAGCGCGCCAACGCCATCTGGACCAGGGCCGAGCAGTCCAGGCCGACGCTGCTGCGCCCGCCCCACAGATAGGGCGTGCCGAGGAAGCGCAGCGCCACGGCGCCGTGGTCGGCCTCGAAATCGCCGTCCGGCGAAAGGTGGCCGGCCCAGACCCATCCGCCGTCCGACAGGCCGAGGAACGGGCCATTGCCGGCCGCGACGGCCACCGGCGCGTTCATGCTCAGCACCGCCCGGATCGGCGATTTGAGGTCAGGTTCAGGATAAAGATATGTGCGCAGTACGCTGATTTGATGGGTTGAATCGGTTCGTCCTGGAAGCAGGCCCGTAGCGTCGGCGAAGCCCACATAGCCGTCGGAATCGTTCTGCAGCCAAGCCCGGCCGTCCACGGTCTCGAACACCGTCACGCTCTCGCCGAACATCAGCTCGGAACCCTGACGCGAGTCCCGCGACGGCCCCGTGCGGAGCGAAAGCACGCCGGTCGAAACATGCCAGGGCTCGCCCGCGGTAAATCGCCGGGCTTCGACCCGGCCCCGCAATTTTTCGTCGGCAAGATCGGGTCTGTAGGCGTGCAGCCGCGGATCGGGCAAATCCATGAAGCGGGTCCGGTGCAGTCGGCCGAGCCGGTCTGATTGTCGGGGCGGGCTATCCGAACGCCTTGAAGGCGATGATCGTGTAGGTCTCCTTGACACCGGGAAGGGTCTGGAGCCGGCCGGTCACGAAATGTCCGATATCGGCGTCCGCCGGCAGAAAGACTTTCATCAGAAGGTCGTAATCGCCCGATATGGAGTGGACTTCCGATACCTCTTCGACGCCGAGAATCGCCGCATCAGCCACCTCGTACGCCTTTCCCAGTTCGCATTTGACCTGGACGAAGATCGTCTGCATCGCCGTGTCTCCTCCCTTGATGCATTCGGCCGCGCGTCACCCCTCGGTGCGCTTGAGAAATGCCGGGACCTGGTCGGTCTTGCCGAACGGCGTATTGCCATGATCCGGGGCGTCCTCGATCTTTTCCCGCTTGCGCCGCGACTCCTTCCTGCCGCCGCCGTCCTTTGGCCGGTGTTCCTTTTTTCGGCCGTCCTTTCTCCGGCTTTCCTCTTTCCGGCTTTTCTCTTTCCGGCTTTCCTGTTGCGCCGGCGCCGGCTTGTCGGATTTACGCCTGCCGCGGGTCCGGCCCTTTCGGGTCTCCTCGCCGAGTTCGGCGCCGGCGACGTCGTCGATATCCACCCGGGGAATCCTGGTGCCGATCAGTCGTTCGATCGAAGCGATGTATTTCCCGTCCTCCGGCGTCGCCAGGGTCAGGGAATGGCCCTTGCGCCCGGCGCGGCCCGTCCGACCGATGCGATGCACGTAGTCTTCGGCGTGGGTCGGCACGTCGAAATTGAACACATGGCTGACGGCGGGAATATCGAGCCCGCGCGCGGCGACGTCCGAGCAGACCAGCAGCCGGATTTCTCCGGCCTTGAATTTCTCCAGCGTCTCCATGCGCTGCCACTGCTCCATGTCGCCATGCAGCGCGCCGGCATTGTATCCGTGCCGCTCGAGCGAGCGGTGGAGAACGCCGACATCGCGCTTGCGATTGCAGAACAGCAGCGCGTTCTTGACGTCCTGGGTGCGCAGGAACGCCCGCAGGGCGGCGCGCTTGTCGCGCGGCGGAACCACGGTCATCGCCTGCTCGACGGTCTCGGCAACCGTCGCCGGGGGCGACACCGAGATTTCCTTGGGCTCGATCAGGAAGCGGTCTGCAAGGCGGCGAATCTCGGGCGGCATCGTGGCCGAGAAGAACAGCGTCTGGTGCTTGCGGGTGATCATCCCGACGATGCGCTCGACATCGGGGATGAATCCCATGTCCAGCATGCGGTCGGCCTCGTCGATGACCAGGAAGCCGACATCGTTCATCAGCACCTTGCCGCGCTCGCAATGATCCAGCAGGCGGCCGGGCGTGGCGATCAGCACATCGGCGCCCCGATCGAGTTTCTGAAACTGTTCGGTGAACGACACGCCGCCGATCAGCAGCGCCGTGGTCAGCTTCGAATACTTGCCGTAAACCTCGAATGCGTCGGCGACCTGCGCCGCAAGTTCGCGCGTCGGTTCGAGGATCAGCGATCGCGGCATCCGCGCCTTGGCGCGGCCCTCGCTGAGGATGTCGATCATCGGCAGCGTAAACCCGGCGGTCTTGCCGGTGCCGGTTTGTGCGCAGCCCAAGACGTCCCGGCCCATGAGGACCTGCGGAATCGCCTGTTTCTGGATCGGGGTGGGGTGCTCATAGCCGGCCTCGGCGACCGCGCGCAGCACGCCCTCGCTAAGGCCCAATTCGGGAAAGCTCATATACCCTGCTGTTTCTCGCCGGCAAATCCGGCGCCGGAATCCTCGGACGCTTGCATCGGGGCCGGATCATA
>CAMYNJ010000005.1 GCA_947259795.1 uncultured Alphaproteobacteria bacterium | reverse complement strand
CAACCCTGCGGGATGTGACAAAACGCGCCCCAACGGTTATCGTCCGGCGCACCCGTCCGGCAGCAGCCGGAGTTCTCTTGGTACGGCGGCAGAGGAAGCGGCGCGCCCGCGATTGGCATGACCAGACTCGACACCTTCGAATCGGTGTTCAAGGCGGCGGACAAGCCGGTGTTCACCTATGAGAGCATAAAGGTCGACCGGATCCTGCTGGTGACCGACATGGCGGCCGACGACGCCGCGGCGCTGGTCCCGCAGTTGCGCGAATTCCTGGCCGCGGTGGACGACGGGCGGGCCGAATGGACCGTGCTGGGCGCGGCGGATTTCGACAACGTGAAATCATTGCTGGATCGGGTCGAGGACAGCCATCCCGACCTGATCGCAAGCTGGCGTCACCTGCGCTCCGACGCCTGGCACTGGCCGTTCAGCCTCGGCGAATATCTCGACGTGCTGGTGCAGGCGACGACATCGCCGATCCTCATCCTGCCGCATCCGGACGCGGGCCGCGCCCTGCCCCACTCGATCCGCGACACCAACCGCGTGATGGCGATGACCGACCATCTGGCCGGCGACAGCCGCCTGGTCAACTACGCCCTCGCCTTCACCCATGCCGGCGGGCAATGCTGGCTGACCCATGTCGAGAGCGACCATGATTTCGAACGCTACATGGAGGTGATCGCCAAGATTCCCTCGATCGACACCGAGGACGCGCGCGCCACCATCAAGGCGCAGCTCCTGAAGGAGCCCCGCGATTTCGTCCGCCGCTGCCGCGCGGCTGTCGAAGCCGAGGGGCTGCCGGTCACGGTCGAGGAGCTGGTGACCACGGGCCACCGCATGTCGGAATACCGCCAGCTGATCGAGGATCAGGAGATCGACCTGCTGGTGATGTACGCCCGCGACGAGCACCAGCTGGCCATGCACGGCCGCACCTACCCGCTGGCGGTCGAGCTGCGGCAGATCCCGCTGTTGATGCTGTAGGCGCGCCATGCCCCACGCCACCCCAGCCATGACGGCGCTGTTCGCCGGCCTGCTGGCCCTGATGATCCTGGGCCTGGCGCTGGAGGAAAAAATCCACGCCAAGAAGTCTGTCATCGTCGGCGTGTTCGCCGCGGTGGCGCTGTTCCTGGCATCGGCCTTCGGCCTGGTCCACAAGGAAACCGTCGAGATCCTGGGCCATTCGATCAGCCTGCCGATCTATATCCCGGGCGTCGACTGGGAGGTCATCGCGATCATCCTGGGCTCGTCGATCTTTGTCGACGTCACCAGCAAATCGGGACTGTTCACATGGATCGCCATCCGCCTGACCAAGGCGTCGAGCGGCGACCCGCTGCGGCTGCTGATCCTCTATGGCGTCATGACGGTGGTGTTTTCCGCGGTGCTGAACAACGTCACCGCGATGATCATCGTCGGCACGCTGAGCGCGGTCTCGCTGGGCAAGCTGCGGCGCCCGGACAAGCTGCTGGGATTCCTGCTGGTCGAGGGGTTGCTGACCAATGTCGGCGGGTTGTTGACGCTGATCTCGTCGGTGCCCAACATCATCGTCGGCAACGCCGCCGGGATCAGCTTCGTCACCTTCTTCATCAAGGCCAGCCCCTATGTCGCGGTGGCGACGGCGCTGACGATCTGGATGGGCGCCAGGCTGTTCCGGATCGCGCCACTGGCGGACGACGCAGCGCGCGCCGAGGCCGCCGCGCTGGTCGCCGGGTTCGACGAGAACGACGGCATCGAATCGGCCGGCTTCTTCTGGTTCGGCGCCGCCATGACCGGGCTGTTCATCGCCGCCATGGCGACCGCGTCGGTCACGCCCTGGATCCGCGAGCTGGGCCTGGGTTACGTGCGCCATCGACTGGGACCTGCTGGCCTTCTTCGGCTGCCTGTTCATCGTCATCAACATGATGGAGCACGCGCTGGTGCTCGACGCCATCGGCCACCTGCTGGCGCCGGTGATGGCGCTGGGCGACATGGCAGGGACCGGCGCACTGCTCCTCGCCTCGGCCGTCGCCAGCTCGGTGACCGACAATATCCCGCTCGCCGCGATGCTGGCCAAGATCCTCGGCGGCATGAACCTGCCGGCGGATTCGAGCTTCTGGTGGGCGGTGATCTTCGGCGCCAACCTGGGCGGCAACATCACGCCGATCGGCTCCGCCTCGACGCTGGTGGCGGTGACCATCATCCACAAGAACAAGCTGCCGATGTCGTTCATGAGCTTCGTGAAGGCCGCCGTTCCGTTCGCCGCGGCGCAACTCGTGCTGGCTGTGGCCTATGTGCTGCTGGTGCTGGGCTGAGCGGTTTGGAGTGTGAACGAACCGGTAAGTTGGAGCCCGGAGAGTCTCAGCTTAGCCGATGTCGGTCCCTGCAATTTCAAACCGAGGCGCGACTCCGGATCTTCGCCCCTGTTTTGTTCTCCTCCGGGCTGTTAGACTTAGGCCGACTCCATCGGTTCTGTCGTCGGCGTTTCGGTCCCGCCGTATGTCTCCTCGGCTGCGCTGGCGCGTGGGCGGTTCGACCGTCCTATATTCGGGAAGTTCGCCCATGTATGGCTTTTTCGAGCGTCTCTTCGACCCGCTGGCTCCGGCCGCGATCGTCCGGCCGCCGGACAGCACGCGCGCCTTCTTCTGGCATTTTCTCTTGCCGATCAAGGGCTTGCTTCTGGTGATCCTGGCCGTTTCCGGCCTTGCGGCGCTCTCGGAATTGGCGCTCTACGCCTTTCTTGGCGTCATCGTCGAGTGGATGGCCGAATCCGGCCCGGAGAACTTCCTGGAGACCCACGGCACGGCGCTGATCGCCATGGCGGTCGTCGCCATCATCATCCGTCCCGCGGCGGTGATCTTCTCGCGCGGGCTCATCACCCTGGGGCTGACGCCCGGCCTTACCAACCGGGTGCGCTGGCGCAACCACCGCTACGTGCTGCGCCAGAGCCTGTCGTACTTCCAGAACGACTTCGCCGGGCGCATCGCGCAGAAGGTCATGCAGACCGGCCACGCGGTGCGCGAGGCAGCACTCAACGTGATCGATGGCGTGTGGTTCCTGCTGATCTTCCTGTTCGGCACCGTGGCGCTCTTCATCGGCCTCGACTGGCGCCTGCTGTTGCCGGTCGCCGTTTGGGCACTGGGCTACATCGCGGTGATCGTCTTCCTGGTGCCGCCGGTGCGCGGGCGCTCGGCCGCGCTGTCGGAGGCCAACTCGGCGCTGACCGGCCACGTGGTGGACAGTTACACCAACATCCAATCGGTCAAGCTCTTCGCCCATGCCGAGCGCGAGGAAGCCTTCGCCCACGAGAGCCTGAAGCGCCATACCCGGGCTTTCCGCAATCTGATGCGCCTGGTCTTCTCCCTGACCATGACGCTGATCCTGCTCAACAGCGCGCTGATACTCGCCATGGCGGCGCTCTCGATCGTGCTCTGGCTGGACGGCAGCATCGGCGTCGGCGCCATCGCGGTGGCCAACGGCCTGATCATCCGCCTGAGCCAGATGTCGGGCTGGATTCTGCGCACCATCGCCACCTTGTTCGAGAACGTCGGCACGGTGCAGAACGGTATCGAGACCATCTCCCGGCCCTATGAGGTGGTGGACCGGCCGGATGCCCGCCCGCTGACGGTGACGGACGGGGAGATCCGCTTCGAGAGTGTCCGCTTCCACTATGGCAAGGAACGCGGCGTGATCGAGGACGTCACCTTGACCGTCCGACCGGGCGAGAAGGTCGGCCTGGTGGGGCGCTCCGGCGCCGGCAAGTCGACCCTGGTCAACCTGCTGCTGCGCTTCCATGACCTGGAGGGCGGGCGCATCCTGATCGACGGCCAGGACGTGACCGAGGTGACCCAGGAAAGCCTGCGCGCCCAAATCGCCATGGTGACCCAGGACACCTCGTTGCTGCACCGCTCGATCCGCGACAACATCCGCTACGGCTGGCCCGAGGCGAGCGAGGGAGAGATGGCGCGCGCGGCCGAACTGGCCGAGGCCCGGGCCTTCATTCCCGACCTCGTCGACCCCCAGGGCCGGCGTGGCTACGACGCCCAGGTGGGCGAGCGCGGCGTCAAGCTGTCCGGCGGCCAGCGCCAGCGCATCGCGATCGCGCGGGTGATCCTCAAAGACGCGCCGATCCTGGTGCTCGACGAGGCGACCTCGGCGCTCGATTCCGAAGTCGAGGCGGCGATCCAGGGGCAGCTTCACAATCTGATGACCGGCAAAAGCGTGATCGCCATCGCTCACCGGCTGTCCACCATCGCCGCCCTCGACCGCCTGGTGGTGATGGATCGGGGGCGCATCGTCGAGCAGGGCAGCCACCAGGAGCTGTTGAGCACGGGCGGCCTCTACAGCCAACTCTGGGAGCACCAGTCCGGCGGCTTCCTCGGCATGGAGGCGGAGGCCGGGCCGGCGCGCGGCCCTGGCCTGCGCGGCGAACTGGAAAAAGAATACTGAGTCCGTCCACAGGGCCTGGCCCGCTTCAAGGCGAGCGCCGACCAGTTCTACCGCGCCATCGACTGGGATTTTTTGGCCTTCTTCGGCTGCCTGTTTATCGTCATCAACATGATGGAGCACGCGCCGGTGGCGGTCACCACCATCCACAAGAACAAGTTGCCCATGTCCTTCATCAGCTTTTTGAAAGCCGCCATCCCCTTCGCTACTGCGCAGCTCCTGCTCGCCGTGGCCCATGTGCTGCTGGTGCTGGGGTAGCGGCGCGCTGTTCCCTGCGCTGGTTCACTCTTCGAACGGCACCATCGTTTTTACATGATGGCTGCGAAATATACTAAACTCGCACATTGTCCGCAGACGCCCCTTGCGGTACCTGATGACCGCCGCGTCGGCATAATCTTCCTTGCCGAGGATATACGGCTCGTCCCGGAACCGGAACAACATGGGCCGTGGTTTGAGTTTAGAGTCGCCGCGGAAATAACTCAGGGTCGACTGCCGAATGCCGTTCAGGGGTGAATTCCCGACCGGCGCCATATCGCTATCCAGAAGCTGCAGTTCCCAAGCCATACAGCCTCCCGTTTCGATGCGGCGCATCAAGCCGAGCTTTTCGCCCTTTCCATCCAGGTCGATATCGAGATCGATCGAGGCCCAGTGCACTTCGCCAAGCCCCGGCATGGACCCCGAAAAAGCCCCCGCTCTCGCCGCCTCGCCATCGGACGTCATCGACCAGGCCAGAAACTCGGCGGTGTCGTTCACGACCGACCGGCACAAAGCGCCGTTCACGGACCGGTCCACCTCGACGCGGGACACCGGATCGCGACCGAGATAACACAAAGGTTGCTTCTCTCCCTCGGGTGAAAGCCATGAAACGATGTTCACGTAATCCAACCGGCCACGACCGCCGGATATAATGATCGGCTCTCCATTCACCGTCATGAATCTGTCGCAGCCATTCGCATAGCGGTACGAGGGCACGCCGGGATAGGCGATGGTTTCAAGCGCTCCCAGATCCGCTATTGCGCAAAGGCAGGTTCCGTCATGGCCCTCGATGCGCCCCAGCGTCTCGATTTCGCCATCGCTGTCATAGTCAAGCTTCAGGACACTTGTCAGCTTTCCGGCACCCCAGCCGAACCAGAAGGAACCATCGTATATTTCGACGTCTTCACTGCCGGGATCGGAAAACTCCCACAGATCATCCGTGACGGTTTCGGTATTGATCGCGTCGACAACCGAGCTGCAAATCTCCAAGGCCCTGCGGTTGGTCATTGTGCCCGATGCGCTCAGTTCGCCAACGGGTCGCCGGTAAACCGCATCCGCACAAGCGCCGCCCGCGCAGCCGTCTCTCGCATCGCTCAACCAGGCCGCCCGGGCCAAAGTCGACGCCAGGAGAATTGCAACAACAACAAGTGCCGGACGCTTCATGGTCACATTCCCTTGCCTTTTGCACATTTCCGTGGAGCGTAGCACGATTCGCCGCTCCGGCGTGTTCGAAGCCGGTAAAGCCGACGGTTCGTGCCGGCTGCAAATCGTGTACCGCCGACACAGAACCGGACCAGCCCGTTCCCACTGCCGAGAATCACGAATTCTTGTGGCTGCTTGATTTGAATCATCGCGGCGGCCGCGGGTATCGTCGACCATGATTTCGTCTCCCCGAATTCAAGGAGGTTAGTTGTGCGAAGCGGTTTGCCCGTCGCGGTTCTGGCCTTCCTCGCCGTTTCCTGCGGCGGCGCGACTGTCAGGCTCACCCAGCAGGAAGTCAGCCCTTCCTACAAGGCCGGCGAGTTCGGCTGTGCCGGGGCGCGCGGCGCCGTTCAGGTTGTCGTGGCCGGCGACAGCCTCGCCACTGAGGCATCCGCCCTGGGCAAAGCGGTTACCGATGCCATGCAGGGGCGGCACTGGGGACCGCGCACCAACTTCACGACGCTGGACCACCCCGGCGTCAGGTCCAGCTATCGCGTCGTGATGATGTTCAATCCGGCACCGACGATGGGGGGGATGCGCCTCTGCCGCGAGGAACCGGCGTCGCTCCCCGTCGTTCCCACGCAACATGAAATTGTGCTATTCTCGGCCTTCTGCCGGGGCGGCGAATCCATGACCGAGATCAAGGGGCGCATCGCGGGCACCGCGAGCCCGGACAATCCGGCTTTCGCCGAACTGGTTGGGCAGGTAACCCACGCGCTGTTCCCGCCCGACAGGCGGTTCGAGGATGAGCAGAACAGCGCCCCGCCCTGGCTGCAGAACGACTGATACGAGATTCGCCATGCGTTGGAAAATATGGCTTTCCCTGTTGCTGGGAATTCTTGTGACAGCCTGCGGCGGCAATGTGCGCCTGACGCAACAGGAGATCAGCCCGGTCTACAAGGCCGGCGAGTTCGCCTATGCCGGCGCCGGGCGCGATTTGCGGGTGGTCGTGGCGGGCAATCCCTTCGGCGGCGACAAGGCATCGTTCGATCGCGCCGTCACTGGCCATATGCAGGGCAATCATTGGGGGCAGCCCGCCAATTTCACGACCACGCCGGGCGAGTCGGCGCGCGAATCCTATCACGTGGTGATGCTGTTCAACCCGCCGAAGACCTTTCCGGGGATCAAGCTGTGCCGCGAGACACCGGCGAACCTGCCGAGCGAAGCCACCGGCGACGGTATCGTGCTGTTTGCAGCCTTCTGCCGGGGCAATGAATCGCTGACCGAGATCAAGGGCCGTATCGGCGCCGCCGCCGGCCCGGCCGACCCGAATTTCGGCGACCTGGTGGCCGCGGTGACCAACGGCCTGTTTCCGCCCAGGCACCGTTTCGACGACGGTCGCGATTGCCGGCGCTGGCTGCGTTGCCGGTAACGCTTTATCCTTTGAGTTCACACCGGCCCGATACCATCTAAGTGAATAGTGCTACAAATCGGCGGCCACGCGGCAAACGGTAGCGCGCAGGATCATTGACAGCGGCGCGTTTGGCCCTATAGTCCGCTCCATCAGCAAGCTGACGAGATTACATGTCGCCGGACGGGCCGGCGAGAAACTGCAGGAAATATGAGTTTTACCGAACTGGGCCTCAGTGACAGCGTATTGCGCGCGGTCTCGGAGGCGGGTTACGAGCAGCCGACTCCCATCCAAAAACAGGCGATTCCCCAGGTCCTCATGGGCAGGGACCTGTTAGGCTGCGCACAGACGGGAACGGGCAAGACGGCGTCCTTCACGCTGCCGATGATCGATATCCTGGGTCAGGGCCGGGCCAAGGCGCGGATGCCGCGCTCGCTGATCCTGGAGCCGACGCGCGAACTGGCCGCCCAGGTCGAGCAGAATTTCGAGACCTACGGCAAATACACCAAGTTGACGACGGCGCTGCTGATCGGCGGGGTGTCCTTTACCGAGCAATTCAAGAAACTGGACCGCGGCGTCGATGTGCTGATTGCTACGCCCGGGCGTCTGCTGGACCATGTCGAGCGCGGCAAGGTGCTGATGAACGATGTCAGCTTCCTGGTCATCGACGAGGCCGACCGCATGCTGGATATGGGATTCATTCCGGACGTGGAAAAGATCCTGTCCTTCATCACAAAGAAACACCAGACGCTGCTGTTTTCCGCGACGATGCCGCGCGAGATCCGGCGGCTCGCCAACCGCTTCCTGACCGAGCCGAAAGAAATCACCGTCGGCGCGCCATCGTCGGTGGTCGATACCGTCGAACAGGCGCTGGTGATCGTGCCTCACCGCGACAAGCGGGCGGCGCTGCGGGCGCTGATACGCAGCCAGGAAGTGAAGAACGCGCTGATTTTCTGCAATCGCAAGCGCGACGTGGGCGTGCTGCACCGCTCGCTGGTTCGCCACGGCTTCGACGCCGGCGCGCTGCATGGCGACATGGACCAGTTCCAGCGCATGGAGACGCTGGACAAGTTCAAGGCCGACCAGATCCGGCTTCTCGTCTGTTCCGACGTAGCGGCGCGCGGCCTGGATATCGCCGGGGTCAGCCATGTGTTCAATTTCGACGTGCCGACCCATGCGGAGGACTACGTCCACCGGATCGGCCGTACCGGCCGAGCCGGCCGCAGCGGGCACGCCTATACGCTGGCGGCGCCCGAGGACGGCAAATATATCGCCGCGATCGAGAGACTGGCGGGCAAGGAACTTCCGCGCGTCGATATTGAGGCGTTCGCCGCCGCCGAGTTGAAGGAAGAAAGCGGCAAGGGACGCGGGCGCGGGCGCGGGCGCGGCAGGGCCGCGGAAAAGCCTGCCGGCGAAAAATCCGAAAAACCGGCGGAAAAACGGCAAGACGAAAAACGGCCCGACAAGGCTGAGAGGCAGCCGAAAAAAGAACAGCCGAAAAAGGAAAAAGACGGCAAGCGCGGATCACGGCGCGGCCGGGAATCCATCGGCGACGTGCCGGATTACGGGGACGTTCCCTTCGGCGAAACCGACCTGGTGCCTGCTTTCCTCAAACGCTCCGGCACGCGTTAGAATTAACGGAAAACCTGCCAGATCAGGGAACCGGGGATCATGCAAACCATCTTCGTTCAGGTTAAATGCGATCTCGGCAAGGCCTATGAAGTAGCGGACGCTGCCGTGCTGAACATCGAAGAGGTTTCCGAAGTCCATTCGATTTCGGGCAGTTACGATCTTCTGATGAAATGCTACCTGCCTGCGGACGCCGACCCGGGCCATTTCGTCACCGAAAAACTGCAGCTGCTGCCCGGCGTCAAGGACACCTACACGATCATCGCCTACAAGGCGTTCGGCTGAACTTTTCCTACTTACGTGACTTCAGCCCCCGCCCTCTAAATCACTGCCATTGCCGGCCCTGCCCTGTGCGCGGGCAGACGCACGGTAAAGACCGCGCCTTTGCCCGGCTCGCTCTCAACCTCGATCGTGCCGTTGAGCAGTTCGCAATAACGACGCGATATGGCAAGCCCCAGTCCGGTACCGCCGAACCTGCGGGTCGAGGAATTGTCGGCCTGGGTAAAGGCATCGAACACGGTATCGAACTTTTCGGGCGCAATGCCGATTCCGGTATCCCTGACCGCCAGTTTCATCCAATTATCATCGCCGGCGACCTCGATCTCCACGCTGAGGAAAATCTTGCCATCGCGGGTAAATTTGGCCGCGTTCGACAGCAGATTGAACATGATCTGGCGCAGCTTGATGGGATCTGACCAGACTTCGCCGACTGAAGGATTGCAGTCGACGGTCAAACTGTTCCCGTTGCGCCGGGCCAGAGGCTCCACGGCGGCGCCAACACGGGTCAGCAGGTCCGGCAGGTCGATGGGAACGATATCGACCTCCATCCTGCCCGCTTCGACCTTTGAAAGGTCCAGGATACCCGTGATGATATCCAGCAAATGATGTCCGGCCGTCTTGACCCGGTTGAGGTCGGGGACATATTGGTCATGCTTGTTCGCCCGGATATCCTCTTCCAGCAGTTCGCTGTAACCGATGATCGCGTTCAGCGGCGTACGCAGTTCATGACTGGTATTCGCCAGAAACATGGATTTTGCGCGACTGGCTTCCTCGGCGGCTTCCTTCGCCTGGTAAAGCTGTTCCTCGACCTGTCTGCGATCCGTCACATCGCGCACCATGGCGACAATCATTGGCCGGGCGCCATGAGTCTGCAGGCCGATCCGCAACTCGACCCGGAAAGTCGATCCGTCCTTGCGGCGGTGCGTTCCGTCGATCGTAACCGCGGCACCTTCCGTCAGTTCCCGCCAGATCCCGCGGGCGGCGCCCGCCGATATATCGACTTCGATATCGTGAACATTCAGCGCCAGCAATTCTTCCCGCTCATAACCCAGCGATTTGCATGCCTGATAGTTGACGTCGACGAAATTGCCTTCCAGGTCATGGACGAGAATGGCGTCGGAAGCATGTTCGACCAGTTCCCTGAAACGGCTTTCGCTCGCCGCCAGCTTGTCGATTGTCAGTCGATGTTCCTGCAACATCGCGGTAACAGCCAGCGCCGCCAGAACCGTAACGCCCAGGAATACCTGGACTTCCAGAATGGCCCCCACCAGGTTGCCCGAATCGTGACCGGCGGGGCCTGCGCCACTGATTGTGAGAAGCACCGCGGCGATCGCGGCAACCGCCGCGTTCAGTCCGACGCCGAACATGCCGAAGCGCACGCCGGCCGCGATCAGGAACGGGAAGGTCAGGTAAACCAGCGGGAAGACGCTGGATGAAAAAGTAGCCAGGGCGACCAGCAGGGTCGCGACCGTCAGTCCCACCGCTTCCAGGCCCCGGCGCCGGTTCGCCAGAAGCTTGCCGAACTCGGCGCGCGCCGCCAGAACAAGCGGCGCGAATATCATGACGCTGATGCTGTCGGCCACCCACCAGGTCCGCCATGCCGGCCAGTATTCGGCGCCGTGAAGCAGGCTTGCCATCGCCGCGCCGGGCAAGGCCGTGAGTGCCGGCACAACCATTGCCGCGCAAAAGATAAAGCATGCGGTCTGCCGCAGGTTTGACAACGTAACGGGCTGTCCGGCAACGCGAACCACCACCGAGGCGCCGACCGCCACTTCGAACAGGTTGACCGCGGTATAACCCGCCGCCGTCCATGGGCCATTTCCGATCGTCATGTTGAGAAGCAGGTTTCCCGCCGCACAGGCGAGAAGACCGAGCGGCCAGTCGCGCCGCGGCCGGCCGAGCAGCAGCGCCATGGCGACGGCGTTGGCCGGCCAGAGAGATGCGACATACTGGGGCTCGCGTTGCAGCAACCATCCCAGCAACGCAAGCAGATAGACCGTCAGGCCAACGATGGCGGCCCAACGAACTCTGCTTACCCAGTCATTTCCAATTTGCATCACTCTAACCAATCTGTTCGCCATTTGCACAGACGGCATCGCCCTTTGGGCCGCAATTCGAATTTACATACCACTTTTTGTATAGATACGAGCGGAATATAGGCCACAAGTCGATAAATAACGCAAGATGCATGCCGCTACCGCAAACGCTCGACGATGAGCGGACCGGCAACACCAAGGCCAGCCTTGCCGCCAGAATGTGCCGCCCACGCACACCGCCGGTCAAATCGCATAGAGGCCAGAAATTCATTGCGCGACGCCATGCAAAAACCCACCATGCGAGTCACCGACGACGACCGGGAACCAGACCTTGATCGATCTTGATCCGCGCCTGAATGCATTCCGCCCCGACCTGGCGGATGCAGCGCTCAGGGAAACAATCGACGCCGAAGCCTACACCGCAGGCAGCCCCCGGCGGGTTGCGTGTGGTCGACTCCCGCTGCTGACTCGGCCTGCCGACGACAGCCGCATGGGCAGCGAATTGCTGTTCGGCGAGGCGGTGACGGTTTTCGACGTCCGCGACGGCTGGGCCTGGCTGCAAAACCGGACGGATGGGTATGTGGGCTATGCCCGCGCGGATCACCTGGATGAGTCTTTTGGTGCGCCCACGCAAAGGGTTGCGGCCTTGCGGACATACCTCTTTTCGCAGCCCGATCTGAAATCACCGGTGCGCGATCTGCTCAGCATGACTTCGTTGGTCTGCGGCCAAGACCGGGAAAACGGCTTTATCGGGCTGGCCACCGGCGGCTGGGTATGGGCCGATCATACCGCGGCGATGGACGAATATGAGGCCGATCACGCCGCGGTCGCCCTGCATTTTCTCGGCGCCCCCTATCTGTGGGGCGGGCGCAGCAGCATCGGCCTGGACTGTTCGGGTCTGGTGCAGATGTCGCTGGCGCGCTGCGGCAAGCAGGCGCCACGCGACAGCGACATGCAGGCGAGCCTCGGCGCGGCCGTCCCATTCGACGACGACGAGTCGGTGCTGGCCCACGGCGACCTGGTGTTCTGGCCGGGCCATGTGGGGATCTGGCTGGAGGGCAGCGAATTCGTCCATGCCAACGCCACCGACATGATGGTGGTCCGGGGGCCGTTCGCCCCGACTGTCCGGCATATCGGCGACGCCACCGGCAGCGACGTAACCGCGGTGCGGCGACCATGACCGCCAAACTGCCCCTATCGGTGTTCATCATCGCCAAGAACGAGGCGGACCGGGTTCCGTTGACCATCGGTAGCGTGCGCGACTGGGTGGACGAGGTCCTCGTGATCGATTCGGGCAGCGACGACGACACCGTCAAGGTGGCGGAATTCATGGGCGCCCAGGTGACCTTCAACGAATGGAAGGGATACGGGCCGCAGAAGGTATTCGGCGAGAGGCTCTGCCGCAACGACTGGATCCTGAATCTGGACGCGGATGAGGAAATCACGCCGGAACTGGCGCGGGAAATCCAGGATCTGTTCGCAGGCGAGCCGCCCTACAGCGCCTATCGCCTGCATATCCTGCCGCTGCACAGTTTCCAAGAAAAGGGCCATAAATGGACCGCCACGCAAAAGCCGGTGCGGCTCTACCGCAAGAGCCGGGCCGGCTTCAAGGACAGCTCCGTACATGATTCGGTTGTCGTGCATAGCGGCGCCACCGGCGCGCTGAAGGGCATGGTGAACCACAGGTCCTTCCGATCCCTGGCGCATCATGTGGAGAAAGTGAACAGCTATTCCAGCGCCCAGGCCGAGAATCTGCACCGGCGCGGCCGCAACCCCTCGTGGATCGAACTCGCCATCGTGCCGGTCTTCGCCTTCCTGAAGCAATATCTGCTGCGCCGGGAATTCGTGAACGGCATCGACGGCGTCATCATCAGCTATATGTATGCCTTCCAGCGTTTCATCCGGCTGGCCAAGACCCGCGAGCGTTTCCAGATTTCCAAGCGGGAAGGCGATGGCAAGTAGAACGGTTCTGTGGTGGGGCCGTTTCGACCCCGACTATTCCCGCAACCGAATCCTCCGGAATCTGCTGGCCGAACTGGGCTGGGCGATCCGCGATTTCCGCCCCTGGCTGAGCCGGTTCGCCGGGACGGAAGCGTCCTTACGTCGGGTTGCGACGCCCGACTTGGTCTGGGTTCCCTGTTTCCGCCAGCGCGACGCCGCCACCGCCATTACCTGGGCAAGTGCGAGGGGCGTGCCGGTGTTGTTCGACCCGCTGATCAGCGCCTGGGACAAGCAGGTGTTCGAACGCGGCAAGTTCGCCGAAGACAGCGCCGAGGCGCGCGCGCTCCTGGCCAGGGAACAGGGCCTGTTTCGGGCGATGGACATGGTCGTCGCGGATACCGCCCTCCATGCGGCGTTCTTCGCCCGGCGCTTCGGGCTGGCACAGGACAGGTTGGCGGTCGTTCCCGTGGGCGCGGAAGAGCCGCTGTTCCAGCCGGCGCCGCCGGACCGCGCCCATCAGGGACCGGTCGAAGTGCTGTTTCATGGCAGCTTCATCGGCCTGCAAGGGCCGGAGATAATTATCGAGGCAGCGAAACTCTACGACGGCCCGCCGGTTGCCTGGCATCTGCTCGGCAACGGCGCGTTGCTGGCCGACTGTCGCGCGGCCGCGGAGGGTCTGGACCATGTGGTATTCGAGCCCTGGATCGACTATGCCCACCTACCCGCCCGCATTCAGGACGCCGATATCCTGCTGGGCGTGTTCGGCGCCAGCGAGAAGGCCGGACGGGTGATCCCCAACAAGGTCTATCAGGCGCTGGCCTGCGGGCGCCCGGTGATTACGCGGCGCTCGGAAGCCTATCCCGATGACCTGGACCGGCCGGACAGCGGCATCGCCTTCGTGCCGCCAGGCGATGCAGGCGCGTTGGCGAAGGCCGTGTCGGACTGGGCGTCTCAACGCGACCGCCTGCCCGAACTGTCGGCCAATGCGATCGCCAGCTATGGCTGCTATTTCAGCAACGCCACCATCCGCCAGCAGCTTCGCGACGCCCTCGCCCGATTAGGTTTTGCGGGTTAGTTTGCGGCAGTTTCCGGGACGCGCAGGACGCCGATGCCGAAGCCGCACTGGTCCGGGCTGTCGATGAATTCCTTGGTCTCCTGGCCGGGGCTCAGCTTCTTCCAGAAATGCTGCACCTCGTTGGTCGGCAGGGGCTGGTCGTCGACGATGTCGTGGAAGGCGATCAGGCCGCCGGGCCGCACCAGCGGGCTGTAATCCTCGTAATCCTGGCGCACGCCGGCCTCGGTATGGTCGCCGTCGATGAACAGGAAGTCGACCGGCTCGCCGTTCAGTTCCTTGCGCACGCGCTCCAGGAACGCGCCGCTGTGCGAATCGCCGATCATCACCGAAACCTCGCACTGCGACCCGGGCGGCGGGAAGGCCCGGACGAGATCGCCGAATCCCTTCTTGTCCAGCAGGTCGCAGGTAATCAGCTTCTTTTCCGCCAGATGCGCCCAGATCAGCGACGTGCCGCCGCGCGCCGTGCCGATTTCGAGAATGACCTTCGGCTTCAGGGCCTCTACCTCACGGGCCAGGGCGGTAATTTCGGAAAGAACCTGCAGCGAGCGCACCCGATACCAGCCGTTGGAGCCGAGCTTGATGGCCCGCTCGACGATGCCTTCCAACGGCAGATTCTCGCTGTGCAGTTGATTCAGCAATTCAAAGGCGCGCTTGCGATGAAAGGGTGCGCGCAGGTCGCGGCTGAGGGTCTGGAAGAAACCAGGCATGATGAAATCCGTTGTCGAAGACAAGACCGGTATACAGGCTTTTTGCCGGATGGACCAAGCCCCGTCCAGTCCGCACTTGAAAATTGCGGAAAAAACCTGTTGGCCTGCTATCGCCCGCAGCTGTCCGATGCCGTCCAGCCATCCAGCAGCGCCTGCCCCTCCGCCAACTGGGTCGAGGTCATGGTTTGCCCAACCTCCGCCTGGCGCGACGCGGCCCAGGCGTTCGCGCCGCGCGCCGCCAGCCCGAGCCACATCCAGGCCTGCACCGGGTCCGCCACCACACCAACGCCACGCGCATGGAGATCCCCCAGATTCAACTGGGCGACAATATGGCCGCATTGGGCCGCCTGGCGATACCACCACAGCGCGGTGCGCCGAAGACGTCGCTGCTCGTTCAGGCCGGCCGGCAGGGTCAACAGTTCGGAAAGATAAAGATCGGCAATCGCGGACTGGGCGTCGCCGTCACCAGCCTCGGCCGACGGCAGCCACTCCAGATAGGCCGCGTAGTAGTCGCCGGCGTCATAGGCTGCCAGGCCATCGGAAAAATCCGCCCGCGCGGGCAAACCGGCCAGCAAATCCAGCGAGAATACCATCACTGAAAAGCGGCTGGTCACGAGTCGGGAAAAAAGAGCGGGGGCGGGCCGGGCAGGATCCCGCCCCCAAGGGAGTTGGGTCAATTCTTTCGGAATTCTTCAGGCAGCAGCATCATGTGATCCTGCTCCTCGGCCACCGCAGCGTGGCACTCGACGCAGAACTGCATGCCCGCCGAATTCTTCGCGTTGGTCACGCCGAACACCGAACCGTTCGGCATGATCATGGTGTATTTCCAGTTGCCGCTCTCGGCATTGAAGCCGGCCGGCATCTTCTCCATCATGAACAACGGCCCGACAGTTACATTGCCCTTGCCGTTGACGCTGAAGCTGTCCTTGGCGAGGATCGAACCGGCGGGCATCACGCCGGCGTTCTCGAAGGCGCCATAGCCCCGCGCGGTGGCGTTGGCGTAATTCTGAACGTACCGCTCGCCATGGGTCGAGGACTGGTAGGACACCTTGCTGTAGCGACGCCAGCCGGTATAGCTGGCCGCCGTGGCATCGCCCGACTTCGCATAGGCCGCCCGCATTTGGCCGATCACGCAGTCATAGGCATTGGCGGCCTCGGCGTTGGTCAGTTCGACCGCCGCCCCGGCACCGCAAGGATTGCAGGGATTGGCCGCACAAGGATTACAGGGATTTGCGGCTGCACAGGGGTTGCAGGGATTCTTCGCCGCACAGGGATTACAGGGATTCCTCGCCGCGCAGGGATTGCAGGCACTGGCCGCGCAGGGGTTGCATGGATTCTTCGCCGCGCAGGGGTTGCAGGGATTGGCAGCGGCGGCCTTCGCCAGCCGCGGGATAACGCAACGAGTCGACGACGCAGCGGCTACCTGAATTCCCGCAGCGCAGGGATTGCAGGGATTGGCAGCGGCACAAGGATTACATGGATTGGCCGCTGCCTTTTTTACAGCGCAAGGATTGCACGGGTTCGCAGCCGCGCAAGGATTGCACGGGTTCGCAGCCGCGCAAGGGTTGCAGGGGTTCTTCGCCGCACAGGGATTGCAGGGTGCGCACGCCGACAGGGCCGGCCTGGGTGCGACAACGCCGGTGATGGCGGCGGCGGTCAGGCCGGCGGTGACGGCGAGTGCCAGCGGCACGACGGTGGTCGCCAGCAAATTGGTCTTGAACGGATGCATAAAGTCCTCCCGGTTTCTCTTAGCCCAACCCGCCAGCGTTCGGTTCAGTATGGCGCGACGGGCGCTAAGGAAACCGTAGCGCGCAAAGCCGCGCGCCTAGCATCAAGCCTGATAACAGTGTCGTGAAATTCCGTTACGCAGCTTCGCGAACCGACGGCACCAGCCCGGCGGCGGTTTGCAGCACCTCCGGCCCGGCGCCCCGGCGGCAGGCATTCTCGCTGAGATGTCGGCGCCATGCGCGGGCGCCGGCCAAGCCGTTGAAAAGGCCGATCATATGGCGCGTCATGCGCTGCAACGGCACGCCGGCCGCGCATTGCGCCTCGATATAGGGCAGCAGGCCGTCGATCACCGCATGGCGCGACTCCGGCCCGGCCGGGCCAGCGAAAATTCGCGCATCCGCATCCCGCAACATCCACGGGTCTTGATAGGCCGACCGACCGATCATCACGCCGTCGAGATGAGCGAGATGCGCCTCGGCCTCCGCCAACGATTCGACACCGCCGTTCAGGATGACTTGCAGTTGCGGGAAGTCGGCCTTGACGCGTCGCACGATGTCGTGGCGCAGCGGCGGGACCTCGCGGTTCTGCTTCGGGCTGAGGCCTGACAGCCAGGCCTTGCGCGCATGGATGATGAAGGTCCGGCAGCCACGCGCCGAAACCGTTTCGATGAAGCCCGCCAGATTGTTGTATGAATCCCGGTCGTCGATGCCGATGCGCGACTTCACCGTCACCGGGACATCCACCGCCTCCGCCATGGCGGCCACGCAGTCGGCGACCAGTCCGGGTTCGGCCATCAGGCAGGCGCCGAACCGGCCGGCACTGACCCGCTCGCTGGGGCAGCCGATATTGAGATTGATTTCGTCATAGCCGTAATCCCGGCCCATGCGCGCCGCCGCGGCGAGGTCCGCCGGGTCGGAACCGCCGAGCTGCAACGCCAGCGGATGTTCGACCGGGTCATGGCCCAGATGCCGCCCGGCATCGCCCCGCAGGATGGCGCCGCTATGCACCATCTCGGTATAAAGCAGCGTGCGTTTGGTGATGGCGCGCAGGAACACCCGGCAATGGCGGTCGGTCCATTCCATCATCGGCGCCACGGAAAGGCGGCGGTCGGGTTCATTCGGCGAAGTCATCGCCCTAATGTAGGGAACGCAAGCGCCGGGGAAAACAGCTTTGGCTTGCGGCCGCCCGCCATCGCTATATTGTGCGCCGGAATCACGGCAATCTGCAGAGAGGACGGGATGCCTGAAAACAGAGCCTGGCAGCGCATGTTGAGCGGGCGGCGGCTGGATTTGCTGGACCCCTCACCGGTCGATGTGGAGATCGAGGACATCGCCCACGGCCTGTCGCGAGTCGCGCGCTGGAACGGCCAGACGTCGGGCCACTGGGCCTACAATGTCGCCCAGCATTCCCTGCTGGTCGAGGCCATCGCCGGCCAGCAGGGCCTGCCGGAACGCTGGTGGCTGGCCGCCCTGCTGCATGATGCGGCGGAATATGTGGTGGGCGATCTGGTCACGCCCTTCAAGGCGGCGGTGGGGCTGGACTACAAGGAGCTGGAAAACCGGCTGACGGCGACGATCCGCATCCGTTTCGGACTGCCCGCCGTCCTGCCGCAATCGGCGGCCGCGGCGATCAAGCGGGCCGACCGCGCCGCCGCCTGGCTGGAGGCCGTTCATCTGGCGGGTTTCGGCGAGACGGAAGCGAAACGCTATTTCGGCAGGCCGCCAAACGTACCGCAATCATTGGCCAGGCAATATCTCACCCCCTGGCCGCCGGCCGACGCTAAGAGCCGATATCTGGCGCGCTTTGCCGAGTTGGGCGGTTGAGCCGGGTTTCTCCGCGCGTGAACCATATCTCCACGCGCCGGTTTCCGGCTTCGCCGGTGGGCTCGGTTTCCAGATAGACGGGATCCAGGCGGCCACGGGCAATGAGCCGTATCCGGTCGACGGGGACACCGTCTTCGGCCAGGGCCACTCCCACGGCACGCAGCCGCGCCGCCGCGATATTGCGCGCCGCCTCGTTGGCGCTGCGGCCCGCCGCCAGCTCGATGCTGAGGCTGGAATAGCCGAACAGCATTACGTTGGCGCGCGCCTGCTGGGCGTAGGCGGCCACCTGGGAAAGGATATCCCGGGTCCCCTCGTCCAGTTCGGCCCCGGCCCGCGGGAACTGGATCACCGCCACTTTGAGCGCATCCGCCGGCGGACGGGCGGGCCGTTCCACCGGTTCCGGCAGGGCGCGTTCCAGATCGCCATATTGTTGGTAGAGCTTGCGGCGGCGCTGGTCGGTTTCCTCAGGATCCGGGCGGTCGGGAAAGTCGCTCAGTTTCGGCCAGGGCTTGTCGGCGCCCGGCACGTCGTAATCCGTGCAGCCGGCCAGCAGCAGACCCAGTGTCAGCGCCGACAGCAGGAGGACGGAACGGGCTATGGCGGAATTTGGCGGCAAGACTCCTGATCCCTCGTTTTCCGGATGTTATCGCATAGCAGGGCTGGAAAAGTATATCAAATCCATGCTATGTCCACGCCGGTGATTTCAGGGAGGATATGGTTATCACTTCGTGCGGGACATCCGGTCCGCGCGCAATTATGCCTGACTGAGTCATACCGAGGTAAGAGCGAATGGCCGATACGACCGAGACCAAGAAAGAAAAGACCGACGGCAACGGAGATTTCACCCGCGCCATGTCCGACATCGCCGAGCGCAGCCAGGCGCTGGTGCAGGATTTCCTGACCCGCCAGGCCGAGGGCGGCGGGATGGGCCATGCCGACCCCCTGAATGTCGGCGAGGCCTTCTTCACGATGACCCGGCATCTCATGCAGGATCCGCACAAGATCGTGCAGGCCCAGTTCGAACTGTGGCAGGACTATATGACCTTGTGGCAGAACGCCACCCGGCGCCTGATGGGCGAGGAGGTCGAGGCGACCATCGCACCGGCCCACGATGACCGCCGCTTCAAGGACGCGGCCTGGGAAGAAAACAACGTCTTCGATTTCATCAAGCAGTCCTACCTGCTGACCGCGCGCTGGATGCAGAACACCGTCAAGGAAGTCGAAGGGCTGGACGACCAGACCGCCAAGAAGGTCGATTTCTATACCCGCCAGTTCGTCGATGCGATGGCGCCGTCGAATTTCGTCATGACCAATCCTGAGGTATTGCGCGAAACGCTGGACAGCAAGGGCGAGAACCTGGTTCGCGGGCTCCAGAACCTGCTGGACGATATGGAGCGCGGCGAGGGCCGGTTGAAGATCAAAATGACCGACCAGGACGCCTTCGAGGTCGGTGGCAATCTGGCCACCACGCCGGGCAAGGTGGTCTTCCAGAACGATCTGATCCAGCTGCTGCAGTTCGAGCCGATGACCGAAAAGGTCTTCAAGCGGCCGCTGCTGATCGTGCCGCCCTGGATCAACAAATATTACATCCTGGATTTGCGCGAGAAGAACTCCTTCATCCGCTGGGCGACCGAACAGGGACACACCGTTTTCTGCGTCTCGTGGGTCAATCCGGACGAGAAGCTGGCCGCCAAGACCTTCGAGGATTACATGTTCGAGGGCGTGCTGGCGGCGCTGGACGCGGTCGGTGAGGCGACGGCCGAGGACAAGGTGAATGTCATCGGCTATTGCCTGGGCGGCACCCTGCTGGCCTCGACGCTGGCCTATATGGCGGAAAAGGGCGACGACCGGGTGGCGACGGCGACCTATTTCACGACCCTGGTGGATTTCACCGACCCGGGCGAGTTGGGCGTATTCATCGACGAGGCGCAGCTGGCCGCGCTGGAAGAGCGCATGACCGAGCGCGGTTATCTGGAGGGGTCGGAAATGGCGACCACCTTCAACATGCTGCGGGCCAACGACCTGATCTGGTCCTTCGTGGTGAACAACTACCTGCTGGGCAAGGACCCCTTCCCCTTCGACCTGCTGTACTGGAACTCCGATTCGACCCGCATGCCGGCGGCCATGCACAGCTTCTATCTGCGCAAGATGTACGTCGAGAACAAGCTGTCGCAGCCGGGCGGGATCACGCTGGGCGGCGTGCCGATCGATCTGCGCAAAATCAAGACGCCGACCTTCATCCTGGCGACCCGCGAGGACCATATCGCGCCTTGGATAACCACCTACCACGCGACCCAGCTCTATTCCGGGTCCGTCACATTCACCCTGGCGGCATCGGGCCACATCGCCGGCGTCGTCAACCCGCCGGCGGCGGAGAAATACTCGCACTGGACCAACGCCAAATGCCCGAAATCCCCGGATAACTGGCTGGCCGGCGCCACCGAGCACAAGGGGTCCTGGTGGCCGGAATGGAACAAGTGGATTGCCAAGCGAGGCAGGGCCAAAATCGACGCGCGCAAGCCAGGCGACGGCAAGCTGAAGGTGATCGAGGACGCGCCGGGGTCCTACGTCAAGGTCAAGGTGAGCTAGGCGGCGCGCATGGTTGTGGCATGACGGAGCGCGAGGCTACCTTCCCGGCTACCGGTATGCCGGACCGCGATTGGTGGTCCGCGCTCTGGCCGGACCCCGAAGGCACGCTTCGGGCGCTCGGGATAACACCGGACATGACGGTGCTGGATCTGTGCTGTGGCGACGGCTGGTTTACCGCGCCGCTGGCGCGGATGACCGGGGGGCGCTGCTATGGCCTGGACCTGGACCCCGACATGCTGGCCCAGGCCAGGGAAGAGGTGGCACGTGCGGGAACACGAGTCGCGGGCTGGATAACGGGCGACGCGCGGGATCTGCCAGCCCTGCTGCCGGAAAAGGTCGACTTCGTGCTCATCGCCAACACCTTCCACGGGGTGCCCGACCAGGCCGCGCTGGCGGCCGCGGTGGCAGCAACCCTGAAGCCCGACGGCCTGTTCGCCATCGTGAACTGGCATGCGCGCCCGCGCGAGGAGACGCCGGTCCTGAGCCAGCCCCGCGGCCCGAAGTCGGAAATGCGCATGACGCCGGAGCAGACACGCGCCGTGGTCGAGCCTGCCGGCTTCAAACTGGATAAACTCGTCGAACTGCCGCCCTTCCATTACGGGGCGGTATTCCGGCTGTCGCCAGCTTAGGTAATATCCCGCTGTGAATGTGCGGCTTCAGTCGAATACGCTGGCTACTCGCGAATAAGCGGTCATTTCGAGTTTTGAGGTCCGCGTTGTGCCATAAAAGCGGACGGGTTTTTCAGGTGTCCCTGGCTTCCGCTGTTGAGGCATTGAACCTGAACGGCGGACTCAATCTTGAGAATTTGTCATTTCGTCGTGACGAGGCGGTAACCAACATCATACTCATATAGGCTGAGCAGATCGGAGTACCGGTGTTCCCACGCACCGGATTCCAGGTCGTTCTTTAACTTGCTCACCCCCTCGGACACGTTGCCAACCGTCCAAATGGAAGACATGGCGGCCGTAATTCTGGGGTCGAGATAAGCCGAAGGCCGTCGCCAATAGGCGTATAAGAAACCGTCAGTACAGTCTTGCGGAACCGGTACGGCTGTAATCTCTACCGACCCAAGCCATTCCTCATAATCAGCGATCCTTGGCATTATCGCCTCGTCCAACTTCACAAGTTCCGGAATGTAGTCCGCAAGCCACATACCCCGATGCGAAGGATCGAAAGTAAGTACGATGATCGGGCCTCGCGTCACACGACGCATCTCTTTGAGTCCTTTCCCCTTGTCGGTCCAATGGTGAACGGTCAGAACCGCCATTGACGCATCAAAGGAATTGTCGTCAAAGGGCAAATCTTCTGCATAGCCCTGAATGACCGTAGCTGCTGAGGCACTGCGTTGCTGGATCATTTTCTCAGAAGGCTCGACAGCCGTGACTTGTCTGTCGGAGGGCTCATACGACCCCGCTCCTGCGCCAACATTCAGGACGGTTTTTGCGGACCCCAGAGCTCTCCTGATCATCATCTCGATCCGGGAGTCAGGTTTCCTTAAATCGGAGTAATTAACGCCGATTGTATCGTAGGAAGCGGGCATATGGCCGGGTAACATGTGGCGACGGGTTTGTCATGAAACTTTCGCCATGTCCGTTCATGGCTAACAGCAGCCGTTCATCGCACTGCCCCTGAATGTCTGCCAAATGATCCCAAGCCAACATGTGCTGAATGTGCGCAGATAGTCGGTCAGTGGCCCGATCGTATATCAACCGCGCCCCTCGCCGCCCGGCCTGTAACGCGCCTCAGAGCTGGGAATGAACCGCCAGCCCGACCACTATCAGCATCGAGGTGGCCATGACCATGTTGATCACCCGCTGTATCGAGGCGGCGAGGTCGAGGCGGCGCAGGGTCACGCCGGCCCACAGCCAGGCCAGGTGGATCGGAATCCAGATGAGGTTCAGGATCAGGACCTTGATCAGGGTCTCGGTCGCAAGCGCTTGCGGCATGAAGGCGAAGCCGGAAAACAGCGCCGTGTTGACGGCATAGGCCTTGGGGTTGATGGGCTGCAGGGCCAGCCCGTTCCACAGGCCGGGCGCTCGCTCGGAATGGATGAAGGCGACCTTCGACCCGGCGAAGGCGATCTTCGCCGCCAGCCACAGCAGATAGGCCGCCGACCCCCACAGCAGCACGGCGCGCAGCCAGGGAAAGGACAGCAGCGTCGCGGCCACGCCGGAGATCACCAGTCCGGCGACGAGATTGTTCCCGGCCCACAGGCCCGTAACATAGGCCAGACCGGGACGGTATCCGAACCCCGAACCGACGCCGGCGGTGGAAAGAACCCCGGTTCCCGGCGTGACGATGAGGAAAAAGACCGCGGCGGCGAATTCAAACATGCGCGGTGTTAACCGGCGAGCCCATGCCGATCAATCGGAAAAGACAACCGATTCCGATAAAACCGCCGTTTCAGGGCCATGGCGGCGCGCCCACGCCTTCGGCCAGATATTCCCGAGACAGGTCGTGATAGAGATTGGCGAGCCGGTCGATTTCGGCATGTTCGGCGTCGGCCAGTTTGCGCATGATCCGAGCCTGGCGTCCGGCCCACAGCTCGCCCGAGGGTATGCGCTTGCCCGGCGTGACCAGTGCGCCGGCCGCCACCATGGCGTAGCTTTCCACCACCGCGCCATCCATCACGCAGGCATTCATGCCGACGAAGCTGTCAGGCTCGAGACTGCAGTCATGCAGCAGCACCATATGGGCGATGGTGCAGCGGTCGCCGATCAGCGTCCCCTGCCCTTTGCTGGATACGTGAACCACGCTGCCGTCCTGGAGATTGACCTTCTCGCCGATACGTATGACGTTGACATCGCCGCGCAACTGGCAACCCAGCCAGATGCTGCTGCCGGCCCCGATTTCGATGTCGCCCGCGAGATTCGAGCCGGGCGCAATGAAGGCGGTCGGGTCGATCCGGGGCATGACGCCCCGGAAGGGCACGATCGTGATCGGCATGCTGGACTCCTCCTGTCCGTTCATCATGCGGCGCCTGGCGTCATGGACGGGACGTCATATGGACGGTGAGGCGCGGCCATATCGTAGTCCAGCGTTTCTTTCTCATACGCGCCCGATAGACATGCAGCTTTCCCGCAAAGCTGGGAGTCGGCCACACCTCAAGGTTCACAAGGTCATCGATACCATAGGCGGCGATAAGCTCTAGGTGGCTCTCTCTGCCCAGCCGCATGGCGACGCCCGTGGGGGTCTCACCCCAGTAGCGCATGGCGTCCAACACCGACCGGTAGGGCGCATCGCCGTTTCGCAGATGCATGCGCGCCTGATTGCGCACACTCCACGGCACGCCGGGCATATCCTGCGCCAGCCGCTGCTCGTGGCTGCGTTCCGCCTCGCGCGAAGGGTCGCGCGGATCGAAATACAGGACGTCGACGTCGTTGAGCGCGGTCGGACGGTCGTAGCCGTGCAGGGTGTCCCAGACCGCGTTGCGGACGAAACCGGCGCCGATCCAGCTATCCGGTAGTTCCAGGGCTGCGGCGGCGGCGAGCGCCCGCATCCGCCAAATGTCTGTCCTGATTAGCCGGACAATATCCGGAGCTTCGAGAACTTCTTGCACCATTGATTGGTTACTACGGGAACAGGGCTTCCTGCTCCAGCCCCATGGTTTCGGGCAGGCCGCACATCACGTTCATGTTCTGGATCGCCTGGCCGGACGCGCCCTTGACCAGGTTGTCGGTGACCGACAGCAGGATGGCGCGGCCCGGCACGCGGTCGGCGAAGACGCCGATCAGACAATGGTTCGACCCGCGCACGTCGCGGGTCGCCGGCGACCGGCCTATCGGCAGCACATGGACGAAGGGCTCGGGATCATACCGCACGGCCAGGGCCACGCGCAGGTCTTCGGCATCGGCGCCGTCGACCAGCGACACATAGATCGTCGCCAGGATGCCCCGGTTCATCGGCATCAGATGCGGCGTGAAACTGACCGTCACCGGCCGGCCGGCGGCCGCCGCCAGTTCCTGTTCGATCTCCGGCGCATGGCGGTGCGCCGCGACGGCATAGGCGTGGATGCCCTCGCTGACCTCGGTATGGAGGTTGGCCTGCTTCTCCGACCGCCCGGCGCCGCTGACGCCCGACTTGGCGTCGATGATGATGCCGTCTGGGGAGATCAGCCCCGCTTCCAGCAGCGGCATCAGCGGCAGTTCGGCGGTCGTCGTATAGCAGCCCGGATTGGCCACCAGCCGGGCCCCGGCGATGTCTTCCCGGTAGGCCTCGGTCAGGCCGTAGATTGCCTGCTTCTGAAGCTCCGGCGCCTGATGCGCGCCGCCATACCACTGGGCGTAGGTGGCCACGTCGCGCAGCCGAAAATCGGCCGACAGGTCGCAGACCTTCAGGGACTCCGGCAGGCCGGCGATCACCTTCTGGGTGGTGGCGTGCGGCAGGGCGCAGAAGACGAAATCCAGCTTGCCCCAATCGGCATCGTCGATCTTCACCAGATCGGGCAGCGCCAGCCTGGCTAGATGCGGAAAAACCTCGCCCAGCGGCTTGCCCGCATGACGGTCCGCGGTCAACAGCGCGATCTCCACGCCCGGATGGCGCACCAGCAGACGTACAAGCTCCGCCCCCGTATAACCGCTGGCCCCGAGAATACCGACTCTGACTTTGTCGTTCGACTGGTTTGCTGACATGGTCTGGTTCCTACCCGAATTCGGCACAAAACAAAAGGGCGTCCCGCTTGGGGACGCCCTTCGGCGATGCAATATCCCGCTGCGGTATTAACGCTTGGAGAACTGGAAGCTGCGTCGCGCCTTCGCGCGGCCGTACTTCTTGCGCTCCACCATGCGGGAGTCCCGGGTCAGGAACCCGCCCGACTTCAGGGCGCCGCGCAGTTCGGGTTCGAAGTTGGTCAGCGCCCGGCTGATGCCGTGGCGCACCGCGCCGGCCTGACCGGAAAGCCCGCCGCCCTTGACGGTGCAGGTGACATCATACTGGTCGGAGCGGTTGGCGGTCTGGAAGGGCTGCTGGATCACCATCTGCTGGGTCGGGCGCGCAAAATAGACCGCGACGTCCCGGCCGTTGACGACGATCTTGCCGCTGCCCGGCTTGATCCAGACGCGGGCGACGGCGTTCTTGCGCTTGCCGGTGGCGTAAGCGCGGCCCTGACCGTCGATCTTTTTCTCATACAGTGGCGCGGCGGCCGTCTCGACAACGCCCGCGGCCTCGCCGAGGTCCGCCAGATCGGTGACCGTCGTGGTCTCGGTTTCGTTCTGCTCGTCGGCCATCTCTACGCGATCCTCTTGTTCTTGGGGTTCATCGCGGCAATATCCAGCGGCGCCGGCTGCTGCGCTTCATGGGGATGCTCGGTGCCCGCATAAACCTTCAGGTTCTTCATCTGCTGGCGACCCAGGGGCCCGCGCGGGATCATCCGCTCGATGGCCTTGATGATCACCCGTTCCGGATGGGCACCGCCGAGGATCTTTTCGGCCGTGCGCTCCTTGATGCCGCCGGGGTAACCGGTGTGCCAGTAATATTTCTTGTCCGTCAGCTTCTTGCCGGTCAGCTTGACCTTCTCGGCATTGATGACGATCACATTGTCGCCGCAGTCCATATGCGGCGTATAGCCCGGCTTGTGCTTGCCGCGAAGAATATTGGCGATGATCGATGCCATACGGCCAAGGACAATGTCCTCGGCATCGACGATCAGCCACTTCTTCTCGATCTCGGAGGGCTTCATCGTATAGGTTTTCATGCCGTTCAGCATGGTCTTGCCTCTCAATATCCGGCGCCTGGCCGGAAGCCTGTCGAAGAAAATACGGGGGCAGACCCGCACGGCCCACCCCGGTTGCGGCGCTGTTTTAGGCGAGCGGGCGGCGCATGTCAATGACTAATGTTCGGCGATATTCTTTATAAAACAATTAGTTACAATTGCGGTATCATTTTACCGCGGCATAATCCATTGTTTTGCCGCTGAATTGCGGGATTTGTCAGCCGCGTTGTCCCGGCGGCGGGATGGAATAGGTCGCCGTCAGATGCGCGACCGGGTTGTCGTCGCCCAGGGAATGGATGTTCACCGCGCCCACGGCCAGCCGTTTGCCGAGCTTCAGGATCGTCGCCTCGGCCAGCAGATCGACTGGCGCGGGACGGCGCAGGAAATTGACGTTGAGGCTGGTGGTGACCGCCAACCGGGCCGGGCCGATCATCCCCATGACCAGTGCATAGACGGCGAAATCGCCGAGCGCCATCATTGCCGGCCCCGACACGGTTCCGCCGGCCCTGATATGGGCGTGGTCGATCGGCATGCGCACCCGCGCCTCGCCATAGCCGATATGATCGGTGACGAAGCCGTAATGTTCCACCATGCCGCCCTCGGCGGCGCAAATGGCGTCGAATTCCGCGATCGTGATGCGTGGCGACTCCGCTTTCATGAAGGCCGTTATGGCGGATTGCCGCCTGCTTGCCAATATCCCTTGCATGTCTTAATCATTCCGGTTCAGAGGAAAGAGATCAGGAGCAGTTGGATGGTCGGCACAGCGAAGAAAGCGGCGCAGGGCGAAGATATCCTGCTGCGCCACGATGCGGACGGAATCTGCAGGCTCACGCTGAACCGGCCGCAACAATACAATGCGCTGTCGGAGGCGATGCTGGACGCCCTGCAGGGCGCCCTGGACGAAATTGCCGAAGACGGCTCCGTGCGGGTCGTGATTGTCGGCGGCGAGGGCAAGGCCTTCTGCGCCGGCCACGACCTGAAGGAAATGCGCGCCAATCCGCGCCGGGACTACTACGAGCATCTGTTCGCCAAATGCGGCCGCATGATGACCACGATGCAGCGCATCCCCCAGCCGGTGATCGCGCGTGTCCACGGCATCGCCGCGGCCGCCGGCTGCCAGATGGTCGCCAATGCGGACCTGGCCGTGGCCTCGACCGAGGCCAGCTTCGCGACCTCGGGCATCGATGTGGGGCTGTTCTGCATGACGCCGGGCGTGGCGCTGTCGCGCAATCTGGGACGCAAGCGGGCCTTCGAGATGCTGTTCACCGGCGAGTTCGTTTCCGCTGAGAAGGCTGTCGATTTCGGGCTGGTCAATTATGCGGTGGCGGCGGCGGAACTGGACGAAAAGACCGACGCGCTCGCGGGCACGGTCGCGGCGAAATCCGGGGCCGCGGTCGCCGCCGGCAAGCGCGTCTTCTATCGCCAGCTGGAAATGGGCATGGAGGAGGCTTATGGCTTCGCGGCGACCGAAATGGCCTGCAACATGATGTTCCATGACGCCGGCGAAGGGATCGACGCCTTCATCGGCAAGCGCAAACCGGCCTGGAAGCACAAGTGATGGACGGTACGACACCGGCGGCCGGGCATGACGATTACAGCGACGCCTATATCCGCGACATCCTGTGCGAAGTGAAGACCATTGCCATGGTCGGCGCCAGCACCAACTGGAACCGGCCCAGCTTCTTCGTGATGAAGTATCTGCAGCAGAAGGGTTATCGCGTCATCCCGGTGAACCCCGTGGCCGAAGGTCAGATGATTCTCGGCGAACCGGTGGCGAAGAGCCTTGCCGATATCGGGGAAAAAATCGACATGGTCGACGTCTTCCGCAAGCCGGAGGAATGCGTCCAGATCGCCGAAGATGCAGTGCGGATCGGCGCGAAAGTGCTGTGGCTGCAGCTGGGAATCCGCAACGATGAGGCCGCGCGCATCGCCGGGGAAGCCGGCCTGAAGGTGGTGATGAACCGCTGTCCCAAGATCGAATATGCCCGACTGTGCGGCGAGCTTGGCTGGCACGGCATCAATTCCGGTGTAATCTCCAGCAAGAAACGAAAGATTTGAGATGAGTAACGGCAAGCCCGGTTTCGAAACGCTGTCGATCCATGCGGGCGCCGCGCCGGACCCGGTGACCGGCGCGCGTATGACGCCGATTTACCAGACCACTTCATACGTTTTCGACGATGTCGACCATGCGGCTTCGCTATTCAATCTACAGGCGCCTGGCTTCATCTATTCGCGCCTGACCAACCCGACGGTCTCGGTGCTGGAGGAACGCATGGCGGCGCTGGAGGGCGGGCGCGGCGCGACGGCGACGGCGTCGGGCCATGCGGCGCAGATCCTGGCGCTGTTCGCGCTGATGGGGCCGGGCGACGATTTCGTTGCGTCCAGCAAGCTCTACGGCGGGTCGATCAACCAGTTCGGTAACGCTATCAAAAAATGGCCAATCCGGGCGGCGTCGTGGTCGATATCGAACCCGTCGCCGCTATCGCCCACGAAGCCGGCATCCCGCTGATCGTCGACAACACCCTGGCCACGCCTTACCTCTGCCGGCCGATCGAATTCGGCGCCGACCTGGTGGTTCATTCCACCACCAAATTCCTGTCGGGCAACGGCACGGCGGTGGGCGGCGTGGTCATCGATTCCGGTAAATTCGACTGGCTGCAGAACGACAAGTTCCCCAGCCTGTCGCAACCCGAGCCGGGCTATCACGGGCTGACCTTCGCCGAAACCTTCGGCGACCTCGCCTTCACCCTCTACAGCCATGCGGTGACGCTGCGCGACCTCGGCCCCAGCCAGTCGCCCTTCAACGCCTGGCTGACGCTGCTGGGCATCGAGACCTTGCCGCTACGCGTCGAACGCCACACCGCCAACGCATTGGCCGTGGCGCAGTGGCTCGAGAAACATCCGGCGGTAAGCTGGGTCTCCCATGCCGGCCTGGAGTCCAGCCCCTATCGGGCGCTGGCGCAGAAATACCTGCCGAAGGGCGCCGGCGCCGTCTTCACCTTCGGGCTGAAGGGCGGATTCGAGGCGGGCGTGGCGCTGGTCGAAGGTGTCGAGTTGATCAGCCATCTCGCCAATATCGGCGACACCCGCTCGCTGATCCTGCATCCGGCCTCAACGACGCATCGGCAACTGACCGACGAGCAACTGCTCGCCGCCGGCGCCGGCCCGGAGGTGGTGCGCCTGTCGATCGGCATCGAGAGCGTCGGGGACGTCATCGCCGATCTCGAACAAGCGCTGGGATAGGGCGCGCACCATGGCCGCCGGCCTGCACTGGACGCCGCTGGAGGAGTCGCTCTGGTTGGCCACCGCAACGCCCGCGCCGGCCTGCCCTGCCCTTCGCGGCGATATCGAGACGGACATCGCCATCGTCGGCGCCGGCTATTGCGGGCTGTCGGCGGCGCTGCATCTGGCGGAGGACGGCCGAGACGTCACCGTCCTGGAGGCGCATGAACCCGGCTGGGGCGCGTCCGGCCGCAATGCCGGCCATTGCACCCCGGACTGGACCTACCATACGCCCGATGCGGTGGCGGCGCGATACGGCCCGGATTACGGCGAGCGGCTGAACGACTTCCAGTCCGGCGCCGGCGCCTTCGTTTTCGGGCTGATCGAGCGGCACGGCATCGATTGCGACGCCCGCCAGGCCGGCACGGTCAGCGTCGTGCGCAAGGGCAACGACAAGAAACTCGCCGCCTGCCGCGCCAAGGCGGAACAATGGACCCGCCGCGGCAAGGCGGTCGAGTTGCTGGACGAGGCCGGCGTTGCGGCGCAGGTCGGCAGCGACCGCTTCCAGGCGGCCCTGCTGTTCCATGAAGGCGGCAATCTGCAGCCGCTTGCCTTCTCTCGCGGCCTGGCAGTGGCGGCGCAGAAGGCCGGCGCGGCGATCCATGGCCGCACGCCGGTCAGCGGCATCGCCCGCGATGGAAGCGGCTGGCGGCTGGCGACAGCCCATGGCGACGTCCGCGCCCGCGCGGTGCTGCTGGCGACCAACGCCAGCCGGTCCGGCCTCTGGCCCGGATTGGACACCGCCTGGTATCCCGTCGCCTCGTCATTGGGCGCGACGCCGCCCGTCGCGCCGGAAATCCGCGACCGCATGCTGCCCTATGGCCAGAGCTTCGCGGAGCTGGGCTCCAGCTTCTTCTTTTTCTTCGACGCGGCCGGGCGGCTGGTCATCGGCGGCGGGGGCGGCCTCGGCGTCAACAACAATGCGCGCGACAGCGCGGCCTGGCTGGGCCGGCGGCTGAACGGCGTGTTTCCCTATCTCGGCCCGATCAGCTTCGACTATTTCTGGAACGGCTGGCTGGACGTCTCGCCCAGCAAGCTGCCCGGCCTGCATGAGCTGGCGGACGGACTCTATACGGCAGTGGGCTTTTCCGGGCGCGGCGTGCCGACGGCGACCGCCATGGGGCGCGAGGCCGCGCGGTTCCTGGCGACCGGCGACGCAGGCGCCATCGCCTTCCCCATCACCCCCCTGCCTCGCGCCCGCTTCAACCGCCTTGGCCAGTGGGTCATCGCCAACCTGATCATCCCCTGGGACAGGTTTACCGCGCGGATCGATTAAGGCCGGTGTTTCTCGATGGCCCTGGCCGAGGCCGGCCTCGCCTCGACGCCGGCGGCGACGCGGGCAATGTTGGGGAAGCGGGCGTAGAGCGCTACGGGCGGCTCGAACCAGGTCGTCAGCATATGCAGATAGATGTCGCAGGCGCTGAAGCGGGCGCCGAGCAGCCATTCGCCGTGCGACAGCGCGTCCTCAACGATCGCGAATTGATCCAGCAGGGCATCGACGCCGCACTTGCGGACGTCGTCTTCGTCGGCGGCGAAACGGCCGGGATAATAATAGCGGCGGAAGGTCGGCTGCGGCGTGTCCGCCAGATAGAGCATCCACTGGTAAAACAGCGGGCGGTCCGCATCACCGGGCGGCGGGGCCAGATGCGCGGCCGGGTACTGGTCGCAAAGATGCATGACGATCGCCGCCGCCTCGAACATGGCGCGGCCGTCGGGCAGGACCATCGCCGGAATCAGCCCGCAGGGATTCAGCGCCAGATAGTCGTCCGATTTCTGCTGACCGCCCTCATAGTCGATCAGGATGGCGTCATAGTCCGCGCCAACCTCTTCCAGCACCGCCATCGGGGCCAGCGAGGCCGTGTCGGGAGCCCAGTAAAGCTTGTACATCGCGCGTCTCCCCTATTCCCCCGGCGCCGGCGCGGGCCGGGCCGATTCCGTATGCGGCAGCAGCATGGCGAGGGTGGTGATCAGCAGGGCGCCCCCGCCGAGCCCCAGGAACAGATATTCGAATTCGCCGGTCGCCGCCCAAACCCTGGATAAAAGCAGGATCGCCAGCGGCGCCGAGCCGAAGGCCAGCACGAACTTGACGCCGAAGGCCAGCCCGTGATGGCGCTCCGGCGTGAAACGGGCGAGCAGCATGTTTTCCGCCGGCAGTTGCGCCAGGTTCATCATCACCGCCAGCATGGCGATGCCGATGAAGCCCAGCCCGGCCGTGCCGGCCAGCACGGCCAGCAGCACCATTTCGATCATCCAGGCGGTTACATAGATGTTCTTCAGGGGGTAACGATCCGCCAGCAGGCCGCCCACCAACTGCATCATGCCGCCGACCGTATAGACTGCGGCGACCAGCAGACCGATCCCGCTGGCGCCCCCCAGCAGGCCGGCGGCCCAGTCACCCAGATTGCCTGCGACCCAGGGGATGAACAAATCCATCACCCGTATCTCGAACAGCTTGGGCAGGGCGTTCTGGGTGCCGTGATAGATCAGCCCGCCGGTGAACATGGCGATCAGCAGGATCACGAAAATACGGGCCGTGCCGGCATGGCCGGCGGGTTTGCGCTCCAGGCCCGCGCGCGACCGTTCGCTTATATCGCCGCGAGCCATGAACCAGAGCATCGCCAGCCCGGTCGCCGCCGCCACGATGCCGGGCACGATGAAGGCGGCGCGCCAGCCCGACACGTCGATCAGGATTCCCGCGATCAGCCCCGCGCCGGCGGAGCCGAGGCTGCCGAATATGCCGTTGACCGCCAGCATCTTGCCGGGATTGCCGCCGGCATTGCGGATCATCCAGGGCACGCCGATGGGGTGGTAGATCGCGCCGAACAGGCCGATCCCGGCAAGCCCGATCATCAGGGGCGGCGGCGCCGATGTCAGCCCGCAGGCGATGGCCGCGGCGCCCATGCCGATGAAATAGATCACCATCAGGCCGGGGATGCTCCAGACGTCGCCCAGCCTTCCCGCCGGCAGCGCCGCCAGCCCGACCAGCAGCGACCCCAGCCACCAGAGCTCCAGCAGTTCGTCGTAGCCGACGCCCCATTCGATCTCGAGGCGCAGCACGATCACCGCGTAGAAGGCCGTGAACATGTGGAAATAGAAATGCCCCAGGCTGGAGAAGATCAGCGACAGTCGGGCGGAACGCTGTGTCATCTCAGTCCCTCTGCCCGGCGCTCGTTTCGCGGCCGACCCAGGCCAGGTAGTCCGGATTGCCAGCGGTGACAGGCACGGCGACGACGGATGGGCATTCATAGCTGTGCAGCGCTCGCACCCTATCGATGACTGCGTCTATCAGTTCGGATCTTGTTTTCAGGATCAGCATAGCCTCGCCTGCTTCCCGCACCCCGCCCTGCCAATGAAATACCGAAGAAATTTCGGGAAGGATATTGGCCCCGGCCGCCAGACGGGCATCGACAATGGCGCGGCCGATGCGCTGCGCCTCGGCGCGGTCCGCAGTATTGACGTAGACGAGGCTGACGGACATGAAATTTCCTGCAATTTCGGACCAGCGACTCGGAGTCTGCTTGGCGCGGGGGCAGTTCTATCCTACCATGGACCCACGGCACAAGAAGAGGAAGAGGAACAGGACCGCCATGTCTTCAAAGCCTCGGCTCGCCGTCGACAACACGAGCGAAACCGTTGAACGGGGAGGTCGCCGCACGCCGCGCCCGACGGCCGTGCAATTATTGTGGCTGCGCCGGGGCCTGGATCAGGCTGGCGGCAAGCTGCCGCTGTTCGACAGCGACGGCAAACGGGTCGGTGAGCGCACCGTCAGGGCCTGCATCGAACAGGGCTGGGCCCAGCCCTGGTTCAAGAACCCTCTCAAGCCGGACTGGCTGATCTGCAAGCTGACCGAAGCCGGGCGAAAAGTGGCGACGCCCCGGCGGAAATAGCGCATTTCAAGATTGATCGGCGCCGGCCCGCTCACTGGAGAGCAGTCGAGTGGCTGCATCCTTCGACAGGCTCAGGGTGGGCCGGGGAGTAACCGCCATTATTTCAGCAGCACCTGCGCGCGGGCGGCCGTACCTTCGGCGTCGATCACAGTAATCTGGACGAAGCCCTCGCCATCAGGCCGCCAGTCGGCGCGCCGACGATGCGGCGGCGCCTCGACCGGTTCGCCATTGACCAGCCAGCGCAGCGGTTTGCGCCCGCCATCGGCGATCAACGGCAGGACCGCGTAACCGCCCTCGCCTTCCCGCAGTTCGACGACCGCGCCGTCCGGCGGGAAGGATACCAGCAGCGGCTGGGTCAGGGATCGGGCGATCGTCCCCGGCGCGTCCTCGCCCGCCGATATCCGCTGCAGGCCTGGCGGCAGATCGCGGTTGGCCAGGTCGGTGGCATCTATCGGCCGGCGGGGGTTGGCCGGGCTGCCGCTATCCGGCAATTGCAGGAAGACCTTGAACAGGACCGGCGCGGCGGTGGCGCGGCCATAGCGGTCGGGGCTCGGCGTGCCGTCCGGACGGCCGATCCAGACGCCCACCGTGTAACGCGAGTCGTAGCCGATCGCCCAGGCGTCGCGATAGCCATAGGAGGTGCCGGTCTTGTAGGCGATGCGGCGGTGATCGCGCGTCGCCCGTGAATCGACATAGTCGGCGGGCGGCGGCGCGTCTTCCAGAATTCGCGTCACATACCAGGCCGCCGCCTCGCCCAGCAACGCCACCGGCGCCGGCGGCGCCGAATCGTCGGTCGTCATGACCAGCGGCGAGACGGTGCCGCCGTTCGCCAGCCCGGCATAGAGGGCAACCAGATCCTGCAATGTGGTGCCGAGCCCGCCCAGCGCCATCGGCAGGCCCGGCTCGCCGGCGCCGCCATACTCCAGGCGGGCGCCGACGCCGCTGAGCCGCGCATCCAGCCGGCGCGGGCCGACATGCCGCAGCACCGTCACCGCCGGGATATTCAGGGAATGCTGCAGGGCCTCGCGGACGGTCACCTCGCCGCGATAGACCTTTAGGAAATTTTCCGGCTGGTAGTTGCCGTAGCGCGTCGGCATGTCGGCGACCACGGTTTCGGGATGGATCATCAGATCGTCGAATGCCATGCCGTAGATGAAGGGCTTCAGGGTCGAGCCGGGCGAGCGCACGGCCTGGATCATGTCGATCTGGCCATGGCGGCTGTCGTCGAAGAAGTCGGAGGATCCCAGATAGGCCAGGACCCGGCGGCTTTCGTTCTCGACGACCATGATCGCGATGCCGGCGCCGTCGTCCAGCAAATCCTGCTCGGCCAGCGCCAGGCGCTCAAGCGCGCGCTGGTGCTCTGCGTCGATCGTGCTCCGGACGATCCGCGCCTCGGGGTTGGCGGCCGTCATTCGCCAGGCGAAATGGGGCGCGTCGAACGGCATCGGGCGGCGCAGCGAGGGGATCGGATCCAGGCGCGCCTCAGCCACCATATCGGTGGACAGCACCCCGCGCTCCTCCATGACGGCCAGCACCTTGTCGCGCGCGGCGCGGGCGCGCTCCGGATAGCGGTCGGGGCGCAGCGATTCCGGCGATTGCGGCAGCGCCACCAGCAGGGCCGCCTCGGACGGCGCCAGATGGCGCGGCTCCTTGCCGAACCAGGCCAGCGAGGCGGCGCGGATGCCTTCCAGATTGCCGCCATAGGGCGCCAGCGTCAGGTAGTGGGCGAGGATTTCATCCTTGGTGAAGCGCCGCTCCAGCTGCAGGGCGCGCCACATCTGGTGCAGCTTGGCGCCCAGCGTGCGTTCCTTCGGCTCCAGCAGGCGGGCCGTCTGCATGGTGATGGTCGAAGCGCCGGAAACGATGCGGCGATGGCGGACCAACTGGCCGAAGGCGCGCCCGACGGCCAGCGGATCGATCCCGGGATGGCCGCGGAAACGCCGGTCCTCCCAGGCCAGCAGCATCTTCATATAGACCGGGGCGACCGCATCCGGGTCGGCGGGCAGCCGCCATACCCCGGACTCGGTGGTGAAGCCGCGGAGCAGGGTGCCATCGGCGGCCAGCACTAGCGTAGAGGAATCCTCCAGCCGCGAAAGGTCGGGCGGGAAGGCAAGGTCGGCGAGGACTGCCGTGGCGGCAAGCAGCAAGGCGCCGCCCGCCGCCAGGCCGAGCCGACGGCTGGACCATGCCGCCCGGATCATGCGCCGTCTCCCCCGATCATACGGGTCCGCGCAAAATAGGTCGGCTGATACATATCCTCTACATAGACCGCCGGCAGGGTGAACTTGCCCGGCGAAACGGCGCGGACCAGATAGGCGAACTTGAAGGTCTGTTTGCCCCAGCGATTCAGGCCGAAGGCCGCGACATAACGGTCGTCGCGCAGTTCTTCGTGCCGAGTCGGAGTCAGTTCCCCAAGCCAGCGCAGCTCGTCCCGGTCACGGCCGCCTTCAAGCCGCTCGTTTTCCAGCTCGAAGCCGGCCGGCAGCAGGTCGACGACCATCGCCTGCTGGTCGCGCTTCGATGTGGACTCGCCATGGATCACGGCGACCAGCGTGTCACCTTGCTGCACCTTGTTGAGATTCGCCTTCCTGCCGTCCAGCGTATAGAAGGCGCGGAAGATGGCGAAACCGGCATCCTCGGCGGGCATCTCGTCACGCGGCACGCCGCTGTAGGTGACGTTCTGCCAGACCGGCTTGTCGCCGTGATTGGCGACGGAGACGCCGGCGCGCATTTCGTCCTCGCCGAAACGCACATGGATCGGCCGTTCGCTTTCCGGCAGGCTCTTGCCCTGCACCGCGACCTTGACGGGCTCCGCCGAGCCCAGCTCGCGCGCCGCCAGAATCAGCCAGGCCTTCTCCTGGGTGCTGAGATACCGCTCCTTGCCGATGCGGTCGGCCAGCTTCTGGGCATAGCCGGGCCAGTCGCCTTCCTCGATCCCCGACAGGGTCGCCAGATAGACCGTGGCGGCCATGTCTCGCGTCCCGGTGCCGTAATCCCAGTGCCACCAATCCTTCCAGAAGCGGTCGGACCGGTCCCAGGTACGGGTGGCCGATACGAAGGCGCCGCTCGCCCGCCGCCTGTCGCCGGAGAGTGCGAGGGCCGCCCCCAACTGGGCCCGCCCGAGCGCGGTCGGGATGCTCTGCAATTGCGTGTCGAACAGGTAGCGCAAATCCGACTTGCGCACCTGCCCGGCCCGCGCCAGCACATAAAGCGCATAGGTGCGCGCCGGCAGGTTGGCCCTGCTGTAGCTGGCGTCGCTGACACTGGTCTGCAGCCATTTCAGCCCGCGCTGGTAGGGATATTCCGGCACGGGGTATTTCAGTTCCTTGGCCTGGGTCAGGAAATCCATGACATAGGCCGACAGCCATTCCTCGCGGTCGCTGTGGGCATTCCACAGCCCGAACGAGCCGTCGGAACGCTGCATGGTGAAGAGCCGCCGGATGGCGTCCTGCACCCGACCGCGCAGAACGGTCTCGTTCTCGACGATGCCAAGCGATTCCGCGACTTCCGATACGTAAAGCAGCGGCAAGGCCCGGCTCGTGGTCTGCTCGGCGCAGCCATAGGGATAGCGGCTTAGCGACTTGAGCAATTTCGCCATCCCCATTTCCGGACGCGCGCTGAGCGTGACCATGGCCTCGCCGGAACCGGGGACGAAATCGTCCATGATGCTGCCCGTCAGCGTCGACTGCTGGCCGGACTGGATGCGCGAGCTGATCTGCCGGGTGGTCACCGCCTGGGCGGGCCGCACCGCGATTTCCCAGTCGCGTACGAGATTGAGGCCATCGGGCCCCGCGATTGTCAGTGTCAGGGCGCCGACTCCGACGCCGTCGCCGGTCAGCGACCATGTCAGGTCGCGCCGGGCATCCTGCGCCATCTGGAACGGTATGTCGCCGCCCGCCATGCCGACGACGCCATCGGCCGCGAAGGAGACGTTATATTTGCCCTCGGGGCCGTCCACATTATGGACCGAAACGGTAACCCGCGCCTCGTCGCCGGGCGCCAGGAAGCGTGGCAGCGTGACCTGGCTGACCACGGGGTCGCGCACGATCATGTCGGTCTCTGCCGAGCCGACGGCGGATTTGCTCCAGGCCACGGCCATCAAGCGCAGGCGGCCGTTGAAGTCGGGCACCTGCAGCGGCACGGTCACGCGGCCGCCCTCGCCCACCGTGACGATGCCCGAGAACAGCGAGACGGTCTTGACGCTGCTGGCGTCCAGCCCGCCCAGATGGCGGCCTTCGGCGGCCTCGTCGCCGCCCTGCCTGATGGTCACCGGCCCGCCCTCGGCGGCGGCGATCAGATGGCCGTAGCCGTCGCGCAACAAGACGCCCATGCGGCGCTTGCCGAAATACCAGTCGGCGGGCGCCGGCGACTTGAAACTGGTCAGCTGCAATATGCCGACATCGACCGCGGCCAGCGTCACATAGGCTTTTTCGCCCGCCGCGATGTTGCCGACGGAGAGGCCGACGTCGATCGTCTGGCGGGGCTGAATGCGTTCCGGCGCCGCGATCGCCACGTCCAGCGTGCGGTCGCTGTAATCACGGGCCAGCCAGGCCAGGCCGATGGCGCGGGCCGGCTGATGCGGCTTACCGGTCTCGGCGGTGCGGAACAGGGTCGCGGTCACATAGGCGCCCGCGTCCCAGTCCTCCCTAACCGGCAGTTCGACCACCAGCCCTTCGGCCGGCACCGATAAATTGCGGGTCTCGTAGACCGCGCTGCCGGCGACGGTCATCAGCAGCTCGCCCGCGAAGGGCGGCTTGATATGAACGCGCGCGGTCTCGCCGACCCGGTATTTGTCCTTGTCGAGCGAGAGCTGCAGCTTGTCGGGCACGCCCGACGATCCGCCGGCGGAAAACCAGCCGAAACGGAAGCGCACGCTGGTCGCCGTGCCGGTCGCCGGATCGCTGACCTCAAGCCGGTACTGGCCCCATTTGCGGCTGAAGCCGAGTTTCGCCGGCGTGCCCGCGACCATGTCCAGATCTCCGGAATCGAGAGTCTCATCCTCGATCGTCACCCGGTAACGCCATTGCCCGTTCTCGGTATACCAGCGATACCAGAGGTCCTCGTAGAACAGTTCGTATTTCAGCCCGCTGGCC
>CAMYNJ010000004.1 GCA_947259795.1 uncultured Alphaproteobacteria bacterium | reverse complement strand
CAGGGCAAGCTTGAGGAGGCGGATGGCGTCGCCCGGCATGCCGAGCACGGCGAGGGTGCCGAACAGCTCGCCGCCCAGCCCCAGCAGCAGCGAGACCATGGCGACGGGGGCGGCCTGGTAGCCGAGCTCGACGAAGCGCCGGCGGAAGTCGCCATGCCCGCCGAGCCGTCCCGACAGCCATGCCGACAGCGCGGTGGTGGCCGATAGGGCGGCGGTGATCAGCAGCATGACGCCGGCCATGTATATCGTAATCGTCAGGAAATCGACCCAACGGAACACCTCGCGCTCGTCGGGATAGACCGCCATCAGCCAGGACGGGCCGACCTCGCCGATCCACAGGATGCCGTTGCGGATCGCCGTCGTCGCGGTCCACAGGCGGAACTCCTGGTAATTGTCGAGCACCAGCCACAGGAACCCGCCCAGCGCGACGCCGGCGCCGAGGAACAGGAACATGACCTCGGACAGGCTGGCGTTGCGGCGGCCGATCTCCTCGATCTCCGCCCCCGGGTGGCGCAGCGCCAGCGTCAGGCCGCCCTTGGCGCGCGGGTTGACGCAGCGGAAGCACTCGATGCAGTGGCGGGATTCGGTCTTGCGCTTCAAATCGATCATGGTCGGGCAGGCGGTTGCCTCGGTCCAGCGGTCGCCGCCCGTCTCCGGCCGTTTGGGGCGGAAATCGATGGCGCCGAGCCGGGAGTAGACGCCGAGCAGCAGGCCGATCGGGCACATGTGCCGGCACCAGGCGCGCTTGCTGCGACCGAACACGAAGCCGACGGCAATCGCCAGCAGCATGACGCTACCGAACAGGATGGCCGAGGATTCGACATGGTCGCGGGCGCCGATGGTCTGCGCCCAGATCGTCACCACGATGAAGCTGACGATCGGCGTGCCCGGCCATTTCACCCAGGCCGGGATTGCGCGTTTTAGCCCGCGCGCATTGGCCCATTCCGAGGCGGCACCCATCGGACAGAACAGCCCGCACCAGCTGCGCCCGGTGACCACCACCGACAGCAGGACCAGCGGGAACCAGACGCCCCACAACACGGTGTTGGCAAACAGGCGGTAATTGTCGAGCGCGCCGTCCTGCTCGGCCGGTTGCGGCATGAACGGCGGCACCAGCAGCAACGCCATGAAGCCAAGGAACATCACCGCATGCACCCAGGGCAGGCGGTGGCGATGCCGCACGAGAAACGCCTCCACCAGCCGCGTCACCTCGGACAAGGCGATGCGCGGCGTCGCGGCGGCGGCAATGAGCGCGGTTCTCATGCCTGCCTCCCCTGCGGCCGCGGCAGCAGCAGGCCGAAACCGGCGATCAGCAAAAAGGCCGCCTGGGCGGCGAGTCCCTCGACGCTGGGGAATACGCCGATCCACGGAAGCTGCGGCATGCCCTGGACGGCGGTGGTCGGCAGCCAGCGAATGACCTGCAGCTCGACGATCCCCTTGCCCACGAAGATGAACGCGAGGCCTAACAGCAGCGCCGCCGTCAACGTGAAGAACGGCTTCAGCGGCAAGCGCAGGCCCAGCGTCCGCACCGCCATGAACAACCCGGCGAGCACGACGGCGGCGGCGAGGAACCCGAGCACCGCCGCGCCCTCGGTCCCTTGTGCGTCGGCCAGCAGGGCGTGGTAGAACAGCACGGTCTCGGCGCCTTCTCGATAGACCGCAAGGAAGACCGCCGCGGCCAGCGCAAAGCCGCTGCCGGTCTCCACAGCCGCGTCGACCTTGCGGCGGATATAGCCCTGCCAGCGTTCGGCCTCGCGCCGGGCCAGCATCCAGTGCCCGACATACAGCAGCACCGCCGCTGCGAGCAGCATGGTGATGCCCTCGACCGCCTCCAGTGCGCGACCGTCGAGGCCGACGACCGAGGCGCGGACGACTGCCGCGGTCGCAAGACTGGCGATTAGCGCCGCCACGATGCCGCCATACAGCATCGGCATCGCCCGACCGCCGCCGGCCCGCTGCACATAGGCGATCAGCGCGCCGACCACGAGCAGCGCCTCGACGCCTTCGCGCAGCAGCAGCAGGAATGCCTGGATCCCGGTTGAAAGCCAGGTCGATGTCTGCGGCGCTGCGGCATAGAGGTCGCGCTCCTCGATAAGTGCCTCGCGCAGCTTCTGCCAGCCCTCGGCTATCGCTCGTTCGGCTGCACCCTTGGCGCTGGCGCCGATGATCCGCGAGAAATAGGACTCGATTTCCGCCTTGCGGCCGGCGTCGCGACGGCCGATCGCCGCCTCCAGCCCGCCGCCCTCGAACACATCGAAGTACAGGTCCGAGAAGCCGTCGCTGGTGGTGAGTCCGTCGGACGGTTCGTATGCCGCCGCCAGCGCGTCGCCCTGTGCAACGAGCGCGTTGGCTACGTCCGGCAGTCCGGTCCGGTCCGCGAGCGCGTTGCCGGCCGGGGCGGCCAGAAGAAACGGCAGGAAGAAAGCGAACAGCAGACTAGCGCGCATTGTAAACCTCCTGCGGAACGCCCAGCGCGTCGAGTTGCAGCGCGTCGGCACGCAGCTGTTCGGCCAGCGTTTCCACGGTCCGGCTGAAATCCTCCGGCGTCGCCTTTGCCACGTTTTTGCGCAATGTGCTGAACTGACGCTCGACCATGAAGGTATGGCTCTCGCCCAGCATCTTTCTCAGGGCGGCCTCCATCTTTTGCTCCTCGAACACGCCGAAATAGGCTCGGGTGATGGCGCGCTTGCTCTGTGCAATGTCGCCCTCGGCGTGGTGTTGCGATGCTTCGTTCAGAGCCGCGATGGTTTCCTCCGCAACAGCGGTCCAGGAAAATGTCTCGGCGCGCGCCTCCGGCGATGTAGCCATGCCCAGCATCAGCGCCAGAGCGGCCAGGGCGGTCTTGAGACTGCCCCGAGACCCTGACCGAATGGATTTACCGGCCTGTCCTATCAGTGAGCGGTACCCCTGCATTGCTCCCTCATCCAATCTAATTGCGAATGATTATTAATTGCATATAGCGCCGATGCCGATGGTGCAATGTCCAAATCGTCGCACCCGCGGCTTGGACAGGACAGGCTGGTGCCGTGGCAAAAAGGGGTCGGGAACGGCCGGTCTCCAGCGGCGACAGCACGCGCCGAACGGGCGCGCCCGACAAGTTTGAAGATGGTCGGAAAAGGCTCTAGCTGTGGAGTCTAATAAGGTTGTTCAGGTCCAAGCCTGATCGGCTGACGGGTGAGTTTCCTTTTATCCCGGCATGAAGTCGGCCGCTGCAGGATGGGGACGCGCAGAGAGCCGTAGAGAGGGTGAAGATATAAGTCTCTGTATCTCTGCGGTTTTTCCTTTGACCCCGCCCTTCAATCCAGCGGAATATTGCCGCCAGCCAGATGCTTGTTCGCCTGATAGGTTTCCGAAAATCCCGCATAGATTTCGGCAAGTTTCTCCACGCGCCGGGCGAGCCGCACCCGGTCCGGTTGTTCGAGGCCGTCGATCAGCCGCACGATATCGTGGCTCTTCCAGTAATGGTTCTCCGCCGCGTAGCCGCCGGGCTCCAGCCGGAACACCTCCTTGAGGATCTGCAGGTCGTGCGGGATATTGAAGGAATCGCGGGAATCTTCGTGACTGAACAGGTAATAGAAATTGTCATACCCGCCCCAGGTGATGGCAGACAGGCAAAGGGAGCAGGGCTCGTGCGTTGCCAGGAACAGGCAATCGGCCGGCTTCGGGCGGCCTTCGCGCTGCAATTCGTAGAACCGCTTCAGCGCATGGATCTCGCCATGCCATAGCGGGTTTTCGGTTTCGTTGTTGGTCTCGGCGATCACCGTGGACCAATCGGCCTTGCGCAGGATCGCCGCCCCGAACAGCTTGTTGCCGCGCGCCACGCCCTCGGCCGTCCTCGGCACGATCTCAAGCTCGACAACATCCAGCAGGCGATCCACCAGTGCGGGGTCTGCCATTTGCTTTCTCCTCACACGCTCGCCAGGCCGCCCTCGACGGGAAAGCGCTCCATGATGCGTTTCATCAACTGGTCGCGCACCTGGCGGTAGGCGTCCAGGCGCGCCTCGCGGTTGCCCTCGACGATCGAGGGATCGAATGTGTGCCAAAACTCCACCTCGCAGGCCATGGTGCGGGTCATCTCCACGGCGCTGTGCTGGGCTTCCGGCGAGAGCGTGATAATCACGTCGAAGGACCCGTCCTCCAGCTCGTCGAAGCTCTTGGACCGGTGCTTGTCGATCGAAATGCCGATCTCCTCCATCACCTCGGCCGCGAAGGGGTCCAGCGTGCTGGCACGCACGCCGACGGAATCGACGAAGATCCGCCGCCCATGCAGATGCTTCATGATCCCCTCCGCCATCGGCGAGCGCAGCGAGTTCTGGCTGCAAGCGAACAGCACGGCTCCGGGCAACTCTGTCACATTGTTATCCACGGATATGCAGGACGCAGATCAGCGTGAACAGCCGGCGGGCCGTGTCCTGGTCCATGTCGATCTTGTCCCGCAGACGCTCGCTCAGCATGTCCGAGCCCTCGTTGTGCAGGCCGCGCCGCGCCATGTCGACGGTCTCGATCTGCGAGGGCGACAGCCGCTTGATGGCGTCGAAATAGCTTTCGCAGATCTGGAAGTAGTCCTTCACGATGCGCCGGAAGGGCGTCACCGACAGGGTCACCCGTTCCACCGGGTCGCCGTTCTCGGCATGGATGTCCAACACCAGCCGCTGCCGGTCCTCGATGCTGAGCTTGAGATCGTAGGGTCCGCCGTCATGGCCGATCGGAGCGAAGCGATTTTCCTCCAGGATATCGAAGATCGCCACGGCGCGCTCGTGCTCGATCTCCGGGTTACGGCGCAGCACCGTCTTTTCATCGAGGTCGAGCGAGATGATCCTCGGGTCGCCCACTACACCAATTCCCGCTGACAATGACCCATCTTCAGCCGCCGTCCCGCGCGCCCCTGTTGAGGCGGATCGCCACCGAGGCCGCATGCGCATCCAGCCCTTCCGTCTTGGCCAGCGTCACGGCGGCGGGTCCGATACGGGCCAGGCTGTCGGCGTCGCAGGCCACAATGGTCGTCCGCTTCATGAAGTCCAGCACGCCGAGGCCCGAGGAAAAGCGTGCGCTGCGTGCCGTCGGCAGTACATGGTTCGGCCCCGCCACATAGTCGCCGATGGCTTCCGGCGTATAGCGGCCGAGGAAGATCGCCCCGGCATTTCGGACGCGGGACCCCAGCACCTCCGGGTCGGCCACGGCCAGCTCCAGATGCTCCGGCGCGATGCGGTCGACCAGCGGGATGGCGTCGGCCAGCGCCTCGACCAGGATGACAGCCCCGAAATCCTCCCAGCTCTTGCCGGCGATGGCGGCGCGGGGCAGAGTTTTCAGGTGGCCCTCGATCGCGCGTTCCACCTGGCCCGCGAATCCCGCATCGTCGGTGATCAGGATCGACTGGGCGGATTCGTCATGCTCGGCCTGGGACAACAAGTCCATGGCGATCCAGCCCGCGTCGTTTTCCGCATCCGCCACCACCAGGATTTCAGACGGCCCCGCGATCATGTCGATGCCGACGATACCGAAGACCTGGCGCTTGGCCGCCGCCACATAGGCATTGCCCGGCCCCACCACCTTGTCCACCGGGGCGATTGCGTCGGTGCCGTAGGCCAGGGCCGCCACCGCCTGCGCCCCGCCGACGCGGTATATCTCGGTTATGCCGGCGACCCTGGCCGCGGCCAGCACCAGCGGGTTGACCACGCCGTCCGGGGTCGGCACCACCATGACCCGGCGCTCGACGCCGGCGACGAGCGCCGGGATCGCGTTCATCAGTACCGAGCTGGGATAGGCCGCCGTGCCGCCAGGGACATACAGCCCGGCCGCGCCCACCGGCGTCCAGCGCTGGCCAAGCTTGACCCCCGCCTCGTCGGTATAGGCGAGTTCGCCCGGCTTCTGTTTTTCGTGGAAGGAACGGATGCGGACGGCCGCCATGTCCAGCGCCGCCAGCGCATCCTTGCCGCAGGCTGCAACGGCCGCCTCGATCTCGGCCGCCGTGAAACGCATGGTCTCTGGCGTCAGGTCAGCGCGGTCGAAACGGCTGGTATATTCGATGACCGCCGCGTCGCCGCGCGCCCGCACCTCGGCCAGGATCGCCGCCACCGTATCATTGACGTCGACCGAGACCTCGCGCTTGTCGGCCAACAGCGCACGGAAATCCGCCTCGAAGCCGGCATCCGCCGCATTCAGCCTATGCGGCATCGGCAATCTCCCGGAACCGGTCGATCCAGCCGCCGACCTGGGCGGGGCGGGTCTTCAGCGCGGTACGGTTGACGATCAGTCGGCTGGTGATCTCGGCGATGGTCTCGACCTCGACCAGCCCGTTTTCCGCCAGCGTCTTGCCGGTCGAGACCAGGTCGACGATGCGGCGGCACAGCCCCAGCCCCGGCGCCAGCTCCATGGCGCCGTTCAGCTTGATGCATTCCGCCTGCACCCCGCGCGCTGCGAAATGCGCTCGCGTGATCGCCGGATATTTGGTGGCGATGCGGATGTGGCTCCAGCGCCTTGGGTCGTCCTTGCGCACCATCTCCTTTGGCTCGGCTACCGACAGCCGGCAATGGCCGATTTTCAAATCCACCGGCGCGAAGAGTTCCGAATAGTTGAACTCCATCAGCACGTCGTTGCCGGCGACTCCCAGATGCGCCGCGCCGAAGGCGACGAAGGTCGCCACGTCGAAGCTGCGCACGCGGATGATCGACAGTTCGGGAATATTGGTCGCGAACTGCAGGAGGCGCGATTTCGGGTCGTCGAAGGCGGGCTCCGGCTCGATGCCGGCCGCGCGCACCAGCGGCATGACCTCTTCCAGGATGCGCCCCTTCGGCAGCGCCAGGACAAGTTTCTCGTTGGCCGGCAAGGCTGGGTTCTCCATGCTGTCGGTATCGCCGGGTTCAGGTTGGCCCCTATGTGGCACAGGAAGCAACCGGTTTCCAGTGTTGCGGGGCGGGGCGGGGCGATTTCCGGGACGCCAGGCGTCAGCTCGCCGGAGTCCGGGTCCCGCCAGCGCCGGTCCGATGCGGTTCTTGTGTAATCGGGCGTTTCATCCGGAGATTGATCTTCCGGCGTTCCACTCAGGGTCGCGATTCGCCCGACATAGTTGCAGAAAATTCCGGAAAAGCGCGTCTATCCGTGTTATCTATTTAAAACAACTTTATTTGGGGAGACTGCCGATGGCGCGAACACAGGTAAGCTTCGCCACATGCAATCTGTTGAATCTGAATGAACCGGGACTGCCGATGTACCGGGACCAGAACGGCTGGAGCCAGCAGGAATATGACAGGAAAATTTCATGGATGGTCCAGGCGCTGCGGTCGATTGAGGCGGAGGTGTGGGGATTCCAGGAGCTCTGGCACGCCGATTCCCTGAACAACTGCTTTTCGCAGGCCGGGCTGGACGGCGATTACACGCTTCTGGTGCCGGACGGCCATGCCGGCCAGCGCATCGTCTGCGCCGGCGCGGTGCGCTCGGACATCCTGGTGGGAGAGCCCGAATGGATCGAAGCGTTTCCCGACATTTTCAAATTGAGCAGTGGCGGAGACGATGAGCAGACTTCCGATATCGCCGTGCAGATCGATTCCTTTTCCCGCCCGGTGCTGCATTTCGAGGTCAAACCAAGGTCGGACGGAAAACGCATTCATGTCTATGTCTGCCATTTCAAATCGAAACGGCCGGCCTCGATCCATCGGGAACCCTGGTACAACAGGCAGACCTACTCCAAACATAGCGAGGCGATCGGCGCCGCGATATCGACCATAAGGCGCACGGCCGAGGCGATGGCCCTGCGGCTGATTCTGACGGAGCGGATGAAAAACACGGATACGCCGGTGGTCGTGCTGGGCGATCTCAACGACAGCCAGCACAGCAATACGCTCAACATTCTGGGCGGACAGCCGAACTACCTGTTATCCGGCCTTTCCAGTGGCGGCAGTGACGTCGACCTGTACGCGGCCGGGACGCTGCAGGAATACCGCAGCCTGCGCGACGTCTACTACACGCATATCTTCAGCAATATCAAGGAGTCCCTGGACCACATCCTGGTGAGCCAGGAGTTCTACGACAACAGCCGCAAGAGGCTCTGGGCCTTCAAGGGCCTGGAAATCTATAACGACCACCTCAACGACGACGATCACAAGAAGACCGGGACGTCCGACCACGGCCTCGTCCGCGCGGCCTTCGAATACCGCCCGGCGTGAGTGCCGGCAGGCAAAAAACGACGCTGAAACCCGCGGAAAACTTGTTTGCACGGGCTTGAATGGCGAGTAAGCCACAGGCCACTGGCTTCTTGCCATAAGCTTCTGGCCGACTGCCAACACCCCACATCCATCTGCTTGACAACCGGCCAGCCCACCGCGTTACTGGCCCCATGACCGCACGCCCCATCATTATCGACTGCGACCCCGGCCAGGACGACGCCGTCGCCCTGCTGCTGGCCATGGCCTCGCCGGACGAGCTGGATATCCGCGGCATTGCCTGCGTCGCCGGCAATGTGCCGCTGGAATTGACCGCCGCCAATGCGCGCCGCCTGGTGGAGTTGGCGGGGCGGACCGACATTCCCGTTTATGCGGGTTGTCCGGGGCCGTTACTGCGGCCGCTGGTGACGGCGGAATCCGTGCATGGCAAGACCGGGCTGGACGGCTGCGACCTGCCGCCGCCATCCATGGCGCTGGCACGGACCCATGCGGTGGATTTCATCGTCGAGACATGCCTGACCGCCGGGCCGGACGCTGTCACGCTCTGCCCGCTGGGGCCGCTGACCAACATCGCCCAGGCCATCGTCAAGGCGCCGCGCATCCTGCCCAATATCCGCGAAATCGTGCTGATGGGCGGGGCCGCGATGATCACCGGCAACACCACGCCGTCGGCCGAGTTCAACATCTATGTCGACCCGCACGCCGCCCATGTAGTGTTCGAATGCGGCCGGCCCGTCGTGATGATTCCCCTCGACGTGACCCACAAGGCGATCACCACGCCGGCGCGGCTGGATGCGATCCGTGCCATCGGCACGCCGGTCTCGGCCGCGGTTGCCGGCATGCTGGATTTCTACGACCGCTTCGACATGGACCGCTATGGCATGGCGGGCGGGCCGCTGCACGACCCCTGCGTCATCGCGTATCTGCTGAAACCGGAGCTGTTTTCGGGCCGCCAGGCGAGGGTGCGCATCGAAACCCAGTCGGAGCTCTCCATGGGCCGCACCGTGGTCGACTGGTGGGGAATTACGGGCGAAGAGCCCAACGCCCTGGTCATCAACGAAATCGACGCCGACGGCTTCTACGCGCTGATCACCGAGAGGCTGGCGCGGTTGTGAGGGGGGCAGTGTCCCCGGTGGCGCCTGCGTGCGTCAGACGACGAAGCGCTGCTCCAGGCGTTCGATCCCGCCGTCGCGCAACAGGGGCCTCTCGGTATAGTCGGCTATGCCGCCGATGACGCTGCGCCAGAATGCTGTCGCCCCTGCATAGGCCCTGGCCTGATTGACTTTCCAGGGGCCCTCGAAGCGCAAAATGATGTCTCTGGCGAAACGGCCGCCCAGGCCTTGCCTCCGATAGCGGTCGACGACGAAGAACTCCGCCATCTCGTAGCAGCCGTCCTCCTCTTCGAGGCGGACGAACGCCAGGGCGGCGACATCGTCGCCCGCCCGCGCCCAGAACGGCCAGCGCAGCGACGGCTCCCGCCAATAGAGGTCGAACCAGGGATATTCGAAGACCCCGTCGACGGGTTGCTTGCCCGTGAAGGCGGAATGCTCCTGCAGGTAGACCTGGAAATTTCGCCGGAAGACCTCTTTCTTAGCGGCCGGGACCGGCTCGATGAGCATATCGTCCAAGTCTATTCCTCCCCCCGCCGTTCCGCCTCCCGTGCGCGCAGCTCGCCGCGCATGATTTTGCCGGTGCTGGTCATGGGCAGGGCGCTGACGAATTCCACCTCGCGGGGATATTCGTGGGCGGCGAGGCGGGTTTTGACATGATCCTGGATTTCGCGGGCCAGAGCCGGCGTGCCCTCGAAGCCCGGGCGCAGCAAGACGAAGGCCTTGATTGCCTGGGTCCGGACCGGGTCGGGGATGCCGATGACGGCGGCCATCGCCACCGCCATATGGCGGGCCAGACAGTCCTCAACCTCCCCGGGGCCGACGCGGTAGCCGGCCGTGGTGATGACATCGTCGTCGCGCCCGACATAGTGGAAATAGCCGTCTTCGTCGCGGAATCCCCGGTCGCCGGTTAAAAGCCAGTCGCCGGCGAATTTTTCCCGCGTCGCCTCTGGATTATTCCAGTATTCCAGGAACATCACCGGGTCCGGCCGGCGCACCGCGATATTGCCTTCCGTGCCGTCTGCCAGTTCGTTGCCCTCTTCATCGACGATGCCGACGCGGTGGCCGGGGATGGCGCGACCCATCGAGCCCGGGCGCACCTTCATGATGCCGGCGCAGTTGCCGACCACCAGGTTGCATTCGGTCTGGCCATAGAATTCGTTGATCGTCAGGCCGAAGGTCTCGCGTCCCCAGTCCAGCAGTTCCGCGCCCAGCGTCTCGCCGCCCGATCCGATGGAGCGCAGCTTGCAGTCGCGCGCCGCGAAGGGCCGGGGGCCAATCTGGCGCATCAGCTTCAGCGCGGTGGGCGGCATGAAGGCGTTGCGCACCTTGTGCCTGGCCATCAGGCGATAGGCTTCCTCCGGGTCGAATTTCTGCGCCCGCCAGGTCAGCACCGGCACGCCGTGATGCAGCGAGGGCAGCAGCACGTCTATCAGCCCGCCGATCCAGGCCCAGTCTGCCGGCGTCCAGAACAGATCGCCCTTCTTCGGGAAGAACTCATGCGGGAATTCCACACCCGGCAGATGGCCCAGCAGAGTCCGATGGGCATGCAATGCCCCCTTCGGCGGGCCGGTGGTGCCGGAGGTGAAGATGATCAGCGCCGGGTCGTCGGCGCGGGTCGGCCTGGGCTGGAAGCTGTCATAGGCCTTGGACAGCAGCCGGTGGTAATCCTCCGCCCCGTCGCCGGGGCCGTCGATCGACATGACCAGCTTGAGGTCCGGCAGGCGGTCGCGGATCGCGGCGAGTTTGGCGAGGCCGTTGGAATCGCTGATCAACGCTCGCACGCCGGCCGCCTTCAGCCGGTATTCCAGCGCGTCAGCCCCGAACAGCGTGAACAGCGGCACCGCGATCATGCCGCCCTTGTAGACCGCGATATGGGCGATGGCGGTCTCCGGCGCCTGGGGCAGCAGGATACCCACCCGGTCGCCCGGCCTGACGCCGCGCGCGGCCAATACGTTGGCCAGCTTATTGGACTGGCGTTTCAGGTCGCCGAAGCTGTAGATCCTGATCTTGCCGTTGGGTTGCGGGCAGATCAGCGCCGTGGCGCCGGCGTTCTGGTGGTCGCAGATGTCGACGCCGATATTGTAGGAGGCGGGAACACGCCATCGGAAACTGCCGATGGCGTCGGAATAGGTCCTGGCGGATTGCAGCATGGGCGGCGCTCGCGTCCTCAGCCGAAATCGAGCGGCGTTGCCCGGGCCGGGTCATCGTGCCCGGTCCAATGTAGCGCGGTCAGCCGCCCGGTCACCGGGCCAAGCTTGTCGTCCACATAGGCGGCGTCGGGAATCCCTCCATCGGCAGCCATGATGCACCCCCTTTTCCTCTACCTCTGCGCGGCGGCAGTCTAACCGCGTTCGCCCGGTGATGCCAGCCGGCCGAAAGCCTGCTAAAGCTATCGGCGGATGATCGAACAGCGGGGAAAAGGACGGGCGATGTTTCAGGCGAATCTTCTGGCGGGCAAGCGCATTCTGGTTACCGGCGGCGGCAGCGGACTGGGCCTGTCGATGGGCCGGCGCTTCCACGATCTGGGCGCGGAGCTGGTGATCTGCGGCCGCCGCACCGATGCGCTGGAAGGGGCGGCCAGGGAACTCGGCGGGGCCGAAACCCATGGCTGCGACATCCGCGATGCCGCCGCGGTGGAGGCGATGCTGGATGCGATCTGGGACAATGGCCCGCTGGACGGGCTGGTCAACAACGCCGCCGGCAATTTCATCGCCCGGACCGAGACCCTGTCGCCGCGCGCGGTGGATGCGGTGCTGGGCATCGTGCTGCACGGCACGGCCTATGTGACGCTGGGCTGCGGGCGGCGCTGGCTGGCGGCCGGGCACAAGGCGACCGTGATGTCGATCGTCACCACCTATGCCTGGACCGGCTCGGCCTATGTCGTGCCCTCGGCAATGGCCAAGGCCGGCGTGCTGGCGATGACCCGCAGCCTGGCCGTCGAATGGGGCGGGCGCGGGGTGCGGCTGAACGCCATCGCGCCGGGTCCGTTCCCCACGCCCGGCGCCTGGGAGCGTCTGGTGCCCAAGCCGGAAATGGCCGACATGATCGAAAAGCGCAATCCGTTGGGCCGGCCCGGCGAACATATCGAACTGGCGAACCTGGCCAGCTACCTGATGTCCGATTTCTCCGGCTATATGAACGGCGAGGTCGTCACCATCGACGGCGGCGAATGGCTGAAGGGCGCCGGCGAGTTCAACTTTATCGGCGACATGATGACCGACGAGGACTGGGAGGCAATGCGCAAGGGCGGGAAATGAGGCCAAAAACGCCTTAATCGATTATTGCGACATTGCGCCCTTTACTGTCTTCGCCCCCACCGAACAAATAAGAGGAACCATTGAGCTTCCTTATCCTGATCGTTCCCGCGGCCGTGACGCCGTCGGTGCAGGTAAGGGACCACAGCATAAAAATCGTCTTTTCCTCATTCCTGTCGTAAGTCACGATTCCGCTGCAATCGCGTCCGGCGTCTGGCCCGATTCGGATGGCTCCATCCGCTTCGCCCGACGGAAATCTGATCTGGCCTTCGTATTTGTCGACGTCGGATGAGTCGTTGCTCCAGACTGCCTGGATTTTTAGCGTCAGGGGCTTCGACCACCCCACGGGCGGCTCGATCCGTCCGTAACGCCTGTGCCCGACGGCCTTTAGAACGGACACAGCCTCGCTCTCGGTCATCATCGGGGCCTTGCCCTTGCAGTAATAACCGTCCAGCAGCCGGGTGCCACGGCCGGTGCCGTAGACCGTGCCGAAAGGCTGCCGGAAGACGACACAAGCCACGCCGTCGGCCTGGAACGCAGCGTAATCGATGCGTCCGATCCTATTGACGGCGGTACCCGCGGGTCCGCCGGCTATCGCCCGGTTCTCGAACAATCCCCAGTCTTCGATCGTGTCCTCTGGCGGGTCGACGCGCGAAAAATGCCGCCCTGGCGGCATCTCTATCAGGACGAGCTGGCCATGGGGAAATTCGCCCTGTTTTGGGCCGTATATCGCAACCATGCGTTTTACGTACTGTTCGTCCTGGCCGGATATGATTTTCCGGTATCCGCCCGCCAGTCCCGGTGCGTAAAACTGCAGCCCGCTTTCCTCCTCGCCGATCTCACCATATTCGGGGCCCAGCGATTCCTCCGCGCAGCCGGCGAGGAACGGGATGATAACGGCTATAGCAGCCAGTTTCCGGTAGACATAACGCATAACAACCATTCCTTGGCGATAAGGCCGGTCACTCATCAATCAGTTCGCGCAGGATAGCACGTACGATCGGCATTGCATCGGTCTTTGAGATTCCAGGCGGCAGCCTGGGGTCGTAAAGCGTGCGCATCATCAGCCTGTCCCATTTGGTCAGTTCGGTCTCCCCATGGGCATAGCTGATGGCGGAGCGTACGCGATGCGTATGGCCGCGCCAGCCCAGGCCGTGCAGCAGTTCATGCGTCAGGCAGCCGGTGCGCCATTCGCCTTCTCCGGCACGGCCGATAAAGATGGCGACGTCACCAAGGCGACCGTCCGGGGAGCCGTCGATACTGGCGTAGCATGCCGCCCGCTGGTTTCCGTTGATGACGAAGTCCCGCTCGTCGCTGAAGTGGATTTCCAGCTCGATCCCGCGGGCGCCGGGCTCCACCCATTCGAACGCAAGGCCACTCAGTTCCGCCATTTCGGCCAGTGACTTTTTCGTGAAGTCGACATTAGCCGGGTTGGCGCCCTCGACCACGGCGACGGTGACGGGCGACTCCCATTTGGCGAGGTTGCCGCTCCTGGAAAACATTTCGCCCTGTCCATGACCGGCGGGACCGGCGTCGAACATGGTCTCGCCAAAGGCCGCAACCAGCCGGTCCTCGACCTGTTGACTGGATTGGCAGCCAGCGAGAAGCGCTACGGCCAAAAGTATAAAAATGTATCTAAATTGCTGCATATAAACGAAATTTACATAATTGGCTCGCAAACTGTCTGCAATTATAAATGGTCGCCTGACGGAGGCGGCCGTCGACCGGAAGTGGCACCATGTACGAGGCCGTGGAATACGGATCAAATACCAAGCGTGCACGATGTATCGTAGTAGGCAACGAAAAGGGCGGTTCTGGCAAGTCCACTACCGTGATTAATCTCGTCTTCGGCCTGATCGACGGCGGTCACAACGTGATTTGCGTGGATCTCGATTTTCGCCAACGCACATTGACGCGTTTTCTCGAATGCCGGGTGGCCTATGCAGAGGCGACCGGCCAGACGCTGCACATGCCCGACCAAAGGCGCTTTTCGCCCAGCGCGCTGGGCACGGTCGTAACCGCCAGGGGCGCCGAACTGTCCCGCTTCGATACCTTCATGAAGGGCCTGCATGGCAATGCGGACTATATCGTCATCGATACCCCAGGCAATGATACGGTCCTGGGCGCCCATGCCCACAGTCATGCGGACGTTCTGGTGACGCCGATAAACGACAGTTTCATAGATCTCGATGTCATCGCGCGGCTTTCGCCGCTGGACCTGCATGTCACCGGGCCCGGTCACTATACCGAGTCAGTATGGGAGCAGCGCGCGTTGAAGCTGGCCAGGGACAAGATCGATACCGACTGGATCGTCCTGCGTAACCGACTGGGCGCGCTGGAATCGAACAACAAGCGCTCGATGGACGCGGTCATGCGCGAACTGGTAGAGCGGTTCCAGTTCAGTGTGCTGCCCGGCTTCGGCGAGCGGGTCATTTTTCGAGAACTGTTCCTGAAGGGGCTTACCCTGTTCGACGTTTCGGCTTCGGGCGGCGACAACCGACGCGCCATGTCGCATGTTGCGGCCAAGCATGAGGTGCGCAATCTTCTGGGCGCCGTCACCAGTGCTGCCAAGGCCAGCGGCCACAACCACGCTGCCGCCTGACCGTCCGGCGGTTGTTCCTGCCGACATGATCGACCGCCATGCCCCCGATTCTCTATGATTTCTTCTATTGGCCCATGGAAGGCGGACCGACAGACCCCCGCATGGCTTTGGCCCTGCTATGGATGCTGTTCGGGGCGGGTGCGGTTTTCACGGGATTCTTCCTGGCCATGCGGTTGGCCGGTCGGTTCCGGACCACGATGCCACGCGCTATGGGCGAAGCGGCCGTACTCGGCGCCGTTGTTTCGGTGGCGATCCTGACCTGGTCGAAGCATCTTCCCATGGTTTGGTTGCTTTATATCCTGCCGCTCCCGGTTGCGGCAATCAGCTACGCGCTGTGGGAGAGATTTGGGCGCGGCGCCGGTCGGCGGCCTGAATCCCATATGCGGACCCTTTATCTTAAAATGGTTCTCGACCACGACGCCGGGCTGTTCGACGGCCAGGTGACCAAGGGGACATATCGCGGAACGGTGCTGTCCACCATGACGCTGGAAGAATTGCACCTGCTGCAGGTCGAGGTCTCTTCCGATCCCGATTCGGTCCATATCCTCAATGCCTATCTCGACCATGCCCATGCCGGCGCGCGGCATGGCAAGTCGGCCGGGGCCGGCGCGAACGGGAAGGACAATGGATCTCGTCAACACGCCAACGGCGCCATGAGCGAAGAGGAGGCCAGAAGCCTGCTTGGCCTTTCCAGGGGGGCGTCGGCGGACGAAATCAAGGCGTCGCACCGCCGCCTGATCAAGCAGGTGCACCCCGACCATGGCGGCACCGACTACCTCGCCCACAAGGTAAACGAGGCGAAAGACCTGCTTCTCGGTTTGTGACGATTCTCGCCGATTGCGGTTGAAGCCGCTCCGCACGGTTCCAAAATATTGTTATAATGGGATTCTTAGTCCGTTATGCAGCATGAAGGGGGAGCAGGGCGTGGCGAAGCCGCCCGAAAAATCGGGACGAAGCGAAGTCGACGACTTCCTCGCGAAGGTCGCCGCGGCGCCGGCGCGCAAACCGGACGGCGAGCGCGGTCGTCTGATTTTCGCGATGGACGCGACGATGAGCCGCGAGCCGGCCTGGGACGACGCCTGCCAGATCCAGGGCGAGATGTTCAAGGAAACGGCGCTGCTGGGCGGGCTCGATGTGCAACTCGTTTATTACCGGGGATTCGGTGAGTGCCGCGCCAGCAAATGGGTCGGCGACCCCAAGGCGCTGTTGCGGCTGATGACCAGCGTATCCTGCCGTGCCGGCCGCACCCAGATTGAAAAAATTCTGTCCCACGCGAGGCGCGAAACGGGGCGGCGCAAGGTGGACGCGGTAGTGTTCGTCGGTGACGCGCTGGAAGAAAATGTCGACGAGTTGGGCCAGCGTGCGGGCGAACTGGGCGTGCTGGGTGTGCCCGTTTTCGTGTTCCATGAGGGCGGCAACCCGGCGGTGCGCCGCGCCTTCGAGGAAATCGCCCGTTTATCCGGCGGCGCCTATTGCCCCTTCGATGCGGGAAGCGCCCGGCAGCTTCGCGAGCTGTTGCGGGCCGTCGCCGTCTATGCAGTGGGCGGGCGCAAGGCTCTGCTGGAGTTCGGTGACCGCAGCGCCAGCAAACAGGTGCATCTGCTGACCAGCCAGTTGCGCGGAAAAGGCTGACGCCTGTGTCCTGGGCCGCCATTGTTCTCTTGTCGATCGTTGCGGCGGGGCTGGCAGTCCACTGGTTCATCAACGCCAGCCCGGCCAGGCTGGCGCGCGGCATAAGGCTTGGCACGGTCTGGCTGGCTGTGTCGATCGTGCTCATATTGGCTGTGACCGGACGCCTGCCATGGGTAATGGGGGTCGTGGCGCCACTGGTGCCGATTATACTTGCATTGTTGGCGCGGCGACGCGCCCGCCCCACGCAGGACTGGGAGGCGGGTTCGGGCCGGCGTTCGACGGTCTCGACCCGTTATCTGGAAATGTCTCTCGATCACGACAGCGGCGAACTGGATGGCCGCGTGGTCAGCGGCGCGTTCGAGGGCAGGAACCTGTCCGGCATGACGCTGGAGGAATTGCGGACGCTGCTCGCGGAGATTTCGACCGATCCGGATTCGTTTAATGTACTTGCGAGCTTCCTGGACCGGCGCCATGGCGGCGCCTGGCGCGAAGCCGGGGATGCCGGCGACGGGCATCGCGCGGCCGACGGCGGCGCCCCGTTAACGCAAGACGAGGCTTACCGGGTTCTTGGGCTGTCGACGGGCGCCACGGAGGAGGAAATCCGCGCCGCCCACCGGCGTTTGATGAAACTGGCACATCCCGATCATGGCGGGTCCGACTATCTGGCCTCCAAGATAAACCAAGCCAAGGATATTCTGCTCGGTGGCTGACGCCGCTGCTCCCCTTGCATCGGCCGGACCGGCATGGCAGTAATCGCGTCAGCGAATTTCGTCACAATGGAAGATTCGAGACCCATGACAAAAAGGGTTCGCAAGGCTGTCATCCCGGTCGGCGGGCTGGGAACGCGTTTCCTGCCCGCCACCAAGGCGATGCCCAAGGAAATGTTGCCGGTGGTCGACAAGCCGCTAATCCAGTATGCGGTGGAAGAGGCCGCCGCCGCCGGGATCGAGGATTTCATCTTCGTCACCGGCAGGGCCAAGCAGGCGATCGAAGACCATTTCGACGTTTCCTTCGAGTTGGAGCATATTCTGGAACGACGGGGGGCCACGGAGCGGCTGGACGAAGTGCGCGCCGTCTGCCCGGCAAATACCCGCATGGCGTATACGCGCCAGGGCGATCCACTTGGGCTGGGTCATGCGGTCCTGTGCGCGCGGGAACTGATAGGCGACGAGCCCTTTGCGGTCTTGCTGGCCGACGACCTGATCAAATCCGACAGGCCCTGTCTGCAGCAGCTGGTCGAAATCAACGAACAGACGCAGGGAAATGTCGTCGGCGTGATGGAGGTGGCGCGCGAGCATACGAGCCGCTACGGCATCCTGGATATCGGGGATGAGGATGGTGACCTGGTTACCATCGCCGGGCTGGTCGAAAAACCGGCGCCCCGGAATGCGCCCTCCAGGCTGGCGATCATCGGGCGATATGTGTTGCGGCCCGAGATTTTTGAACATCTTGCCGAAAGTCAGGTCGGCGCCGGGGGAGAGATCCAGCTTACCGATGCCATGGCACGCATGATCGGCGGCGCGCCCTTTCACGGCTTGCGCATCGAGGGGCGACGTTTCGATTGCGGCGACAAGCTGGGTTTTTTCGAAGCCAACGTAGCTTACGCGCTGCAGCGGGACGATCTCGCCGATGGCATCCGGCGGATTTTGAATGATTATGCCGGTTCCTGAGCTGTTCCGGCGAACGGATTTCGAGGTGGCAATTAAATGCGCGTGACAATGATTGGTGCGGGTTATGTAGGGCTTGTGTCCGGCGCCTGTTTTTCCGAGTTCGGTGTCCATGTGACTTGCGTCGATATGGACGAAGACAAGATCAAGCGGTTGAAAGGTGGCGAGATTCCCATCTTCGAACCGGGCCTCGACCAGTTGGTTGCCAGCAATATGGAAGCCGGTCGGCTGTCGTTCACGACGGCACTGGATACCGCGGTGGCGGAGGCCGACGCCGTCTTCATCGCGGTCGGTACGCCCAGTCGGCGCGGTGACGGCCACGCCGATTTGTCCTACGTGTACGCGGCCGCGGCGGAAATCGCCCGGGCCCTGGACGGCTATACGGTCATCGTCACCAAATCCACGGTTCCGGTCGGAACCGGGGACGAGGTAGCGAACATCATCAGCAAGACGCGCCCCGACGCCGAATTCGACGTGGTGTCGAATCCCGAATTCCTGCGCGAGGGATCGGCCATCGGCGATTTCATGCGGCCGGACCGGGTGGTGATCGGCACCACCAGCGAACGGGCGCGTGAAGTGATGCAGGCCCTCTACCGGCCGCTGTACCTTATCGAGACGCCCATATTGTTCACCGAACGGCGGACGGCTGAACTCATTAAATATGCCGCCAACAGTTTTCTGGCGGTCAAGATCACCTTCATCAACGAAATCGCGGATTTGTGCGAGAAGGCCGGCGCCGATGTGCAGGACGTGGCGCGCGGCATGGGGCTGGACGGCCGCATCGGTTCGAAGTTCCTGCATGCCGGCCCAGGCTACGGCGGCTCGTGCTTTCCCAAGGACACGTTGGCGCTGGTGCGCACCGCCGAACAATATGGTGCACCGGTGCACATCGTTGATACGGTGGTCGGCATAAACGATGCCCGCAAGAGGGCGATGGCCGGCAGGGTGATCGAAGCCTGTGGCGGATCGGTGAAGGGCAAGTCCGTCGCCGTCCTGGGGCTTACCTTTAAACCGAACACCGACGATATGCGCGACGCGCCCAGCCTGGACATCGTGCCGGCGCTGCAGGCCGCCGGGGCGGCGGTGCGCGCCTTCGACCCCGAAGGCATGGACGAGGCCAGAAAACTGCTGGACGGCGTGGAATGGTGCGACGACGCCTACCAGACCATGGACGGCGCCGATGCCGTCGTCATTATCACCGAATGGAACCAGTTCCGGCTGCTCGACCTCGAGCGCGCCAAATCGCTGCTGAAGCGGCCGGTGATGGTCGATCTGCGCAACATTTACAAGGCCGAGGATATGGCGCTGGCGGGATTTCGCTATTACTCCATCGGCCGCCCACCCAGCGAGGAGAGTTGACTTGGCCGACAAGGGATATCGCTTCGACCCGGTCATCCTGCGTGAGTACGATATCCGCGGGGTGGTCGGCGAGACGCTGGGGGCAGCGGATGCGCACGCGATCGGCCGTACCCTGGGATCGAAAGTCGCCAGGCAGGGCGGCCATTTTGTCACGGTCGGCTACGACGGCAGGCTGACCTCGCCCGAGCTCGCCGCCGCCCTGGTGGAGGGAATCGTGGGCTGTGGCCTGACCGCGATCAGAATCGGCCTTGGGCCGACGCCGGCGCTCTATTTCGCCACGCATATGCTGGGCGCCGATGCCGGAATCATGGTGACGGGATCGCACAATCCGCCTGCCCATAACGGTTTCAAGATGATGTTGGGCGGCAAGGCGTTCTGGGGCGAGGATATCCAGCGGCTGGGCGCCGAAGCGGCCGCCGGCGACTGGGTCGAAGGCAAGGGCCAGGCCATTCAGGCCGACATCATGGGAGCCTATGTGGCGCGCCTCTTGACCGGCTACAGGGCCGGCAAGGAACTCACCGTCGTATGGGATCCGGGCAATGGCGCCGCCGGCGAGGTGGTGCAGGCGGTCGTGCGCGACCTGCCGGGCCGCCATATCCTTCTTAACGAAACGATCGACGGTACCTTTCCCGCCCACCACCCGGACCCGACGGTCGAGGCCAATCTCGAGCAGCTGAAGACGGCGGTCGCGGAACATGGCGCCGACATCGGCGTCGGCTTCGATGGTGACGGCGACCGCATCGGTGCGATCGACGGACTGGGGCGGGTCATCTGGGGCGATCAGATCCTGGCGATTCTCGCCGCCGACCTGCTGCCGCGCTATCCCGGCGCGCCGATCCTGGCCGACGTCAAGGCGAGCCAGGTGCTGTTCGATGAAATCGAGAGGCTGGGCGGCAAGCCTGTAATGGCGCCCACCGGCCATTCCATCATCAAGACCCGCATGGCGGAACTGGGCGCGCCGCTGGCCGGCGAAATGAGCGGGCATATTTTCTTCGCGGATGGCTATTACGGTTTCGACGATGGCGTCTATGCGGCCGTCCGGCTGCTCAATGCAGTTGCCGCGTCGGGCAAATCGGCGGCCGAGCTTCGCGATTCGCTGCCGCAAATCGTGAATACGCCGGAAATCAGGATCGACGTGCCCGAGGAACGGAAGTTCGCCATCGTCGATGAGGCCCGCAACAGGCTCGCCGGAGTCCCCGGCATTTCCGTCAACGATATCGACGGCGTCCGGGTCGCCAATGCGGACGGCTGGTGGTTACTGCGCGCCTCGAACACGCAGAATGCGCTAGTCGTTCGCTGCGAGGCGGCGGACGGGGCCGCGCTGGAAAGATTGAAGGAGCAGGTTCGCATGCAGCTGCGGGAAAGCGATGTGGAGCCGCCGGAACTGTAGGCCAAGCTTATTGAATCAGGCTGGCCTTGAATGCGCCGTCGTCGCCAATAGCGAGACAGGGGATGGCATGGTTGGCGAGGCGCCGGCAGGCGGTGCGCGCCTGGCTTTCCGTCAATCCGACCAGCCGGGCCCGGTAGAACCGTGAACCGTTCCGGGTTACCTGCGGGAGCGACAGCCGAGCCTTGCCCAGCAGTTCCGGTATCTTTGCTTTCGCCTTGCGGGCGGCGGTTTCGGCCGGTGACGTGGTGGGGTAGGCGCCGACCTGGACAGCCCAATCCCTACCGTCGGCTGTCGCAACCTGCTGTTCCTCTGCAGCGACGGTCAAAACCACAGGCGTGTCGTTGGTGAATGGCCTGTCCGGATTCGCGGCCATCGCCGTGCTCGCGGTGCCCCCAATGGCGATATTCAAGGCCTTTTCACCTGCCGGATTGGCGATATAGGGCAGGCTGCGCGATGTACTTACCGCGGGAACTTCAGCGGTTTCCTCGAAGCCGTAATCCAGCAGTGTCGTCACGGTCCAGTCGCGGATACCCCGGGTCTTGCCGCCAAGAACCACCGCGATAAGCCGCTGTCCGCCGCGCTCCGCCGATCCAACGAGATTGTACCCCGACTGCCTGATGTAGCCGGTCTTGATTCCGTCCGCCCCTTCATAGGTGGAAAGCAGCGGGTTGTGGTTGGGATAGCGGCGGCCTTTCCAGGAAAAACTGCTCGTCGCGAAATGCTTGTAATAGTCCGGATGGTCCCGCAGCAGCGCCATGGCCAGCTTGCCCATGTCGCGCGCCGTCGTGATCTGGTCGTCGTCATGCAATCCCGACGCATTCCGAAAGATCGTTTCCGCCATGCCCAGTTCTCGCGCCTGGCGCGTCATGGCACGGGCGAAGTCGCTCTCGGTATCCGCCATCGCCTCGGCCAATACAACCGCTGCGTCATTGGCCGATTTGGTGATCAGTGCCAGTATGGCATCCTTGGCCTCGATGGTCGTGCCTTTCTTCAATCCCAGCTTTGAGCGAGGCTGCAAGGCGGCATGACGCGAAACGATGAGTGCCTGGTCGAGCTTGAGCCGTTTTTCCCTCAGGGCATCAAACGCCATATAGAGGGTCATCATTTTGGTCAGAGATGCGGGGTGGAGCTGGTCATCCTCATGATACGAATACAGGATTTCGCCAGTGTTGGCGTCCAGTACCAGCGTCGCGTCCTGCGCCCGGGCCGTTCCGGCGGCCACCAGCATGGCCGCGAGCACCAAGCCCACCTTCAACTGCTCCCAAAGCGTGGCGGTGGGCCGGGTACAAACGCTCGTAGCGAGCCTTCGCAAGGCGGATGTCCCACCGTTCGGCCGATTCGGCATTTGTCGCATTCCCCTTATCCCTGGCGGATGCCAGAAATCATCCTACCCACCGATAATAACGGAAAATGATTAACAGAATATGGCGCGACGCTATATCGCCAAATGTACCGCAATGACGGAACGGATTGGCCCAAACGACGAAAGGCCGCCATCGGTATGGCGGCCCAGCATATCTCGCGAAGCGATGGCGCTTATTTGATTTTCGCCTCCTTGAAGGCGACATGCTTGCGCACAACCGGATCGTATTTGCGGAATTCCAGCTTTTCAGTCTGGGTTCGCGGATTTTTCTTCGTCACATAATAGAAACCGGTTCCCGCGGAGCTAACGAGGCGGATCAATACGGTATTCGGCTTGGCCATGGCTGCGGGTCCACTCAATTAATCTGACAACAGTCTGGGCGCGCAAAATACATCGAACTGCACGCAAGTCAAGTCCTGATGATCGCACAAAATTTAATTTCACTTGTCCATAATAAGTTAAGAATTTCCTGCCAAATTGGCGATGGCGGACAGCAAGGAGTGAGGGGAATTGCGGACGCATTCGCCGCCGGGTCTTTGGCGCCGTTCTCCGTTCATGGTGCGCCGGATAATCGGTGCAAAGGAGTGACGCATTGTTGAAACGCATCAAGTTCATGCTGCTGGCGACGGGTTTTATGTTGCCGCTCGCCCCTGCGGCGATGGCAGAACAGAGCTATTTCGCGCTTTACACGGGCCTTACGGTCACCGATAGCCTGGATCTTTACACGTTTCTTGGCGATGTTCCACACGAGCTGGACTACGGAATGGCCGCCGGCGGGGCGATGGGGATCAAGACGGACGACGGCCTGCGCCTGGAAATCGAACTGAGCTATCGCAGGAATGCCGTCGAGACCATTGCGGGGCTGTCGGCCGGGGGAGAGGTGACGGCAATCAACGCAATGGTCAACATAATCGAGGAATTCGATCTCTATTTCGGGTCGGACGGTGCGCGGTCGCGGGTCGGCTTCTCGCCTTATATCGGCATCGGTGCCGGCGGTGCGAGGCTGGCGTTCGAGGACGTCACTGTTGCCGGCATTCCGTTTGGCGACGACCACGCTTATGTACCCGCCTACCAGGGAATTGCCGGCCTGACCTTCGACATTGGGAGCCAGGACGTCAAGTTCACGGTGGACTATCGATATCTCACCCTGATTGACGGCGACTTCGCGGGGCTTTCGGGTCCTGCTTTCGACGCCGGATACCGGCATCACACGGTCCTGATCGGCATCCGTACGCCGCTTTGATCAATTGCCTTTTTTCCGCCTCACTGGTTGGCTAACATCGCCCCGATTCCATGGATAGTCCATCGGGGACAGTTCCTGATCCTGATAATTGGGAGTTTCGAGGCATGAATAGGTTTGTGACGGTCGTCTGCGCGGCGGCGCTTTCCTGCGTGGCGGGCGCTGCGCAGGCACAAGGTTGGTATGCGGGCGGCTACGGCGCCATGAACTACACACATGACGGTGACGCCAACGGCAACGACAATGTGGACTATGAACTCGGTTTCGGCATTGGCGGCATGGTCGGCTACGCGATGGCCAGTGGACTGCGGTTCGAGGGCGAACTCGCCTACCGGTCGAACGGCATCAATACCATTGACGGTGTATCCGTCGGGGCGGATATTAACAGCTGGGCATTCATGGGCAACGCACTGTATGACATCAAGACGCAGTCCAGCATCACGCCCCATATCGGCGGTGGCGTGGGCGTCGTACGGGGCGCGGTGGAAACCGGAAATGTTTCATTCAACGATACGGTTTTGGCGGCCCAATTTATCATCGGCATCGACTATAATGTGGCGCCTGACCTGGCGCTCGTCCTGGACTACCGCTATCTGATCACCGAGGACTATACGGGCTCAGGGCTGGGCGGTGTCGAATACGCCAACAGTTCGGTGTCGGCCGGTTTGCGCAAGCGCTTCTGACCGGACCGTCAGGCGGGGGAGGGGGCTTCAATGCGGCGAATCGTGCCGGTCATGGCGGCGGCTGCGCTATATCTGATGGCCGGCCCCGCCGACGCCCTCGCCCAGACCTACTATTTCGGCGTCCGGGGCGGTTACAATTATCCCCATGATTCGGAAATGCAGGCGGATGGCGCCGCGGGGCTGGACGCCGCCTTCGACTCCTCCGGCGCGGCAGCGGCGGCCTTCGGTTTCGAATGGATCGACGGCTGGCGTTTCGAGGGCGAGTTGTCCTGGCGGCGCAACGAGTATGACAGTATCGAGAGAATTTCGGTCAGTGATGGCGGCATGGAAATCTATGCGGCGATGCTCAATGTCTATTATGGGTTCCGCAAGGACGCTGCGGTCAACCCATATCTCGGCGGCGGCATAGGCGCGGCGCGGCTTGCGGTCAGCGATCTGTCGGTCGGCGCGGCGGTGGTTGACGATTTCGGCGGATCCATGGCATGGCAAGGTATTGCCGGGTTAGACTTTGCATTGTCGCCGTCCTGGAAACTGTCGATCGATTACCGCTATTTCGCGGTGGAGGAAGTCAAACTGAGCGATAGCCTGCAGATTCCGTTCAAGACCGACTACCGGGCCAGCGCCGTGATGCTGGGCCTCAGGGTCGGATTCTGACCGCGGTCCGCTTGTGGCGGCCCTGCCCCAGCATGTAAGGCTCGTCGAAGTAGGGCCACGCGATGGGCTGCAGAATGAACCCGGCGAGGTGCCGACCGCGGCGCGCATCGAGTTGATCGACCGGCTGGCCGATGCCGGGTTGAAGACGATCGAATCGGGCAGTTTCGTTTCGCCGAAATGGGTGCCGCGGATGGCCGATACCGCCCAGGTAATGGCCGGGATCAAGCGGCGCGACGGCGTCAGCTATCCGGTGCTCGTACCGAACATGAAGGGCCTGGAAGGCGCGATTGCCGCAAATGCCGGCGAGATTGCCGTATTCGCCGCGGCCTCCGAGAGCTTTTCCCGGAAAAATATCAACTGCTCCATCGCGGAAAGCCTGGACAGGTTCCGCCCGGTCTGCGAATCGGCACTGAAACATGGGATGAAGGTGCGCGGCTACATATCCTGTGTGCTCGGCTGTCCTTACGAAGGCGCGGTCAACCCGTCGACGGTGGCCGCGGTGGCCGTCGACCTGACGGGAATGGGTTGCTACGAGATATCGCTGGGCGACACGATCGGCGTCGGCACGCCACTCGCCGCGCAGGCGATGGTCAACCGCGTGGCCGAGGACGTTCCGCGTGACCGGCTGGCCGTCCATTTCCATGACACCTATGGCCAGGCGCTGGCCAACATCCTGGCCTGCCTGGAGTGCGGGATCGGCGTTATAGATTCATCCGTGGCGGGACTGGGCGGGTGCCCCTATGCGAAAGGCGCGACCGGCAATGTCGCCAGCGAGGACGTGCTCTATATGCTCGACGGTATGGGAATCGAGACCGGGGTCGATCTCGCCAAGCTGGCCGCGGCGGGCGGGTTCATATCGGACATTCTGGGCCGACCTACCGGATCGCGCGCGGCTCGGGCCATGGCGGGGCGCGAACGGGGTTGATACCTTGGCATATCCGGCGCAACCCACCTCCTTGTACGCGAATATACACATACCTATATATATGAAGCTGTTTCAGGGCGGACCGGCGCCGGCAAGCCGGCAAAGAAGAGGCCCCGAGCGCCGGGGCGACCGCCAAAGGGCTGGCTGAACCCGGGCCGGCATGCGATTATGGCCGCATGACATCCGGGTCCTTACATCTGATAAAGCTGGCAGTGGGAATCGACGATGCAGGGCATCTTGCCGCCGTGCAGGAACGTCGCCTGGCCGAATCGGTTGCCGCGGGCCAGGGGCCGCGACTGTTCCACGTAACCCGCAATATGCCGCGGCGGTCGGCGGAACTGCTGGATGGCGGCTCCATATTCTGGGTCATCAAGGGGCGGATTCGGGTTCGCCAGCGCTTGCTGGATATCGAACCAGACACCGACCGCGAGGGGCGCCGCTATTGCCGCCTGATGCTTGAAGCGGAACGGGTCGAAACGCAGCCCTGGCCGCATCGCGCGATTCAGGGTTGGCGCTATTTGCCGGCGGAATCGGCGCCGCCGGACCTGACTCCCGCCGAGGGTGGCGACGGTTTGCCGCCGGAAATGGCTGCCGAACTGCGCGACCTTGGCCTGCTGTAGCGAACTTTTTTTGGGCCACCGCCCTGGAATCGACACCCTTCCGGACCCTGGACCGGCCAGAAAACGTCGAATTTCCAATGGTTACAGCGGTGCGATTGGACGGAACGACGGGGGTGAAATTTAGTGCAATTTCCTGCTGGACAAAGCGAACCGGTCCGCCTATATATTCGTCCGCCGGTCGGGACAAGCATCGCTCGAAACAAGCGGAGCAGTACCCGGTTCAAAGCGTGGCGAGGTTTGCCGCGCCTTGAAGTATCGGGTGAGTAGGTCAGTTACCGGCTCGTTATACATATAGCCTGTTTGTTGGGCCCCGGCCCAGTGGCAGGCTGCGGCGTGATCGGAGGGTATCCCGAAGACGTGCCGCATGTTCTTTGACATTGTTGAATATGAGAAGAGATGCTTGGGCGGCGGTTATGTCGTTGGTCTGGTTTCCGACGATACGGACCGTTACCTCAAGCATTGTTACATGTGCTATTTACCATGTGATGAATTTGAGTGACGGATCCTTTATTCGATATTCGGGTTTCCCGGATGTCGGGTACAGCAACTTGAGAGTTTGATCCTGGCTCAGAACGAACGCTGGCGGCATGCCTAACACATGCAAGTCGAACGGGAAGCCATCTTCGGATGGTGGAGAGTGGCGCACGGGTGAGTAACGCGTGGGTATCTGCCCTGGAGTGGGGGACAACCGCTGGAAACGGCGGCTAATACCGCATACGCCCTTAGGGGGAAAGCTTTATGCGCTCCAGGATGAGCCCGCGTCGGATTAGCTTGTTGGTGAGGTAACGGCTCACCAAGGCAACGATCCGTAGCTGGTCTGAGAGGATGATCAGCCACACTGGGACTGAGACACGGCCCAGACTCCTACGGGAGGCAGCAGTGGGGAATATT
>CAMYNJ010000003.1 GCA_947259795.1 uncultured Alphaproteobacteria bacterium | reverse complement strand
TTCGATCACTGACAACCACCCGGAAGTCTATCTCATCGTGCTGCTGATCGACGAGCGGCCCGAGGAAGTGACCGACATGGACCGCTCGGTGAAGGGCGAGGTGGTAAGCTCGACCTTCGACGAGCCGGCTTCCCGGCACGTACAGGTCGCCGAGATGGTGATCGAGAAGGCGAAGCGCCTTGTCGAACACAAGCGCGACGTCGTGATCCTGTTGGATTCCATTACCCGCCTTGCACGCGCGTACAACACGGTGGTGCCCAGTTCTGGCAAGGTGCTGACCGGCGGCGTGGACGCGAACGCCCTGCAGCGTCCCAAACGTTTCTTCGGCGCGGCCCGTAATATCGAGGAGGGTGGCTCCCTGACCATCATCGCGACCGCCCTGATCGATACCGGCAGCCGCATGGACGAAGTCATTTTCGAAGAGTTCAAGGGCACCGGCAACTCGGAAATCATCCTGGACCGCAAGCTTTCCGACAAGCGAACCTTCCCGGCCATCGACATCACCAAGTCGGGTACCCGTAAGGAGGAGTTGCTGGTCGACAAGGGCACGCTCAGCAAGATGTGGGTGCTGCGCCGCATCCTGATGCCGATGGGCGTCGTCGATGCGATGGAGTTCCTGATCGGCAAGCTGAAGGACACCAAGAACAACAACGATTTCTTCGACGGCATGAATCAGTAGGCGCCACGCCTGATTTGAGCAAGAAAATCCGCCCGGGACGTAAGCCCCGGGCGGATTTTTCGTGTCTGACCCTTATTGCCGGATCAGGGTAACAGAACGGTCGAGCCCGTTGTCTTGCGCGCCTCGAGGTCACGATGCGCCTGGGCCGTATCCTTCAGGGGATAGGTCTGGTTGATCTCCACCTTCAGCCCCTTGCCGACGGCCTCGAACAGCGTCTTCGAGCTGTTCACCAGATCCGGGCGTTCGATGCAGTAGTTCATCAGCGTCGGCCGGGTCAGGTACAGCGAACCCTTGACGCCAAGGATATTGGGATCCAGCGGCTCGACCGGGCCGGAGGCCTGGCCGAACAGGACCATCGTTCCGTAGCGCTGCAAACAATCCAGCGATTTGTAGAACGTGTCCTTGCCGACCGAGTCGTACACCACGGGTACGCCCTTGCCGTTCGTGATTTCCCTGACACGTTCGACGAAATTTTCCTTCGTGTAGACGATCGGGTGGTCGCAGCCATGGGCGCGGGCCAGTTCGGCCTTTTTCTCGCTGCCTACCGTGCCGATCACCGTCGCGCCCAACTGCTTCAGCCACTGGCAGGCGATCAGCCCGACGCCGCCGGCCGCGGCATGGAACAGAACGGTCTGACCGGCCTCCACGCGGAAGGTGCGGCGCAGGAGATATTCCGCGGTCATGCCCTGCAGCATCATGGCGGCAGCATGCTGGTCGTCAATGAAATCAGGCACCAGAACCAGTTTCTCCGCCGGCATGACCCGCGCCTCGGCGTAGGCGCCGGGCTTGTAGGTCGCGTAGGCGACACGGTCGCCCTCCTTCAGGTCAGTCACGTCGGCACCGACGGCTTCGACCACGCCGGCCGCCTCCATGCCGATCGAGGCTGGCAGTTCAAGCGGATAGAGGCCTTCTCGGTGATAGACGTCGATAAAGTTGAGGCCGACCGCCGTCTGGCGGACACGCACCTCGCCTTCGCCGGGGTTGCCGACCTCTATTTCCTCCCAACGCAAGACGTCGGGACCGCCATGTTCGTGAATTCTGATCGCATGTGTCATTGGTAATGCCTCAGCCCAGATGCTGTTTCAGGAAATCGTATGTGCGGCCATTGGCCAGGGTTGCCGCTTCGGCGTCGTAATGGATGCCGCCGGCGCGCGCGAAGGCGTGTGGCATGCCGGTGTAGAAATGCAATGTTGTCTGTGGGTGAGATCCGAGGGAATCGCGCAGTTTCGCCTGGGTTTCCGGCGGGCAATATTCGTCCTGTTCGGCGACATGCAGTAGTAGCGGCGCCGATATGCCGTCGATCTCGCCAATCAGCTCGTCCAGACCCACGCCGTAATAGCCGATATTGCAGTCGGCGTCGGAACGCGTCGCCATCAGGAAGGCCAGCTTGCCGCCGAGGCAGTAGCCGACGGTGCCGGCCTTGCCGCTGCAGGCATCCAGCCCGCGCAGCGTGGCGAGGCTGTCCTTCAGGTCCTCGATACCCTTGTCGACATCGAAACCCTGGAACAGCTGGAAAGCCCTCCGCCATTCTTCGTCGGTCTTGTCGGTAATCTGGATGCCCGGCTCCTGGCGCCAGAAGATGTCGGGGCAGATCGTGACGAAACCCTGTGCCGCGAACGCGTCGCACATTTGCCGCATCGACGGGTTTACGCCGAAGATTTCCTGGATCACCAGCAGACCCGGACCGGAACCGCCGGCGGGAGTGGAAAGATAGGCAGAGAAATCGCCGTCGCGCCCGTTGACCGTGATGTCTGGCATTGTTCTGCTCCCTTGTGCAGCTCGGCTCTTTGTGGGCGTGAACCGTAATTTCCCCGGCCTTTCGCGAGGTTAACCCGCCGGGCCGCCTATTTCCAGCGCCAGCAGGAAACGTTTGGTATCCAGGCCCGTCCCACCGGAATAGCCGCCGATCCCGTTGGCCGCAAGAACCCGGTGGCAGGGCACGACGATCGGCAGCCTGTTGGCGCCGCAGGCCCGGCCAACCGCGCGCGGGGCGCCGCCGGCGATAAGGGCGATCTCGCCATAGCTAAGCGTCCGGCCACAGGGGATCGAGATCATGGCCGCGCGTACCCGCTGCTGGAATTCGGTCTGCGCCGGAACCATCGGTAGATCGAATTTACGACGTCGGCCGGCGAAATATTCGCCCAACTGCTTTCGCGCCCGCGCCAGCAAGGGCGTGTCGTCGCGGTCGGATTCGTCTCCGGTAGCGAAACGGATTTCGGCCAGCTTTCCGGCATCCTCGACGAGAAGGAGGGGGCCAACGGGGGACTCTATAAGGCAGGCAGACATCGGTCAGTTCCGCGCAAAGGCACGGGCCAGCGCATCGGGCTCGGTAACCGGCAGCGAGCAGGACTGGCCGTGGCAGACATATATTGTTGCCTTGTTATCCTTTTGCGTCTTGCCTTGGGCGGGATGCCCTTCGGGGAGGTCGCTACCGGGTTGAAAATACTGAAAAACCCGGGTCGGCGGCGCGGCCGAAAGAACAACATCTGTCAACAAATCCGCCTCCTCGGAATTGCGGTCGGCGATGAGAACGACCTGGATTGGGTCGAACAGGAACTCCGCGGCCCCCAGCAGGGTCGACAGGGGGAAGAAATTGCGCGCGATTTCCCCGGAAAAAGCGGTAATCACGGCCTCCGCCCCGGCGCGGCAGTCGTCCCGTCCGGTCAGCAGCCAGAGCCGCGCCAGCACCTCGGCGGCGACCCCGTTTCCCGAAGGCGTCGGGTTGTCGTTCGCGGTCTTGTTGCGCACGATCAGGCCGGGCGTATCGTCGGCGGCGAGGAAAAACCCGCCGGTCCCCACCTCGCCATAATGATCGTGGATCTGGCCAACCCAATGTTCCGCCTCGTCCAGCCAGGCACCGTCTCCGGTCGCCTCCTGCAGCAGCAAGGCGGCGCGGGCAAGGTTGGCATGGTCGTCCAGCGTCGCCGGATGGGCCGCCCGCCCGTCGCGCCAGGAATGGCGCAGCCGGCCGTCGACGACCATGTTGTCGCGCACGAAGCGGTAGGCCCGCGCCCCGGCCCCGACCCAGTCCGGCCGGCCCAGTGCCAGGCCCGCCATGGCCAGCGCGCCGATCATCAGCCCGTTCCAGTCGGCCAGCACCTTGTCGTCCTTGCCGGGGCGGATTCGCGGCTCGCGGGCCTCGAACAGGATGGCGCGGCAACGGGCGAGGGCGGCCTCGGTCTCTTCGTCGCCAAAATCCATGGAGGCCAGTCGGTTCAGAATGGTATGGCCCTCCCAGTTGCCCGCCTTCGCAACGCCATAGTACTTTGAAAAAAGAGGAGAATCCGCGCCGAGCAGGGAATCGACCTCGTCCTTGCTCCAGACATAGAACCGGCCTTCCTCGCCCTCGCTGTCGGCGTCGAGCGAACTGGCGAATCCGCCGCCGTCCTCGGTCATTTCCCGCGCAACCCAGCCGATTGTCTCTTCGATCCGTTGCGCATAGAGCGGCGACCTCGTTTCCAGCCAGACCGTGGTCAGCAGCTCCAGCAACTGAGCATTGTCGTACAGCATCTTCTCGAAATGCGGCGCCAGCCAGCGCTCGTCGACCGAATAGCGCGCGAAGCCGCCGCCCAGATGGTCGTAAATACCGCCCTGGCAGATATTGTCCAGCGTTGCCGTCACCGCGTCCCGGTATTTTTGCTCACCCAACCGCTTCCAGGCCCGCCAGAGCTGCATCAGTATGGAGGGCTGCGGGAATTTCGGCGCGCCGCGCATGCCGCCATATTTCATGTCGATTTCGCCGACCAGCCGCGAGGCGACCTGGTCCAGCATCGCCGGCGCAATCCCGTCGCCGGAGCGGGGCCGGGCCGCGTCTTCCAGCGCACCGCGCAACGCCTCGACATTATGGAGCACGCGGTCACGGTCCTGCGCCCAGGTCGACGCGATCCCGCGCAGCACCTGTGGAAAGCCGGGGCGGCCGTAGCGCTGCTCCGGCGGGAAATAGGTGCCGCCCCAGAACGGGTTGCCGTCGGGCGTCAGGAACATGGTCAGCGGCCAGCCGCCCTGTTCGCCCATCATGGCTAGCGAAGCCTGATAGATCGCGTCCAGGTCCGGCCGCTCCTCCCGGTCAACCTTGATATTAATGAACAATTCATTCATCAGCGCGGCAATGTCCGGGTTTTCGAAGCTTTCATGTGCCATCACATGGCACCAGTGGCAGGCGGCATAGCCGACCGACAGCAAAACCGGCTTGTTTTCCGCGCGGGCGCGCTCCAGCGCAGCCTCGCCCCAGGGCATCCAGTGCACCGGGTTGCCCTGGTGCTGTAGCAAATAGGGGCTGGTCTCTCCCGCCAGGAGATTTCCTGTCATAATGCCTCCGCTCCTTGCCCGCCGCCGCGGACGCTTTTGTTGTCTCATTGATGCCGCAACGGATTTGGGGCCCCGCAGCGACAATGGGGCAAAAAACCGGCCCCGCAAGACCCGGAACAGGAATAATGGTCAAAAAGGCGGGTGTCACGGGCTATATCGGGGGTGACCGCTGTTTGGGCAGTTAAGGGCAGGATGGCTGATGGTTGATACGATTTATGCGCTCTCCAGTGGTCCGGGGCCCGCGGGAATCGCTGTTTTCCGGGTGTCCGGGCCCGAATCAGGCGCGGCGCTGTCGGCGCTGACCGGCGGCAACCGCCTGCCGGCGGCGCGCAGGGCCGTGCGTGCGGCGCTGATCGACCCGGAAGAGGATTGCCCGCTGGATGACGGGGTGGCCATCTGGTTTCCCGGCCCGAACAGCTATAGCGGGGAAGATCTGGCGGAGTTCCATGTCCATGGCGGCCCCGCGGTAATGGCAGCCATGCTGCGAGTTCTCGCCGCGCGGCCCGGCTTGCGTCTGGCGGAGCCGGGGGAATTCACCCGGCGCGCTTTCCTGGCCGGAAAAATGGACCTGACGGAGGCCGAGGGCATTGCCGACCTGATCGCCGCCGAGACCGAGGCGCAGCGGCGGCAGGCGGTTCGGCAGGCCGAAGGGGAGCTGGGACGGCTCTATGACAGCTGGCGCGAGAAGCTGGTTGGCGCCATGGCGCATTACGAGGCCCATATCGACTTCCCCGACGAAGAGCTCCCGGAAGAGATACTGCAGCAAGTGACCCACGAAATCTCGTGGCTAGTAGATTCGATATTTCGACATCTTGACGATTCGCACCGCGGGGAGCGATTGCGGCAAGGCTTGGACATCGCCATCGTAGGGCCGCCGAACGCCGGCAAGTCGAGCCTGCTGAATCGCCTCGCCCGGCGTGACGCTGCCATCGTGTCGGAGCGCGCTGGCACCACGCGCGACGTCATCGACGTGGCCATGGATCTGGGCGGCTATCCGGTCATGCTGGCCGATACGGCCGGACTGCGGGAGGCCGCCGACAGTATCGAGGAGGAGGGTGTGCGCCGCGCCAGGCAACGGGCGGAGGCCGCGGACCTGCGGATTCTGGTCATCGATGGCCGGGATGAGGCCGGATTCCGGAAGGCCGCGGACCTGGTCGACGAGTCGACGATCCTGGTCCTGAACAAAGTGGACCTGGGCAAGGTGGCGATCGTAACCGACAGGCCAAATCTGGGCGTCTATGCGATTTCGGTTCGAACGGGCGAGGGGATCGACGCCTTTCTCGACGGCCTTGAGGCGATCGTGCGCGACCGGATCGGCCTGGCGGGCCAGCCGGCGCTAACCAGGGCGCGCCACCGAGAGGCGCTGGAGGGCTGCCTGGAGGCCTTGCGCCGTTCTCTGGAGGCGCCGCTGCCCGAACTGGCCGCGGAAGACCTGCGCCTGGCGACAAGGGCTTTAGGGCGTATCACCGGGCGGGTCGATGTCGAGGATCTGCTGGATGTCATCTTCAGGGACTTCTGTATCGGAAAATGAGGGGGAACAGATACAGATGAGGTGCAAATCGGGTGCATGTTGAAGGTAGGGAGTGTGCACGTAACGGGTATGCGGGGTGCATATGCGGTGTAGATCAAAAGCAAGGGCCGTGAGTCCCGGCCCGGGCCGGCCCGATGTTTCACGTGAAACATTCCGCAATCCCT
>CAMYNJ010000002.1 GCA_947259795.1 uncultured Alphaproteobacteria bacterium | reverse complement strand
ATGAACGAGATGACCGCCTGCGGCCGTGACGAATGGCCGGCGATCACCATGGTGATCTTCCGCAACTACCAGTGGGGCGCGGAAAAACGCAACACGACGCTGTGGTATGACGACAACTTCGTCGGCACCGAACTCGACCTCGACGTCGAGTACGCCAAAATCGCCCAGGCCTGCGGCGTCAAGGGCGTGCAGGTCGCGACGATGGAGCAGCTGACCGAAGAGTTGAAGAAGGCGATCGCCGCGCAGATGAAGAACAGGGAGACGGTTTTCATCGAGGTGCTGCTGAACCAGGAGCTGGGCGAGCCGTTCCGCCGCGACGCCATGAAAAAGCCGAACGTCGTCGCCGGCATCGACTCCGCCGACATGCGGCCGCAGCAGCCCGCGTAATACGAATCCCGCGGGCATTTTCAAGCGGACCCACGGCCCCGGCGACCGGTTCGGAAAGAATTGGTTCGCCGGGGCCGCTATAGTATTCGTGGACAGTCTGGAGTCATTGGGGGAACAAATGCGGCTGACGGACCAGGAGGAGGCCATGCTGGCCGGCGAGTTCGGCGAACCGCGAAGGCGGGGGCTGGAACAGCAGATTCGGGTCGGCCGGTTTTTCGACGCCGAGGATCTCGTCGAGATCGCCCAGGTCCACCTGATGGCCGACACGGAATCGCTGGGCGAGGCGGGCGTCGCCTGGCTGGAGGAACTCGCCGCTTATCCCGAGGAACAGCGCCGGGTCTGCGTGCCCACGGTCACCGACCCGCGCGGCGTCGATTTCGATGCCTACAAGCGGCTCGGCCAGCAGGAGTCCTGGGCGGCGCTGGAACGGCGCGCGATTCGTGCCTTCACGGCGATGGGCTTGCTGATGACGGATACCTGCATCAACTACCAGACCATCTTCCCCCCGGCCTTCGGCGAGCATGTCGCCTTCGGCGATACCGGCTCGACGATTTACGCCAATTCCGTCTGCGGCGCGCGCAGCAATTTCGAGGGCGGGCCGTCGGCGCTGGCCGCCGCGCTGACCGGACGCACGCCGCGCTATGGCGCCCATCTGGACCGGCGCCGCAAGGGCACCCACCGCTTCGTGGTCGCGGACCGGCCGGAAACGCTTAGCGACTGGGGCGCGCTGGGCGGCGTGGTAGGCCGCGCCGCGGGCTCCTACTGGACGGTTCCGGTGCTGGAAGGCATCGAGGGTTCGCCGACCTCCGACGAGCTGAAACATTTCGGCGCCGCGCTGGCCAGCTACGGCTCGGTGCCGCTGTTCCATATGATCGGCGTGACGCCGGAAGCCCATGATCTGGGCGACGTGTTCGACGGCCCCATGCCCGACCCCAAGACCATCGGCCGCGCCGATATCGATGCCTTCTACGAGGGCTTTGGCCTGCATGAGGAGGGCGTCGATCTGGTGGTGTTCGCCGCACCCCAGCAGTCGCTGGTGGAAATGCAGCAACTGGCCGGCCTGTTGAAGGGTCGCAAAATCAGCGACAGGACCACGCTGATCGCCGCGACCTCGCCCGAGATCAAATCCGCCTGCGACCGCCTCGGCCTGACCCAAACCATCGAGGAGGCCGGCGGCATCGTGCTGAAGGGCGTCTGCTTCTACCAGATGTACGCCCGCGAGATCGGCGAGGCGAATGGCTGGAAGCGTCTGCTCTCCAACTCCGCCAAGCTGGTCAACATCATCGCGGGCTACGGTTACGAGCCCGTGCTGGCGCCCATGGACAAATGCGTCGACGCCGCCTGCGCCGGGAAAATGAACCGATGAGCGACCGCATCGTCAGGGCCCATGTGGGGATCGGCGCGCCGGTCACCGCAACGGCGCTGGTCGCCAGCGACGATTTCAGCGCGCGCTACGACCTGGACCGGGTCGCCGGCGTGTTCTCGCGGCCCGCGCACAAGCTGTACGGCGAATCCTATGTCGGCCGGATCCTGGTGCTGAACACCGCCAAGGGCGGCGTCGCGACGGCCTGGATGCTGTATGAAATGATGTCGCGGGGCATGGCGCCGGCGGCGCTGCTGCTGAACGCCGCGAACCCGATCATGGCCCAGGGCGCGGCGCTGGCCGACCTGCCCTTCATGGACCGGTTCGAGACCGATATCACGGCGGCGATCATGACCGGAGACGAGGTCACGGTCGATCCCGCCGCGGGGATGGTAACAATACGTGGCTGATGACCGCCAGGCCCGGAACCGGATCGAAACATGACGTGGTTGGGCGCGGCGACCGGACTGGATATGCTGTCGCTGCTGTTCTGCATGGCGGCGGTTTTCGCAGCCTCGGTGATTCGCGGTTTCAGTGGGTTCGGCCTGTCGGCGCTGGTGGTCAGCAGCCTCTCGCTGGTGCTGCCGCCGGCCGAGATCGTGCCGATGACGCTGTTGCTGGAAGCCGTGGCCAGCTTGCGTATGCTGCCCGCGGTGCGCCATGATTTGGACTGGAGGATCATGGGCGGACTTCTGGTCGGTGCCGTTCCCGCCGTTCCCGCGGGCGCGTGGCTGCTCGCCAGCCTGCCGGATGCGGCCATGCGCGGCGTGATTTCGCTGCTGGTGCTTGGCGCCAGCCTGATGGTGTGGCGCGGCATGGTTTTTAGCCGGGCGCCGGGTATGGGGGCGCATGGCGCCACGGGCGTGGTCTCCGGCGGAATGTTCGGCGCCGCGGCGATCGGTGGCCTGCCCGTGGTGGTATACATGCTGGCCGCGTCGGTCTCGGCGGCCACGACGCGCGCCGTGCTGACGCTCTATCTGATGTTGATGGGGCTTTATGGCGCGGCCGTGACCGGGGCCTTCGGGTTGTTGACGGCCGAAAGCGTCTGGCGGGTCATGCTGTTCCTGCCGCCGCTGTTCGTCGGCGTGGCGATCGGCGGCAGGAAGTTTGCGAGCGCGCATCCCGATTCATACCGTCGTTTTACCCTGACCCTGCTGGTGCTGCTGGCCTTGGCCGGGCTGGCGCGAGCGGTGTATGGATAAGGCGGAAAGGCAGTGACGTTTCGATGCTAAGCAATATTCCTTTCGAATTTCCCCCTTACCTGACCAAGCTGGCCACGGGGCTGTCGCCGCTGCCCATGGCCGTGGTTGGGGCCGGCCATCCCCTGGTTATGGATAGCGCGCGACGGGCGACGGAAGCCGGGTTTATCGAGCCCGTCCTGGTCGGCGATGCGGATGGGATCGCGGCGATCGCGCGCGAGACGGGGTGGGATATCTCCGCCTTTCGCCTGGTTGCGGCGGATGGAGACGCGCATGCGGCCGATACCGCGGCGGCACTGGCGCGCGGCGGCGAGGTGGCGGCCCTGATGAAGGGGCATGTCCATACCGACACGCTGATGCGGGCGATCCTGACGCGCAGCGCGGGGCTCAGAACCGACCGGCGGGTCAGCCATGTCTTTCACATGACCGTGCCCGGGCGCGACCGCGTCATCCATATCACCGACGCCGCCGTCAACGTGCATCCGGGCGTGGCGGAAAAGCTGGATATCGTGCTGAATTCGGTGGAACTGGCGCAAAATCTGGGTATGGCGGAGCCCAGGGTCGCCATGCTATCGGGCGCGGAGACGGTTAATCCCGCAATGCCGTCCAGCGTCGAGGCGAACGAGGTGGTACGCCTGGCCAACAACGGGGCGGTTGCCGGGGCCCTCGTCGATGGGCCCTTCGGGTTCGACAATGCGGTATCGCCCGAAGCGGCGCGGATCAAGGGCATTGACAGCCCCGTGGCGGGCCGGGCCGATATCCTGGTCGTGCCGAACCTGGAGTCCGGAAACTTCCTGTTCAAGCAGATGGTGTATTTCATGGGCGCCACCGCCGCCGGCATCGTCATGGGCGCGAAAGTGCCGGTGGTATTGACCTCGCGCGCCGACCCGCCGGAAGCCCGCCTGGCCGCCGCCGCCATCGCCTCGATCATCGGGAAAAGATAAATTGGCGTACGAACAGGAATGGATCGCACCCTTTAACGAATCTTAACGGTTCGTTGCTATTCTGCCTCTTCATTGAGCTATTCCGCAGTCTTTGCAGGGGTACCATGAAGATGCGCAAAATCATTTCCATCATTGCCGTTTCGCTCGGGCTGGCCTCCTTCACGGCGCCGGCCAGGGCGGATGTCGCGGTCGGCGTCGGTGTCGGCACGCTGGGTTACGGGGTGCATGCCTCGACTTCGCTGACCGATTTCATCGCCATCCGATTCAACGCCAATTTCGGCGATATCGACGTGCCGGGCGCCGAACTTCTCGGCGACAGCTTCGGCGGCATCGATTATGACGTGGATGCCAGTTTCGGCAGCTATGGCCTGATCGCCGATTTCCATCCGCTGGCCCTTTCGCCGATCGGCGCCGGTTTCGTGCTTTCGGGCGGCATGTACTACAACAAGAACGAATTCGACTTCACCGCCGACCCGGCCACGGACGTGTCGATTGGCGGAACGACGCTTCCGGGCGGCACTGCCCGGATCATCGGCCAGATGTCGTTCGACACCGAATGGGCGCCTTATCTGGGCCTGGGTTACGACGGCACCTTCCAGGGTTTCGTGCCGGTCAGTTTTTTCATCACCGGCGGCGTCCTGTTCCAGGGCAGCCCCAGCGTAAATCTGACCACCACGGACGCCGGCTTCAACGCGGCATTTGCAGCGGAACTGGCGGCCGAGGCGGCGCAACTGGAGGACGACGCGTCCTCCTTCGAATATTACCCGGTCTTCGCCGTGGGTATGACGATCAGTTTCTAACATTCGCAGATAACAGTGCAAGGAACGGGGCGGCCTCTGGCCGCCCTTTTTTTGTGCCATGCGGAAGTCGAAAAATTCGTTATTTGATACTGTCCAGCGTGCAAAAACGCTTGACATTGTGCAGTGCAACATCATATTTTCAGCGATGCTGCACTGCAGTAATAATACAGAGCGGTTCGACCGCCATCCCCCATGCGAAGAGGATTACGAAATGACCAAGCAGAGCAAGAGCAAGGCCGGGCAGAAGCCCGCGGGAGCGAAGGTCGAGGCGATCGCCGAAACGACCGTGGAAGCTTACGAGCAGGCCGTCGAGACCACCAAGGCCCAGGTCGAAAAGGCCGTCGAGACCAGCAAGGCCCAGGTCGAAAAGGCCAACGAAGCCGCCGTCAAGGGCTATGACGAATTCACCGCCATGCAGAAGGACGGCGTGGACGCGTTGATCAAGGCCAGCGCCATCTGGGCCAAGAGCGCGGAAGATTTGGGCAAGGCTTATCTGGCGCTTGCCCAGGAAGCCGCCGCGGCCAACAGCGAGGCCGCCATGGCACTCCTTTCGGTCAAATCCTTCAAGGAAGCCGTCGAGTTGCAGAGTGAAATCGCGCGCAAGAGCTTCGACAAGTCGCTCAGCGAAAGCGTGAAGCTGTCCGAAATGTCGCTGAAGGTCGCCAACGACGTGTTCCAGCCGATCCAGCAGCAGTTCACCGCCGCGATCGAGAAGGTCGGCAAGATCCCCGCCTGATTACCCGAAGCGCAATACTGTCAGAGACGGCCCGGCAGCCCCCCGCCGGGCCTTTTTTTGCGCCGGGAAAGGTTTTTGGCACCGCATACCCTTACGGCTTCCGACAGTCGAACAGCACTGTCTTGTTGATCCGCAAGAAACGGCGCAGATGCGGCGGCATGGCCCGGCTGTATATCAGCTCTACCGCGAACCCAGCCTGGCGCAGGCGGTCGGGATAGTCGGCGCCGCATATCCGCACATGGTAGGGATGTCCGAAGGCCTCGTCGCGGCCGGCGGCCGTATCGATCGACGAGTCCTCGTATGTTTCGGGCCGCTTCATGTCGATCGGCACCATCACGACGGCCCGTCCACCGGGCACGAGTACGCGGAAGAGTTCGGCTATCGCCGCCCGATCGTCCCCGATATGCTCCAGGACATGGCTGCAGATGGCGAAACCGAACGAGGCGTCGCGGAACGGCAGGGCGGTCAGGTCCGCGGCCCGGTCGGCCTCGGGGTCGAACATGTCGACCGAAACGTAGTTCAGGCCCGGGTTGCTGGCCAGGGCGTCGCGGATGCAATGCTCGGGCGCGATATGAAGCAGCCGGAGCCGCCGCCGCAACAGCCGGTGGCGGTCGCGCAGATGCATCCACATGAAGCGGTGCCGTTCCAGCGAACCGCAGCCCGGGCAGCGCGCATTGCGCCGGCCATTCAGGCCGAAGGGCAGAAAACGGCGGAACCGCCCGCCACATACCGGGCATGCGAAAGCGCTACCGGGGACGCTCTCGTCACGCCTGTTGCGAGCCTGGGGCGATACGCCGTAAATAGCGTCAGCCGGCATATTCAGCCGTTGCACTAAGGCAAGGCGCTGTTTCAGATCTTCGAGCAATGGCGGAAATCCTCTTTTCTGCCTCTTTCAACGCGGGGAATCTTCGAATAATAGTAGTTCAGCCTGAAATTGCATGGCCCGGGTATTGGACCGAATGGCGTTCACAACTGTGTGTTCGAGGGGTATGCGGTAAAGCAACCGCGGAAGTAACTCATCGTTAACTGCAATTGCTTCCGGGAGGGCTCAAGGAGGAAAGAAGCTGTGCCTTCGCATGATCTCGAGGAAACCGTCCGCCGTGCCGTCGCCTACGCCAGTGATCGCAGGCATGAGTTTGTCACGCTGGAACCCTGGTCACCTATCTCGATCACGACCTGACTTATCTGGTTACCGACTCGCTGGCCGATCCGCGGACCACGGAAAGCTTCAACCGCGCCCTGCAGCGCGCGGTCATCCATGTGCAGTCGTCGGGCCGCAAGGAAATCACCGGGGCCAATGTGCTGGTCGCCATATTCTCGGAGCGCGAAAGCAACGCCGTCTATTACCTGAATGAACAGGACATGACGCGCTTTGACGCGGTCAACTATATCAGTCACGACGCCGCCAAAGATCTCGGACTCGGCGTGACCCGTGACGCCGGGGGCGCTGCCGCGCCTTGTATCCGATCGCGAAATCTTAATGAAACCGTCAGTCGCGGTATTGGCCTGGCCACCGAAAGGCAGCATAATTCCGTCACGCTGGAGCACCTGTTGCTGGCGTTGACGGATGATCCTGATGCGCTTGCCGTATTGCAGGCGTGCCAGGCCGATCTCGACGAGCTTCGTTCGGAACTGTTCAATTACCTTAACAAGCATCTGGATCACCTGGTCAGTGATTCGGAGACCGTCCCGCGCCAGGCGGAAGGCGTCGGCCGCGCTCTGCAGCGCGCTGCTATTCATGCCCAGTCGTCGGGCCGCGAGGACGTCACCGGCGCGGATGTGCTGGTCGCCATCTTCTCGGAACGCAAAAGTCTCGCAGTCTATTTCCTGAGGGAGCAGAATATGACCCGTTCCGAGGCGGTGACCTGCATCAGCGCGATGCGGGGGCAGGGGTGTGCGCCATAGACCTTTTCCACCTTCAGGTTCGCGGTCTTCACCCGGCGCAGCAGACGGTCCAAATCCTGCAACATTTTTTTTACTCCGTTCCCGCCCCTTTTCTCAGACGGTTATAATCCAATATAATCCATGGAGTGAAAGCAATCGGGTTCACGGAATGGCCGACAAGGATCACAATAGCGGGAACGAGCCTGGCACAGGGGTTGTCGTACGCCCGCGCACAAAGACCAAGAAGCCATCCATGTACAAAGTGCTTATGCTGAACGACGATTATACGCCTATGGAGTTCGTCGTTGACGTACTGGAAAGGTTTTTCGGTAAGAGTATAGAGGAGGCGACTCGAATCATGTGGCATGTCCATCGCCGGGGAGTCGGCATATGCGGCGTGTACACATACGAGATTGCCGAGACGAAAGTGAACCTGGTTATGGATTTTGCCCAGGAAAATGGACATCCGCTGCAATGCACGCTTGAAAAGGAATGAACGGAGTGCCATCCCACCATCTTGAGGAAACCGTCCGCCGTGCCGTCGCCCATGCTAGCGAGCGCAGGCATGAGTTCGTTACGCTGGAACATCTGCTGCTGTCGCTGGCGGAGGATCAGGACGCGGTCGCGCCTGGTCACCTATCTCGATCACGACCTGACTTATCTGGTTACCGACTCGCTGGCCGATCCGCGGACCACGGAAAGCTTCAACCGCGCCCTGCAGCGCGCCGTCATTCATGTGCAGTCGTCGGGCCGCGAGGAAGTCACCGGGGCCAACGTGCTGGTCGCCATCTTCTCGGAACGCGAAAGCCACGCCGTCTATTACCTGCAGGAGCAGGATATGACGCGCTTCGACGCGGTCAACTATATCAGCCACGGCATCGCCAAGGAGCCCGGCCTCAGCGTGACCCGCGGCGTCGAGGGCGCCGACGAGGAACCTTCGGAGGAGCGCGTCAACCGCAAGGGCACCGAGGCGCTGGACGCCTATTGCGTCAATCTCAACGTCAAGGCCGCGAAGGGCAAGATCGACCCGCTGATCGGCCGCCAGAGCGAGGTGGAGCGGACCATTCAGGTGCTCTGCCGGCGCCAGAAGAACAATCCGCTCTATGTCGGCGAGCCCGGTGTCGGCAAGACCGCCATCGCCGAGGGGCTGGCGCGCCGCATCGTCAATGGCGAGGTGCCGGACGTTTTGAAGGACGCCACGATCTATGCGCTGGATATGGGCGCGCTGCTGGCCGGCACCCGCTATCGCGGCGATTTCGAAGAGCGACTGAAGGCCGTGCTGCGCGAGCTGGAGGAGTTGGAAGGCGCGGTCCTGTTCATCGATGAAATCCACACGGTGATCGGCGCCGGCGCCACCAGCGGCGGCGCGATGGACGCCTCCAACCTGCTGAAGCCCTCGCTGGCCAGCGGCACGCTGCGTTGCATCGGCTCGACGACCTACAAGGAATTCCGCAATCACTTCGAGAAGGACCGCGCGCTGGTGCGGCGTTTCCAGAAGATCGACGTGGTCGAGCCGTCGGTCAACGACACGGTGAAGATCCTCAAGGGCCTGAAGCCCTATTACGAGAAGCACCACAATATCCGCTACACCGGCGAGGCCATCCGCGCCGCCGTGGAACTGGCGGCCCGTTACATCCATGACCGCAAGCTGCCGGACAAGGCGATCGACGTGATCGACGAGGTCGGCGCGGCGCAGATGCTGCTGCCCGAATCGCGGCGCAAGAAGACCATCTCGGTCAAGGACGTCGAGGCCGTGGTCGCCAAGATCGCCCGCATCCCGCCGAAATCTGTGTCGAAGGACGATACCAGGGCCTTGCAGAACTTGGAGCGCGACCTGAAGACGGTCGTGTTCGGCCAGGACAAGGCGATCGGCGCGCTGTCGGCGGCGATCAAGCTGTCGCGCGCCGGCCTGCGCGAACCGGAAAAGCCGATCGGCTGTTACCTGTTCTCCGGCCCGACCGGCGTCGGCAAGACCGAGGTCACCCGCCAGCTCGCCCATGTGCTGGGCATCGAGCTGCAGCGTTTCGACATGTCGGAGTATATGGAACGCCACAGCATCAGCCGGCTGATCGGCGCGCCCCCGGGCTATGTCGGCTTCGACCAGGGCGGCCTGCTGACCGACGCCATCGACCAGCACCCCCATTCGGTGCTGCTGCTGGACGAGATCGAAAAGGCCCATCCGGACCTGTTCAACATCCTGCTGCAGGTGATGGACCACGGCAAGCTGACCGACCATAACGGCAAGACCATCGATTTCCGCAACGTGATCTTGGTGATGACCACCAACGCCGGCGCCGCGGACCTGGCCAAGCCGGCCATGGGCTTCGGCCGCGAGGCGCGGGTCGGCGACGACCAGGAAGCGGTCAATCGCATGTTCTCGCCGGAATTCCGCAACCGCCTGGATGCGACCATCGGTTTCGACGCCCTGAAGCCGGAAACCGTGTCTCGCGTGGTCGACAAGTTCGTGATGGAACTGGAGGGCCAGTTGGCCGACCGCAACGTCATCATCGAGCTGTCGGACGAGGCCCGCAAATGGCTGGCCGAGAAGGGCTACGACGTTGCTTTCGGCGCCCGCCCGCTCAGCCGCGTGATCCAGGAATATATCAAGAAGCCGCTGGCCGAGGAGCTGTTGTTCGGCAAGCTCGCCAAGGGTGGCGTGGTTCGCGTGGAGCTGGAGGATGGCGGGTTGAAGATGACCTATCCGCCGGATCAGACCGGAAAGAAAAAAGTCGCGGAAACCATTGAGGGATAGGGTATATCCCGAGATCCTCAATTCCTGACAAAGAGAAAGGGCCGCCGCGGGGGACTGCGGCGGCCCTTTCCTTTGGCCCGGGACGGTGGGGGAGAGAATCCACCGCCCTAATACCAAGGCTCGCTGATAATGACCCATTTGAGGGGGCGCGTCGGCCCGCCGGGCAGGCGCGGCCCGCGGCGCGATGCACCTGCATCGGGCAAGGGCCGCAACGCACCC
>CAMYNJ010000001.1 GCA_947259795.1 uncultured Alphaproteobacteria bacterium | reverse complement strand
TATGAGGGGCGCGACCGCCTCGGCGGCCGCCAATGGTCGATCGGCGGCGCCTTCCCCGGGCCGGTGAATTTCCCGGGCCAGGTGGTCGAGCGCGGTGGCGAATTGATCGACAATCTCCATTTGACGATGAAGAGCTATGCCAAGGAATTCGGCCTTGAACTGGAAGATCTCAAGATGGAGGAAAAGCTCGGCGAGACGTTCTGGTATTTCGACGGCGCGCATGTGCCGGAGGCGACAATCGTCGACGAATGGCGGACGCTGGTCGATGCCTTGCGGGCCGATATGGCCCGGCTGTCGTCCGAGGTGACGGTCGCCTACCACAGCGATTTCGACCGGCAGATGGACTACACCAACATGCGTGACTACCTGATCGCGAAGGGTGCCGGGCCAAACGTCTTCAAGGCCATCGACGTTTCCTACACGATCGAATATGGCCGCGAGATCGCCGAACAAAGCATTCTCAACCTGCTGTTCTTCATCCATATCGACAAGCGGTCCCGTTTCCAGCCCTTCGGTGTGTACAGCGACGAGCGCTGGCATGTCGTCGACGGCAACGAGCAGATCGCCCAGGGTATCGCCAACCGACTGACCGGCCCGATCCAGCTCGAGTCGCGCCTGGCGGCGGTGCGCAAGCTCAGCGACGGCCGCATCCTGCTGACCTTCAATCGCGGGAATATGACCTTCGAGGCGATTCACGACGCCGTCGTGCTGGCCATTCCCTTGACCATGCTGCGCGAGGTTAACCTGCATCCGAGTCTGGGAATCCCGGCCTGGAAACAGGTTGCCATCAACGACGTGATTTACGGGACCAATGCCAAGATGAACGTCGGATTCTCCGGCAAGTTCTGGGAGCCCCTTGGCGGCAACGGCATTACCTATTCCGACCTGCCGAACCACCAGAATACCTGGCAGGTCAACCCGACCCGGGCGACGGCGACAAATGCGGTGCTGGTCGACTATTCCGGCGGCTTGCGCGGTGCGGGGCTGGATCCCGCCAACACGCAAGCCGAGGCCGCAAGTTTCCTGGGCGACCTCGACAAGGTCTATCCGGGGGCGCTCGCCTACGCCGCACAGACGGTGGGCGGCGACTACCTCGCGCATCTCCAGCACTGGACATCCGACCCGTTCATCAAGGGCAGCTATGTGTCCAACCACCCTGGATATTTCACGACCATCGCCGGCAACGAGGCGACACCGGTCGGCAACCTGTTTTTTGCCGGCGAGCATACCGACTCGTTCTACGAGTGGCAGGGCTTCATGGAAGGGGCTGCAAACTCGGGGCTCCGTGCAGCAGGCGAGATACTGGCCGCGTTCTGACCCGAGGAATTCGACCAGCCGGAGCATCCTGGCGGTGCAACGGTCGCCTGCCAACGACGCGGGCCCCGAAGCGGGGCCCGCGTTTTCCTTGCGCCATGGACAGCCCGGATCGCGAAGAGGGACCGCCGATGGGCCCTGACGTTCAGAAATTGAAGCCCAGCGTCAGGGCGCCGTATTGGTCCCACTGGCTCTGCCGCCTGAATTCGGGGCTGACGAAGACGTGGGTGTAGGTCAGGCGGAAGCGGTTGAAGAGCAGGGCGAAGCCGGTTTGCAGGTCGACGACGAAGGGTTCCTTGTCGACGCTGTGGCTGTCCTTCCAGCTATTGCCGTCGAGGAAGATGTCGCGGGCGACCGCGCGCAGCTCTCCGCCGGCGAAGACATACCAGTCCAGCCCGTCGGTCAGCCCGAATGTTTCCGACCCCGGCAGGCCGGGCCGGATGCGCGGCGGGCCGAAATCCTCCTGCAGGTTTTCGCCGAAACGGACCAGGCCGCCGATGCCGGCGTCGGTCGCGATGTTACCCAGGGTCACCGCGATATGGGGGATCACGTCGGTCTCGTACCGGCCGTCGGCAGACACATCCGCGTGCGCGGTGCGCCACTTCCTGATGAAACCGAGTTTGAGGCCGGGTTCGTCCTTCAGCTGATTGTCCCAGCCATTGGAAAGGTCCACGCCGATCAGGTCGTGATAGGTGTTCTGGATCTGCTTCCCCTTGGCGCTGGGGCCGACGATGCCGGCCTCCACCGAGAAGACGTCCTGGCGGGCCGCCCCCTCGGCGCCTTCGTAGACGCTGTAGACGGAAAAACCGAGATAAAGCCACGCAGCGTAGGGCCGGTCGTCGGGAACTAGCGCCACCGCGTCGGTATCGTCGGGGGTGAACATCGAATGGCCTATGGATACCGCCCAGCGCTGCGAGGACGGCTTCCCGCCCGGCCCGAAATTCGAGGGGACCGCCGCCATCGCGCCAAGCCAGCCCGGCACGTCGCCGGGCGGCGATACACGTGAAAGCCGCACGCCGTTGGTGTAGTGGCGGTCGGTATTGGTCAGCTGGGTGAAAAAATCATTCTCAATCTGGAGCACCCAGACCCGCGACTCGTTCTCGCCGGCGCGGGCGCCGGCGGCACCGTGCACGACCGCCACTGCAAGCAGCAAGCCCAGCAACCTCACTGGCCGTTTTCGTGTCATGTCGTCTCCGGGCCGGGCACGTATCTGTCTGGAGTTATACCTTCATCTAGGACGAGGGCCTCTCGCATGCAAGGCGCTTGCCTGCGCTATTCGGGTTCTTCCGCCGCCGCCTCCATCGCCTCGCTCAACACCTCCATGTCGCCGATATGGTTGGCGAGCAGCAGGATGAGGCGGGCGTTCAGCTGGCGGCTTTGTTCTTCCGAAAGGTCGCGGTGCAACTCGATCAGCGCCTCGTAGAAATCGTCCGGACGTTCGATGTTGGGTTTGGTGTTCAGTTTCATTCTCTCCTCCCTCACCGGGCCAGGGCGCGATTCACGGCGGCGCGGACCTTGGCCTCGTCGCAGTTGCGCCAGCGGCCCGCGACATGCTGGTCCGGGCGGATCAGGTAGATTGTGCCGGGCCTGCTGTCGTAGCGTTTGGCGGCGAGCTCCTCGCTGTCGGCGAAATCCCGACCCGCGGCCAGCGGCTCGACCGTGACGCCGTCCACCTCCAGCCGCCGCGGCGCCGCGCCGAAGCATAATAGCGTGAAACCGTTGCCCAACATATTCAGCAGCCAGCCCGCCTTGCCCTCGACCTCGACAGGCGCGTCGGCGCAGGGGCAGCCTGGCGCCATGGCGCCAGCGAATTCGTCCTCGTCCGGCGTATTGAGAGGGGAGTTGGCATAGGTCGCCGGCAGTGACAGCCGGCCGCTATTGACCAGCCGGCGGGCAAAGGGATGTTTCTCTGCCAAGTCCAGTACGGCGTCGCGGAAAGCGCGGCTGGTTTGGCTTTTCGGCGTGATGAAATCGGTGGAGCGGGTGGAGTTCAGCAGGTTCTCCCTGGCTGCGTGCACGCGCTCCGTATCGTAGCTGTCCAGCAACGCCTCGGGCGCCTTGCCCTCGATTACCGCCTTCAGCTTCCAGACCAGATTGTCGGTGTCCTGCACGCCGGAATTGGCGCCGCGCGCGCCGAAGGGGGATACCTGATGCGCCGCGTCGCCGGCGAACAGCACGCGGCCGTGACGGAACTTGTCCAGCCGCCGGCACTGGAAAGTATAGACCGAGACCCATTCCAGATCGAATTCCGCGTCTTCGCCCAGCATGGCGCGCAAGCGCGGGGTGACGCGCTCCGGCTTCTTCTCTTCCTCCGGGTCGGCGTCCGGGCCGAGCTTGAAGTCGATGCGCCAGACATTGTCGGCCTGCATATGCAGCAGGGTGGACTGTTTGGGGTGGAAGGGGGGGTCGAACCAGAACCAGCGCTCCGGCGGGAAGTCCGCCTTCATCACCACATCGGCGATCAGGAAGCGGTCGTTGAAGACCTGCCCCTTGAACTCCAGCCCCAGTTCCTGGCGGGTGAAGCTGCGCGCGCCGTCGGCGGCGATCAGCCAGTCGGCCTCCAGCGCATAAGGCCCCCGTGGCGTCTCGATGGTCAGCCGCACATGGTCGTCTGCCGGCTCGACCCCGGTCACCTTCTCGCGCCAGCGGATTTCCACGCCCAGCGCCTCGGCGCGGCGGACCAGGAACTCCTCCAGGTAATATTGCTGCAGATTGATGAAGGCGGGCATTTTGTGGCCGTCCTCGGGCAGCAGGTCGAACCGGTAGATTTCCCGGTCGCGGCGGAACACCTTGCCGGTCTTCCAGATCACGCCCTTGTCAACCATCGGGCCGGCGCAGCCCAGCCGGTCCCAGATTTCCAGTGCGCGCTTGGCGTAACAAACCGCGCGACTGCCGATGCTGACAGTCTTGTCCTGGTCCAGCAGCAGGACGGGCAAGCCCTGGACGGCCAGGTCGATCGCCGCCGAAAGCCCGACCGGGCCACCGCCGACGATGACGACCGGATGGCGTCTCACCGCGCCGCTTTTCTGGTCGACCGATTGATGGAACGCGAACTCGGGATAGCCGTAGGTCTTCAGCATGGGTTGCTCAGCGTGGGGGCTTGTATGGCTCGACCCGCTGGTCGATGGCACCGAAGATCGACTTGCCGGCGCGATCGAACATTTCGATCCGCACATGGTCGCCGAAGCGCATGAAAGGGGTCGTCGGCTCGCCATGCTCGAGGGTCTCGAGTCCGCGTTTTTCCGCGATACAGCTCGAGCCCTTGCTGCGGTCGCGGTTGGAGACGGTGCCGGAACCGACGATGGTCCCCGCGCAAAGCTTCCGCGTCCTGGCGGCATGGGCGATAAGTGCGGCAAAGTCGAAGGTCATGTCCACGCCGCAATCCACCCTGCCGAACAGCTCGCGGTTCAGGTGCGTGACCAGCGGCAGATGGACCGCCGCGCCGTCCCAGGCCTCGCCCAGTTCGTCGGGCGTTACCGCGACGGGCGAGAAGGCGCTGGCCGGCTTGGACTGGAAGAAGCCGAAACCCTTGGCCAGCTCGCCGGGGATCAGGTTGCGCAGGCTGACGTCATTGACCAGCATGATCAGCAGGATATGGCCGCGCGCCGCCTTGGCCGAGACGCCCATCGGCACATCGCCGGTAATCACCGCCACTTCCGCTTCGAAATCGATACCCCACTCCTCGGTCTCCATGCGGATATCCTCGCGCGGGTCCAGGAAGGAGTCCGATCCGCCCTGATACATCAGCGGTTCGGTCCGGAAGCTTTCCGGCAGTTCCGCGCCGCGCGCCTTGCGCACCAGTTCCACATGGTTCACATAGGCCGACCCGTCGGCCCACTGGTAGGCGCGGGGCAGGGGAGACATCGTTTGCGACTGGTCGAAGGGTTTGGCGTCGCGCCGGGCGCCCGAATTCAGGTCGTGATAGACATCGCGCAAAGGGGCTTCCATGGACTCCCAGCGGTCCAGGGCACCCTGCAGGGTCACCACCATGTCCGGCACGGGCAGGCAGCGCGAAAGGTCGCGCGAGACCACGACCAGCTCGCCGTCGCGCATGCCGTTCTTCAATGTCGCGAGTTTCATTACTTGGCCTTCCAGGAGTCTACATAACCCTCCCACTCTACGCCATGCGGCATGTCGCCTGCATCCATCGGATCGCGGGTATCGACCATGACCGCGACCTCGTCCGTTTCCTTGCGGTCATGCTTCATGGCGGTCTCGTAGGCCTTGGGGTGCGGCCCGTGCGGGAAACCGGCCGGGTGCCAGGTGGTCATGCCGGGATGGATGTTGTCGCGGCTGAAGAACTGGCCCTTGTGATAGAATATGAACTCGTCGTAATCGTCGTTGGAATGATAGAAGGGCAGCTTCAGCGCCCCGGGGTCGGACTCGATGGGCCGCGGCGCGAAGGTGCAGACGACCAGCCGGTTGGCGACGAAAGTGGTGTGCGCCGACGGCGGCAAGTGGAACCGCGCCGACATCAGCGGCCGGATGTCGCGCCAGTTGATGCGTACCGGCGCCAGGTCGCCGTGCCAGCCGATCGCATCCAGCGGATTGAAGGGATAGGTCACTGTGGTGACCTGGTTCCGGCGCTTGATGGCGATGGACCATTCGTTCTCGTCCTGCTGGTCGAGGAAGGCCTCGTCGATCGCGGGCACGTCCAGGATTGCGGGATCGAAGATCGCATGATTGCCGACGATTCCCTTACCCGGCAGCTTGAAGGCGTCGTTGGTCGCCTCGATCATCAGCACCGTCGCCGGTTCGTCGCATTCCAGCCGCCAGGCCGTGCCGCGCGGCATGACGATGTAATCGCCATCGCGGAATTCCAGATGGCCGTAATCGCAGAACAGGTGGCCGCGCCCGGCATGAAAGAACAGCACATCGTCGCCGTCCGCGTTGCGAGCCAGGCGGTCCATTTTGCCTTCGCAGCGCCACAGCCGGACTGCCATGGCGTTGTTGCCCAGCACCCGTTGCGCCTGCCACGGCGAGGCGGAAGACGCTTCCAGCTTGTTCAGGTCCCAGGCGCGCGGGCGTAGCGGGCCTTCCCAGTTTGCCCAGCCGGTCGGCGGGTGTTTGTGGTGGAAGTGCGTCGCCGGGCCGAAGAAGCCCTCGCGGCCGGCCTCGCGCTCATAGCTGCCTTCCGGCAGGTCGCAATGCGCCTGACGGCTGGCGGTTCCCTCCACGCGGGGGAAGGAAATCCAGTTTTTCATGATCTGACTCTCTCTTTGCCTGCCCGCTATAATAGTTGCATTTGCAACTAAATACAAGGATAAAGGATGGCTTGCAATGTAGTTTCGGATGAAATTAACTGGCCGGGGAGGAAGGCAAATTGGCAGAGAAACCAGGCAAAGCGCGCATGGATGGCGACCGGCTGGAGCTCGACGGCTTCATGCCCTACCGTCTGTCGGTGATGCAGCAGGAGGTCAGTCGCGCCATTGCCGCGGCCTACGCCAGGAAGCACGACCTGATGCGCCATGACTGGCGCGTCATGGCGGCGCTGGGCGACGATCAGCCGCTTTCGGCGAATGAGGTCTGCCAGCGCACCAACATGGACAAGGTCCAGGTGAGCCGCGCCATTGCCCGGCTGAAGCAGAAGGGGCTGGTGAACCAGCACCGGGACACGCAAGACCGTCGCCGCTCCAGCCTGCGCCTGACCGGGCGGGGCGAGGCGATATACCGGGACATCGTCCCCGCCGCCCGTGCCCGCGAGGCGGAACTTTTGTCCGCCCTTAGCGCCGCCGAGTTGAAGCAGCTCGACAGGTTGATCGGCAAGCTCTACCGCCGTGCCCGCGATTTGAACATGGGCCGGGAATAGCATCGCGCCCGCTCGGGCGGGCCGCCGCGCGCCAACAAATGGGCCATTGCCAATGAGCCTTGGTATAACCGGGAAATAAAATATCTTACAAATTGCCGGGATTGTAATAGAGTTTGTCGCAGCGGTGCATGTTTGGTGCGCATACCGAAGGCGAAGATAACAACGACCCGGGCCGGGCTTCGGCCAGCGAGATCCGGGAGAAAAAAAGCAGTAACAGGGATCGAAATTGCGGGAAGCTACTTCCGACAAAACAGGCTCCAGGAGTCCCGGTTCGAAGGCCGGGCGAACCGCACGCCGTGTCTGACCGTAGGGGCGCATTCGTTGGATAGCTTCAAGCGAATCCATACAGCCGTATAACGAGATACAAACTCCAGGAGGCAAAATAATGTCTGAGGAAACAAGGAAAACGACAGGTTTCACCCGCCGCGAGGTTCTCGCCACAGGCGCCGCCGCAGGTGCGATCGCCGCCGGCCTTTCGATCGCCCCCGGCATCGCCCGGGCGGCCCCGAAGAAGGGCGGCACGCTGCGGCTGGGCATCGGGCACGGCTCGACCACCGACACGCTCGATACGGCCACCACGACCGACCTGTATATGCAGGTCGTCGGCAACGCCTGTTACAATTACCTGACCGAGGTGAGCAACAGCGGGGAACTGGTTCCGGAGCTTGCGCAAAGCTGGGACGTGACCCCCGACGCCAAGGTGTGGACCATCAAGCTGCGCAAGGGTGTCGAATTCCATAACGGCAAGACGATGGACTCCGGTGACGTCGTGGCTTCGATCAATCACCATCTCGGCGAGGATTCCAAGTCGGCCGCGAAGGCCATCCTCGAGCCGATCGCCGAAGTCAAGGCGGACGGCAAGGACACCGTCGTGTTCACGATGAAGACGGGCAACGCTGATTTCCCCTTTATCCTGAGCGACTATCATATCGGCATCATGCCGGCCAAGGACGGCAAGCTGATCGATCCCATGTCGGGCGTCGGCTGCGGTGGCTACATAATCGAGAACTTCGAGCCGGGCGTCCGCACGACCCTGAAACGAAATCCGAACTATTGGAAGACGGACCGCGCGCATGTGGACTCCGCCGAGGTGCTGTCGATCACCGACGTGACGGCGCGCACCAATGCGCTGACCACCGGCGAGATCGATGCGATGGACAAGGTCGATCTGAAGACCGCCCATCTGCTGGCGCGGAGCAAGAAGGTGCGGCTCGAGGAAGTCAGCGGCACGCAGCATTTCACCTTCGCCATGCGTACCGACACTGACCCTTTCACCGACAACAATGTGCGGCTGGCGCTGAAATATGCAGTCGATCGCGAGGCTTTGGTGAAGACCATCCTGCTCGGCCATGGCGTGGTCGGCAACGACCACCCGATCGGCCGCTCGAACCAGTATCATGCGGATGACCTGCCGCAGCGGCAATACGACCCGGACAAGGCGAAGTTCCATCTGAAGAAGGCGGGGCTCGACAGCCTGAAGGTTGACTTCAGCGCTGCTGACGCGGCCTTCGCGGGTGCGGTTGACGCCGGCGTTCTATACAAGGAGCACGCGGCCAAGGCCGGTATCGACATCAACGTCGTGCGCGAGCCGAACGACGGCTACTGGTCGAACGTGTGGCTTAAGAAGCCGTTCTGTGCGGTGTACTGGGGCGGCCGTCCGACCGAGGACTGGATGTTCTCGACCGCCTATGCCGACGGTGTTCCGTGGAACGACACTTATTGGAAACACGACCGCTTCAACAAGCTTCTGGTCGAAGCGCGGGGCGAGCTCGACGGATCCAAGCGCCGCGGCATGTATTTCGAGATGCAGAAGATCGTCAGCGAAGAGGGCGGTGTCGTGGTGCCGATGTTCGCCAACTACGTCATGGGTGTGTCCAACAAGGTCGCGCACGACAAGCTTGGCGCGAACTGGGCACTGGATGGCTTCCGGGCGATCGAACGCTGGTGGTTCGCCTGATCGAAATCGCGGGCAAAGACTAGATCGATGGCGAAGATCCTGAAAATGGTGACCCAGCGCCTGGCGCTGGGTTTCCTGACCCTCTTCGTCGTTTCGATGATCATCTTCCTGGGCGTCGAACTACTACCGGGCGATTTCGCGCAGGAAATTCTGGGGCAATCCGCGACGCCCGAGACCGTTGCCGCATTCCGCCGGGAGCTCGGGCTCGATCTGCCGTGGTACACGCGCTATTTCGACTGGCTCGGCGGTGTCGTGCAGGGCGATTTCGGCAAGTCGCTCGCCAGCCGCCGGGACGTGTCCGATCTCATCGGCGGCCGGCTCTTGAACACGCTGTTCCTGGCTGCGGTCGCCGCGGCGATTTCGGTGCCGGTCGCGATGATCCTGGGCGTGCTGGCCGCGCTTTACCGCAACACGCTCTTCGACCGGACGATCAACGTCTTCACCCTGACATCGATCTCGTTCCCGGATTTCTTCGTCGCCTATATCCTTATCCTGTTCCTGGCGGTCAATTGGAACATCTTTCCCAGCATCTCGAACGTCAGCTCCGATCTCGGATTCTGGGAGCATGTCTATCGCGTCATCCTGCCGGCGCTGACGCTGACCCTCGTCATCGTCGCGCATATGATGCGCATGACACGGGCCGCGATCATCAATTTGCTGGCCAGCCCCTACATCGAGATGGCCATGCTCAAGGGCATCAGCCGTTCGCGCATCGTCACCCATCACGCGCTGCCCAACGCGCTGGCCCCGATCATCAATGTGATCGTCATCAACCTCGCGTTTCTCGTGGTCGGCGTGGTCGTGGTCGAGGTGGTGTTCGTCTATCCGGGGCTTGGGCAGCTTCTGGTGGATTCGGTGGCCAAACGCGACATTCCGGTGGTCCAAGCTAGCTGCCTGATTTTCGCGGCGACATACATATTGCTGAACCTGACGGCGGACGTGCTGTCGATCCTGACCAATCCCAGACTCCTTCATCCGAAATAGGCGGCGCGGATGGCACAAATCTGGAAACTCCTGAAATCCGCGCCGCCAACGGCCTTGTTTGGCCTGGCCGTGATTGCGGCCTATATCCTGGTCGCGATCTTCGGCCCCTTGCTGACGCCTTATGGCGAATCCGAAATCGTCGGATCGCAGTTCGAACTCTGGGGCGAGGGTTTCGTTCTCGGCACGGACAATCTCGGCCGGGACATGCTTACGCGGCTGATCTACGGCGCGCGCAACACCATCGGCATCGCCTTCGTCACCACCTGCCTCGCCTTCCTGATCGGGGGCGTGCTCGGTCTTCTGGCGACAACGCTGGGCGGCTGGGCCGATCAATTGCTCGGCCGGCTGGTCGATGTCCTTATGGCCATCCCGATCCTGATCTTTGCGCTGCTCATCCTCACGATCACCGGGACGTCCGTGCCCGTGCTCATTCTTGTGATCGCCGTGCTGGATTCCACGCGCGTCTTCCGGCTGGCCCGGTCCGTGTCGATGAACATCGTGGTGCTGGATTTCGTCGAGGCAGCGCGGCTTCGCGGCGAGGGCACCTGGTGGATCATCACCCGCGAGATCTTGCCTAACGCCATGCCGCCGCTGGTCGCCGAATTCGGATTGCGCTTCTGTTTCGTGTTCCTGTTCATCAGTGCGCTCAGCTTCCTCGGTCTCGGTATCCAGCCCCCGACCGCCGATTGGGGCAGCATGGTGCGCGACAACGCGACCCTGATTACCTATGGCGATATCACCCCGCTGCTGCCGGCGGGCGCCATCGCTTTGCTGACGGTCGGTGTGAATTTCGTGGTCGACTGGTTCCTGCACAAGACGAGCGGTATTCGCGATGACAAGTAATGGCGGTAACAATGGCGAGGTGCTTCTCGAGATGCGCGGGCTGCGTATCGAGGGGCAGTCGGAGGACCAGTGGAACGAGATCGTCCACGGCATCGATCTGACGCTGCGCCGCGGCGAGGTGCTGGGATTGATCGGCGAATCCGGGGCGGGCAAGTCGACCATCGGCATCGCCAGCATGGGCTTCGCACGTCCCGGCTGCCGGATTTCCGGCGGCTCCATCGTCTTCGACGGCATGGACCTGCGCGCGGCCTCGGACGAACAGCTCCGCAAACTGCGCGGCTCGCGCATCGCCTATGTGGCGCAAAGTGCGGCGGCGGCCTTCAATCCGGCGCACAAGTTGATCGATCAGTACTCCGAGGCGCCGGTGCAGCATGGGGTCAAGCGCAAGGGCGAGGCGGAAAAGGAGGCCATGGAGCTGTATCGCCGCCTGCGCCTGCCGGACCCGGAGAATATCGGTTTCCGCTATCCGCACCAGGTCTCCGGCGGCCAGTTGCAGCGCGCCATGACCGCCATGGCCATGGCCTGCCGGCCGGACCTCATCGTCTTCGACGAGCCGACCACGGCGCTGGACGTGACCACGCAGATCGAGGTGCTGGCGGCGATCAAGGATGTGGTCGAGGAGTTCAACACCGCCGCGATCTATATCACCCACGACCTTGCCGTAGTGGCGCAGATGGCGGACCGGATCATGGTGCTGCGCTACGGCGACCTTGTCGAGGAAGACAATGCCCGCGACATGCTGGCCAATCCGAAAGAGGACTATACCCGTCAGCTTCTCGCGGTGCGGACTTACAGGAAAGAGGAGGCGCCGCCAGACGAATCCCCGGTGCCGCTGTTGGAGGTGCGTAATGTAACCGCAAGCTATGGCGGCAGGGTGATCGTCCTGGACGATGTCAGCGTGAAGGTCGGGCGCGGCCGCACAGTAGCCGTCGTCGGCGAATCCGGCAGTGGCAAGAGCACGCTCGCCCGCGTCATCACAGGGCTGTTGCCGCCCAGCGAAGGTGCGGTCCTGTTCGACGGCGAAGAGCTCCCGGCAACGTACAAGAAGCGCTCGCGCGACCAGCTCCGCCATGCCCAGATGATCTATCAGATGCCCGATACGGCGCTCAACCCACGGCAGAGGATTCGCGACATAATTGGCCGGCCGGTATCCTTCTATCTTGGGCTGAAGGGCGCCGATCGCGAGAAACGCATCCGCGAGCTCCTGGAGATGATCGAAATGGATCCGGACGAGTTCATCGATCGCCTGCCCGGAGAGCTATCGGGCGGTCAGAAACAGCGGATCTGCATCGCCCGCGCCCTGGCGGCGGAGCCGGAGCTTATCATCTGCGACGAAGTGACCTCTGCGCTCGACCAGCTTGTGGCCGAGGAGATTCTCAAACTGCTGCAGCGTCTGCAGGATGATCTGGGCGTCACCTATCTGTTCATCACGCACGACCTGGCGACGGTCCGGGCGATTTCCGACGAGGTCGTGGTCATGCTTGAGGGCAGGGTGGTTGAGCAGGGCGGCAAGGCCGATATCTTTACCCCGCCGCACGATCCCTATACCGACCTGCTGCTGTCGTCGGTGCCGGAGATGGACCCCGACTGGCTGGACAATTTGCTGGCCGACCGCGCCGCCCGCAAGGCGCGCGGCGAGAAGGTCATGGAAACGTCGGATCAATAGGTTACCGGGACCAGTAGATTCACGCCTTTATTGCTTATGACAGGCTGCCCGCGATCCGCGTTCCCGCCTCGCCACGCAGGATGGCGGCGGCGTCCTGCAGCCCGCCGATGCCGGCCATGCATCCCGTGGCCTCGGCGAATTCGATAGCGGCTTCGACTTTCGGCCCCATCGACCCCGGCGCGAACTCGTATTTGCGCAGTTCGTCCGCGCTCACCGCGCCGAAGGGCCGGGCCTTCACGCCTTCCCAATCGGCATAGACCGCATTCACATCAGTCAGCATCAGCAGGGCGTCGGCCCCCAGCTCCGTCGCCAGCAGGGCGCTGGCGCGGTCCTTGTCGATGACGGCCTCGATTCCGCGCCATCCGGTCTCGCCGGCAACCACCGGGATGCCGCCGCCGCCGGCGCAGATCACCAGGACGCCGCTATGCACCAGCAGCCTGATCGTCTCGATCTCAAGGACGCGCAACGGGCGCGGAGAGGGTACGACGCGGCGGAATCCATCGCCGTCGGCGGCAATCGACCAGCGGCGCTCGCCGGCCAGCCGCTTCGCCTCGGCCTCGCTGTAGACCGGGCCGATCGGCTTGTCGGGCGTAGCGAAGGCCGGATCGTCCGGATCGACGGCAATCTGTGTCAGCAGCCCGGCGATATCGCGGCCCGGCAGTTCGTTTCTGAGCGCGGTCTCGATCATATAGCCGATCATGCCCTCGGTTTCGGCGCTCAGCATATCCAGCGGATCGCCCGACTGCAGGGCCAGCAGCCCGACCTGCGGGCCGTTGCCATGGGTGACGACCAGCGCATGCTCGCGCGCGATTTCCGCCAGGGCCCGCGCGGCAACTCGGATATTCGCGATCTGCCGCCAGGTCTCCGGCGGCTCGCCACGCCGCAGCAGCGCGTTCCCGCCCAGTGCGGCGACTATCAGCATCACAGCCCCCGCTCTTTCAGAAAGGCGTCCAGATGGCTGCCCAGGGTCGGCTCGCCGGCATCCGCGTATGAATAACGGGCGCGCACCACCGGCTTGCTGGTCTCGACGATGCCGGCCAGGTCGATAGGCGTTCCGGCCACCACGATATCGGCCGCAACGGCCTCGATGGTCGCGCGCAGTGCCGCGCGCTGGTCTGCGCTGTAGCCCATGGCCGGCAACACCGGGCCGATATGCGGATAGCGCTCGTAGATCTCGCGGATTTCCGGCGTGGCCGCCTCGCGAGGATCGACGATGGCGACGCCGGGCCGCGCGCTGGCGGCGACGAATCCCGCGCCATGGCGCATGCCGCCATGGGTGACCGTCGGCCCGTCCTCGACCACCAGCACCCGCTTGCCGTCGACGGCAAGCGGATCGTCGAGAATGACGGGTGAGGCGGCCAGGAGAATCGGCTTGCCGGGCAGGATCGCGCGGACTTCGGCGACGACCGCTTCGACCTGTTCCGGTGGCGCGGCATCCACCTTGTTGACCACGACGATGTCGGCCATGCGCAGCACTGCCTCGCCCGGGTGATGGCTCGTGGTCTGGCCGGGCCGCAGCGCATCGGCCAGCACGATATGCAAATCCGGCCGGACCATCGGGAAATCGTTGTTGCCGCCGTCCCACAGGATGATATCGGCCTCCCGCGAAGCTGCCGCGACGATGTCGGTATAGTCGACGCCGGCGAAGACGATGTTTCCCGCGGCGATATGCGGCTCGTATTCCTCGCGCTCCTCGATGGTGCAGTCGGCCTTGTCCAGATTCTCCTGGCTGGCGAAACGCTGCACGCGCTGGCGCTCCAGGTCGCCATAGGGCATGGGATGCCGCAAGATCGCGGCGGTGAGACCCCGCGCACGCAGCAGCTGGGAGAGATGGCGCGTGGTCTGCGACTTGCCGCAGCCGGTGCGGACCGCGCAGACGGCAATGACCGGCAGAGTCGCCGTCACCATCGTCGCATCCGGCCCCAGCAAGCGAAAATCGGCGCCCGCCGCCAGCGCCCGCGACGCCGCATGCATGACCGTTTCATGGGGGATGTCGCTGTAGGAAAACACGACCTCGTCGATGCCGAGTTCCCGGCATTGCGCCGCCAGGTCGGCTTCCGCGAGAATCGGGATGCCGTCGGGATAGTGCGGACCGGCCAGCGACGGCGGATAGCGCCGCCCGGCGATTCCCGGAATCTGCGCCGCGGTGAAGGCGGCGACCTCCATCGTCGCGTTGTTGCGGAAGGCGGTGTTGAAGTTATGGAAATCCCGCCCGGCCGCGCCCATGATGAGCACGCGCCTGCGGCGCCCGGCGTCGGTCATGTGCGTCCTCCTTGCGCCGGCATTCTGGCGTTCGCCGCCGCCCGGCGCCTTGATATGGCTCATGGGCTTGCGGGGCCGGGCGCAGGGTCATAATCTCACCGGATATCTCGGCAGGGATCATCGAGGACAGGGACCCATGGGCCAGCAGGGCGAAAAACAGGTCGGCAGCTTCGATTACGTGATCGTCGGCGCGGGGTCGGCGGGCTGCGTGCTGGCGAACCGCCTGTCGGCGGACCCGGACGTGTCGGTGCTGCTGCTGGAGGCCGGGGGCCGGGATAATTACCACTGGATCCATATCCCGGTCGGCTACCTCTACACCATGAACAACCCGCGCACCGACTGGTGCTTCATGACCGAGGCGGAAGAGGGGCTGAACGGCCGCGCGCTGAACTATCCGCGCGGCAAAGTGCTGGGCGGCTGTTCCTCGATCAACGGCATGATCTACATGCGCGGCCAGGCCCGCGACTACGACCAGTGGCGCCAGATGGGCAATACGGGCTGGGGTTGGGACGACGTGCTGCCCTGTTTCAGGAAGTCGGAAGACCATTTCCTCGGCGCCGACGACCATCACGGCGCGGGCGGCGAATGGCGCGTCGATTCCCAGCGCCTGTCGTGGGAAATCCTCGACAACTGGATTCTCGCCGCCGAGCAATGCGGCATCCCGAAGACCGACGATTTCAACCGGGGCAATAACGAGGGCGTCGGCTATTTCCAGGTGAACCAGAAGGGCGGCTGGCGCTGGACGACGGCCAAGGGCTTCCTGCGCCCCGCGATGAATCGTCCGAACCTGACCGTGCTGACCCAGGCCCAGGCGAAAAAGCTGCGCTTCGACGGCAAGCGCGCCGTGGGCGTCGAGTTCTGGCTTAACGGCGAGGACGCCTATGCGACGGCAGCGGGCGAGCTGATCCTGTCTGCCGGCGCCGTCGCTTCCCCCGTTATCCTGCAGCTTTCCGGCATCGGGCCGGGCGGGCTGCTGCAAGAGCACGGCATTGCGGTGCATCGTGAATTGAAAGGCGTGGGCGAGAATTTGCAGGATCATCTGCAGATAAGGCCGGTGTTCAAGGTGAAGAATACGGTGACGCTCAACGAGCGCTCCAACAGCCTGCTCGGCAAGATGGCCATGGGGATAGAGTATGCACTGTTCCGCTCCGGCCCGCTGTCGATGGCGCCCAGCCAGCTCGGTTGTTTCGCCAAAAGCGACCCGGGCCGAGAAACGCCGAACCTGGAATTCCACGTGCAGCCGCTGTCGACCGAGAAGCTGGGCGATCCCCTGCATCCCTTCCCCGGCTTCACCGCCTCGGTCTGCAATCTGCGCCCGGAAAGCCGGGGTTATATAAGGCTGCGCGATACCGACCCGCGCTCCAAGCCGGTCATCAAGCCGAACTACCTGTCAACGCCTGGCGACCGCAAGGTGGCGGCCGATGGGCTGCGGCTGGCGCGGCGTGTAGCGCAAGCGCCGGTGCTGGCGCGATTCGAGCCTGAAGAGTTGAAGCCGGGCGCCCAACTGACCACCGACGAGGAACTGGCAAAAGCCGCCGGCGATATCGGGACGACGATTTTCCACCCGGTCAGCACCTGCAAGATGGGCCGGGACGATATGGCGGTGGTGGACGAAAGGCTGCGCGTGCACGGGCTGGAAGGCTTGCGGGTGGTCGACGCCTCGATCATGCCGACCATCACCTCGGGCAACACCAACTCGCCGACCATCATGATCGCCGAAAAGGCCGCCGACATGATCCGCGAGGACCGCAGGGCAAGGGCAGTCTGAGACCTGGAGCGAGCGACCTCGCCCTTCGAGACGGCTGCTGCCGCAGCCTCCTCAGGGTGAGGCTCCAGCATTTTTCTGGTTGCTGGAAAAGAACTCCAGCGCTTGGGTCCTCATGCTGAGGAGCGGCGCAGCCGCGTCTCGAAGTATCAGGTCGCGCCGTCGTTTTCCTCCGGGTCAGGACGAACGGCCCAGCGCCGCCGTCATGAAGCCGGCGCCGATCAGCAGGCTGCCGCCCGTCCGGTTCATTGCCCGCAGCAGGCGGGGTTGGCGCAGCCGCTCGCGCATGCCGCCGGCCAGAAACGCATATGCCACTGCGTTGACGATGGCGAGCACCAGGAATGTCGCACCCAGAATGATCAGTTGCGGCGTAACCGGCGCCGCCGGAGAAATGAACTGCGGCAGGAACGCGATGAAGAAGACGATGCCCTTGGGGTTCAGCGCGGTCACGGCAAAGGCGTGCGCGGTCAGGGACCATTGGGCGCGGGCCGCACCGCCCGGTTCGATCTCGCCGATCGACGGTTCGGCGCGCCACATGCGGACCCCCAGATAGACCAGATAAGCGGCGCCGATCCATTTCAGAACCGTGAATGCGTCGGCGGACGTGGCAAGCAGCGCGCCCAGGCCGGTCAGCGAGGCCGCCATCGCCACGGTATCGCCGAGGGCCACGCCGGGAACGGTCAGCCATGCGGAGCGTCGGCCCGAGGACAGCGCATAACCGACGACCAGAAGTACGGTCGGCCCTGGAATCATGAGCAAAATAGTCGTCGCGATAACATAGGCGGTCCAGATTTCCCAAGTCACGGCGGCTTCCTTTCCATTGCGTCAGGATCGGCGCAGTCAGCCATATCCCTGTCCGGCCCGCAAGTGCCAAAGAGTCCGATTCCAGCGCGGCTTACTCGCCCGGCAGGTCCGCCTTGCCGGTGCGGCGCACGAATTTCATCGCCTCGGCGAATTCCGTAGGCTCGATCTGGGGCAGGGAGCAGAAGCTGCCGACGCAGACATAGGCCGTGGCATGGCCCTCGACCTGTTCCTTGTATTGCGCCGGGTGGCCGTCGGGCAGCGCGGTTCCGGGCGCGATGACCTGCAGTACGCGGCCGGGCAGGGCGGTGCGCCAGGCCTCGGCCAGCAGCGCATCCGTCCCGGCCTCGCCCCGCTCGCCTATGATGACGACCTGCACCGCGCCTGCCAGCGTGTCGGCGGCCGACAGCATTGCGCCATGGTCGATGGGGAAATTCAGCGTCTCGCCGGTGAAGGCGGCCAGCGTACGTTTGGCATGGTCGCGATAGATGCCGTCGCCGGTCATGAAATACAGCCGTCCCATGAGCTCCGCCATGGCCGCGTTGTCCGACGGCATCTGGCCGTCGCGGCCGATCTTCAGCGCCGGCAGCGCCGGGTCCGCGTCGGCGGCGACCTGATGGAACCCGCCGCCCCGGTCGTCCCAGTTGACCAGCGCCTCGGCCGCATGCGCCCGCGCATCGGCGAGGTAGCCGTCGCTCCCCGTGACCTCGAACAGGGTCAGCGCGGCGAGGCCCAGCAAGGCGTGGTCCCCGGTCGTCGCCGTGCCCGCCCGGCGGCCGGCCCGGACATAGCGGTAGGTACGGCCGTCCCCGGTCAGCGTACGCCTCAGGAAGCCGTACGCATTCGCCGCCGCCTCGATCCACTGCGGCCGGTCGAAGGCCGCCCCGGCCTCGGCCAGCGCGGCGATGGCGAGGCCGTTCCAGTCGCCGACCGCCTTGTCGTCGAAATCCGGGCGCGGGCGTTTGGCGCGGGCGTCGAACAGGCGGGCGCGGGCGCGGGCCAGCCGGTTTTCAATCTCCTGTTCTGAAAGTCTGAATTCCGCGGCAAGCTCGTCCAACGCCGCGCCCCGCCGATGCAGGACGTTGACGCCCTGCCAGTTGCCGTCAGCGGTCACGCCGTAGGCGCGTTTGAAGAGGGAGGCGGCGTCGCCCAGCAGTTCGTCGATCTCGGTCTCGCTCCAGGTGAAGAACGCGCCTTCCTCCTTCTCGCCCGCCGCGTTCAAGCTGTCGGCGTCGAGCGCCGAGCCGAAGGCGCCACCTTCGATCCGCATCTCGCGCAGCAGGAAGACGACGGTTTCCTCTGTGCGGGCCTTCAGCAGCGGCGCGCGCGTTTCGCGCCAGACCTCGGTCATCAGGGCGACCATCTGCGCGTTGACGTCGAGCATCTTCTCGAAATGCGGGATCGACCAGTCCGGTTCCTCGGCATAGCGCGCGAAGCCGCCGCCCAGATGGTCGTACATGGCGCCCTGCATCATGGCATTGACGCTGATGACGACGGCGTCGCGAAACGAGTTTTCGTCGCTGCGCAGCCAGGCGCGCCACAGGGTCAGCATGGCGGGACTGCGGGGATATTTGGCCGATTGCCCGAAGCCGCCATTGAAGGGGTCGATATCCGCCAGCATCGCCCGCCAGGCCGCGTTCATCTGCGCCGGCGCCGGCGGCGCCTCGCCGGTTCTGGCGGCGCTCCTTTGCTCGATCGCCGACATGATCCTGAAGCCGAACAGCTGTACGTTGGCGGGGTCGTCGCGCCAGGTATCGGAAACCGCCCGCAGCACATCGCGGAAGGCCGGCATGCCCAGCTCCTCCTGCGGGGGGAAATAGAGCCCGCCATAGAAGGGCCGCCCTTCCGGCGTCAGGAAGATATTCATCGGCCAGCCGCCCGGCAGGCCCATCAGTGCGGCCGCTTCCTGGTACAGCGCGTCGATATCGGGCCGTTCCTCGCGGTCGACAAGGATATTGACGAACTTTTCGTTCATCATCGCCGCGGTATCTAGGTCGGTGAAATTCTCGTCCTGCATCACATGGCACCAGTGGCAGGCCAGATAGCCGATCGACAGCAGGATCGGCCGGTCCGACCGCGCCGCCTCGGCCAGCGCCTCGGCCCCCCAGGGCCACCATTCCACCGGATCGGCCTTGTGCAGCTGCAGGTAAGGGCTGGTCGCGTCCACCAGTCGTTCGGCTGCCAGGGCCGGTGTCGCGAGAACGCCGACGAACAACGCCGCGATCAGGAAAGCGAATGGCCGCGGCGCATGATTCAGACGGAATATCATGCCTGACTATAACCGGTCCCCGGCGAACGCGCCGTTCAAACTGCCGTGTGCATCGCTCTCAGGCCTGCAGCAGCGCGTCGGCCAGTTCCTGGAAACCGGCGGCGCCGCGGCTTTGCGTGATCCAGGCGGGTTCGGCCGCGAGTTGGCCGGCGAAGTCCAGCACATTGGCCACCCCGACCGCGTTGGGGAAGAAGGCGAACATCGGCGCGTCGTTGGGCGAATCGCCGGCGAAGACGATGTCGTCGCGCGCGGCGTCGATATCACGATCGAAAAATTCCGCCATGGCGCGGCGCGTCATGGACAGCTTGTCGAAATCGCCGAACCAGCCGTTGACATGGATCGAGCTGGCCTTGGCCACCGCGCCGGCGGCCTCGAACATGGCGACGATGCGCGCGACATCCTCCTGCGACAGGGGCTGCACGTCCTCGGCGAAGTCGATGGCCAGGTCTTCCTCGCGATAGGGCTGGTCGGCGGCGATTGCCGCGCCCGGCACGGCGGCCGGGATCTCATGCGCCAGCCGGTCCAGCTTCACCCGGTCGGCGGCGCGCCGGTCCGCCGTCTTCCAGTAGCGCCGGTGCATGCGCCTGGCCTGATGGTCATAGCGGAAGAACAAGGCGCCGTTTTCCCCGACCACCCCGTCCACCGGCCACATGCGGGCGATATGATCGCACCAGCCGGCCGGCCGGCCGGTGATCGGCAGAACCCTCATCCCCGCCGCCTGCAGCCGTTCCATGGCGGCCAGGCTGGAAGAAGGCAGGCGCCCATGGTCGGTGATCGTGTCGTCGATATCGCACAGCACGAACCGCACCGCGCGCCGCGCCTCGGCGGGAAATTCGCTCAGCGGCCGCATGGTCCCAGCCGTCATGCGCAGGCCGCCATCACATGGCCAAGCTGCGCCGCGACGTCCGCGCCGCCCTCGGCGAAGGTCCCGTCGAAAACGGCGGTGCCGACGGTGAAGGCGTCCGCGCCGGCGGCCGCAATATCCGCGATCTGCCCGGCGTCGGCAATGCCGCCGGCGACGATCAGCTTGCCGCCGCCCAGGGCGTTGCGCGCCGCGCGCACCAGCGCCAGCGGCTCGTCCTCCAGCGCCCTGTAGGCCAGCAGGTCGGCCCCGGCGCAGCCCTTCGCCATGAAGTCGCGGCAATGGGCGGCGATATCCGCGGCCTTTCCCTTGAGGTCGGTCGGATGGCCCACGGGAAAGCCGGGAAAGGGGTAATAGTCGATGCCGCTGCCGGCGACGATGTCCAGCGTCGCCTCCACTTCCGTCCCCCCCAGCAGCCGGTCGACGCCGATCTCCACGGCGACGCGCGCCGACATGCGGGCGTCGGCCGGCGTGGTGCTGACGACCTCCAGATAGCTGAGGGCGCCGATCTCCTGGATTCGCCGGGCCAGGGCCGCCAGGGTCCGCTGGTCCACCCCGATATCCTTGAAGCCGATATGGCCCAGCCCCAGATCGCCGACACGGTCCAGCAGCGCCAGCCCGTCGGTGACGGTGCGGTCGTCGCGTGTCAGCATGAAAATGAAATCCATCCGGCGCCTCCAGGAACAGCGAGGGCGATTATGCACGCGACGCCGCGCCATGCGAAGGCGATTGTGCCGAGTGCTTTATTGCCAAATCACCGGCGCGCCGTTCGCCGCGAAGACCTTGTCGCTGCCAACAATAGTCAGCCCCTCGATCAGCGCCTGGGCCAGGATCATGCGGTCCCAAGGGTCACGATGGTCGATATCCAGAAAGCCGGCCCGTTCCGCATGGTCGCCGCGCACCGGCAGCATCGCAAATCCGTCTGCGACAATCCAGCGTGCGACGCCCCTCGACAGGATGGTATCGGGCAGCGACAATTTGCCGATTCTCACCTTGGTGGCAATTTCCCAGATCGATGCGGCGCTGACGAATATTTCGTTCTCCGGGTCCGACAGTACGGTCCGCGCCCTGGCGGGCAGTTCGTCGACCGCGAAACGGATGACCGCCTCGGTGTCGGCCAGAAGCTTCACCCGCCGCTTTCCCATTCGGCGAGTTCCTCCTCGCTCATCGGCGCGAAGGCGTCGGGCGCGAATCCGATCTGTCCCTTGTAGCGTCCGGGAATGCGGCCGCGGACATGCGGGACCAATTCGATCTCCGCACCGTCCGTGGCGCGGCGCAAGATGACATGTTCGCCGCGCAGTACCTCGTCGATGACTTGCGGCAGGCGGGCTCGCGCCTCGCGGACATTATAGATTTTTTCGCCGGCCATCTTGCTGCTCCATTGTGTACACGTAATGTGTACACTATAAGGCCGCCAGTCCCGTCCGTCAAGCTTGACCCAACAGCAAGGCCCCGCCGTCCTTCGCCATGGCGCGAGCGGCCTCGCGGGTTCGGGCCAGGGTCATGAAATGCAGGCCGCGACCATCCGCCAACAGGCGTGGGGTTACAAGCACGACGCCTTCGTCTCTTGTCCCCGGCCGGAACAGGCGGTCGCCCAGCCTGTCGATCGCCTGGCCGACGGTCAGCGGCTTCGCCAGCTTTTCCTCGCGCTGCACGACGACAAAGGGCCGTCGCCGCCAATTGCCGACCAGCCGGTTGGCCAGCGTCATCGGGATCGACACGCCGCCCCAGCGGCCATTGCATTCGATCCAGTGCAGTTCCGCCTCGTCCAGCGTGCGGCCCGCCAGCACCGCGTCGAAGCTGCAGCGCCCGTAATAACCGAGACGCTGCAGCAGGCCGGCCAGCAGCGCCGCCTCGCCCGCCAGGCGCGACGCCCAGCCATCGGGCAGGTCGGCCGGAATCGCGCCTACGAAGGTGCCCTCCGGGCCCTCCACCACCTGTTCGAATATGCCTTCGATAATTGGCGGCCCGTCGCAGGCTTCGGGAATCCAGGCCTGGACCGATGGAGAGCCGACCGCCGGGCTGTCCCACACGCCTACCAGCAAGGGCCAGCCGCCGTTCCAGCTCAGGCCGGTCAGCGTTTCGATCAGCCAGCTTCTCAGTTCGACGAAGGATGGGGACAGGATGTCTTCTGCGCTCACCGACAGATTGCCCAGCGAGCCCGCGCTGTCGGGCACCTTGACGATGACCCGCTCGTGGCGGCGGGCCAGCGACCGCAATTCGGCGGTCAGCGCGGCGGGCCCGTATGCATATTGCGTCATCGGCCGGGCGCGGCGCCCCAGCAGTTCCGTCACCCGGTCGGCGAACCACAGCTTGTCGTTGACGCGGCGCGTCAGGCGCGGTGGCGCCGCGGCGATCCGGACTTGCGAGCCGGAGCGCGCCGCGATCTCGCGCCCCAGCACCCAGCATCCGCCGTTGCCGTAGTAGGGAATCAGCGAGATGACGCCGTCTCGCCGCGCGGCTTCCACCAACCGGTTCATCGCGTCCGCGTCCTGCATGATCCGCCGCGACAGCCGCATGATCGGTGCGGCCCCGGGCGCTGGGAACAGCCGCTCGATCCGTCCCAGCCCCAGCACATCCCGGCAGTAAGCTTCGAAGTCGGAGTCCGGCCGCTCGCCGATGGCGAGGAAATCGCCGTCGCCGGTCAGCAACAGGGGCCGGTATTCGGTAAGCGTGGTGCCGCGCCGTGCATAGAGGGCCATGGCGCTGTGATCCTCGAAGGCCAGCGCTCGCCCGCGTTCTGCCAGCCCGGCGGCCACGCGTTCGCCGAAGGCCGCGCTGTCGCCGAGCGCCGGCTCTTCGCGCAGCAGCCGCGCCGCCATGGCGTCCAGCCTGTCTCGGTCCCTGTCCGGGATTTCGGGGCGCGCGAGCGGAACCACAGGCAGGGACGCGCGGGTCCTGACCGGACTATTCTGGCGCTCCGTCGTCGCGGACGGTTTCACTTCGATGACGCTCGTCATGGCCGGCCTTATCCCCGCCGGTGTGAACCCCAGGATAGGGGAGGGCAGCCCGGGCCGATATGATCCCGATCAATAATCTTCTTGGCGCGGCTTGGCGGTCGGGTGCAGGATGGCGCGCGATGAGCAGATACGAGGATTACGCCACAGTCTCGAAGGCTTACGACGAGACGCGGACACCGATCGGTGCGGACATATTGCGCCGTTGCCTTGGCGCGGCCGGCACGCCATTGTCCGAGAGGCGCCTGCTCGATGCCGGCTGCGGCACCGGCGCTTATTCACAGGCCATGCTGCCCCATATCGGCCATATCGACGCGGTGGACCTCAACGCGGACATGCTGGCCGTGGCGCGGGCCAAGCTGGCGGACGACGCGGCCGCGGGCCGTATCGTTTTCCACCGCGGCAGCATCGACGCCTTGCCCTTCACGGACGCAACATTCGACGCCGCCATGATCAACCAGGTGCTGCACCATCTGGAAGATGGCAGCGACCCGACCTTTCCAGCCCATGAAGCCGTGATCGCCGAGATGCACCGCCTGCTGCGCCCCGGCGGCGTGCTGGTGATCAACGCCTGCACCCGCGAACAGCTTGCCGGAGGCTACTGGTATTACGACCTCGTGCCGCAAGCCCGCGAGTCCTGCATCCGCCGCCAAGTTCCCACCGAACGGCTGACGGCCATGCTGGACCAGGCCGGATTCCAGCCCCGCGCGCCCGAGGCAGCCCTGGACGCGGTGATGCAGGGCGAGGCCTATTTCGACCCGACTGGCCCGCTCCGGGAGAACTGGCGCAAGGGCGACTCCTTCTGGGCCCTGGCGACGGCGGAGCAGATCGCGGCGGCGGCGCAACGGGTGCGCGAAATGCAGGCGGCCGGTACGCTGGAGACATGGTTCCAGGACCGCGACAAACGCCGCAAGGGCGTGGGGCAGTTCACGTTTTTCGCGGCGGTGAAAGGCCGCGAGTAGGACCCGCGTGGCCCCCGGCGGCCTCGAAGCCGAACTCCAGGCCGGTCACGATGGCTTCCCTGTCCTTGAGAATCATGTCTGGTTCTCCCTTATCCGGTTCCGTTCAGCCCGCCGCCCGCGCTTGCCTCGCCTTCATGCGCAGCAGGAACTGGGCGGCCACCAGCAGGCTCAGCGAGACGCCCAGCACCATCGTGCCGATGGCGTTGATTTCCGGCGTGACGCCGCGGCGGATCGACGAGAAGACATAGATCGGCAGCGTCGATTCCGAGCCCGCGACGAAGAAGGCGATGATGAAATCGTCGAAGCTGAAGGTGAAGCTCAGCAGGAAGCCGGCCAGGATCGCCGGGAAAATCTGCGGCAGGGTGACCTGCCGGAAGGTGCGCCAGGGCGTGGCGTAAAGGTCGGTCGAGGCCTCGATCAGGGTGCGGTCCATGCCGGCGATGCGGGTGCGTACGATGACGATGACCAGCGCCATGGTGAACATGGTGTGGGCGCCGATCAGCGACGCATAGCCCATGTTCAGGCGCGGCGGCTTCCCGCCCGGCCAGGCCGAGGCCAGCAGCGGATTGAGGAAGTTGAACGCGGTGACCAGCGCGATCAGGGTGGCGATGCCGATGACGATGCCGGGGATCATGATGGCGATATAGATCACCCCGTCGTAAAGCGCGCGCAGCCGGCCCTGGACCCGCTGCAGCGCCAGCGCCGCCATGGTGCCCATCAGGCTGGCCAGGACGGCGGTGGTGAAAGCGACCGTCAGGCTGGTGGTCAGCGCATCCATCACGAAGGGATTGTCCAGCGCCTTGCCGTACCATTTCACCGAGAAGCCGCGAAAATCGCTGGCATGCCGCCCGGCGTTGAAGCTGAACAGTATGATGATCCCGATCGGAGCGTAGAGGAACAGATAGACGGCGATGGCGTAAAGTCTCATATGCCCGGCCTACAGTATCGAAACGTCTTCGCGCTGCTCGCCGACGCGCGCAACCAGCTTCATATAAAGCGTTACAGTGACCAGCATGATGATCACCAGCGTGGCCGCCACCGCCGAGCCGTAGGCCCAGTTGCGCGACTGCAGGAACAGATCGACCAGCGCGTTGCCGATGAAGAACACCTTGCCGCCGCCCAGCAACGCCGGGATCAGGAACTCGCCCATCAGCAGGATGAAGACCAGCATGCATCCCGTGGCGATGCCCGGGATCGACAGCGGCAGGGTGACCTGGCGGAAGGTTCGCAAGGGCGGCGAGCCGAGATCGGCCGAGGCCTCCAGCAGGCGCTTGTCCAGCTTCTCCAGGCTGACATAGATCGGGAACACCATCAGCGGCAGATAACCGTAGACGATGCCTACCAGCACCGCGAATGGCGTGTTGATCAGCCGCACGCCCTCGATACCGATGAATTCAAGCAGGGTAGGGATGCCGCGCCCGCCGAGGATGAAGATCCAGGCGTAGGTGCGGATCAGGATGCTGGTCCAGAACGGCACGATGACCATGACCAGCAGGATGGTCTTCCATTTCGGGCTCGCCCTGACCGCCAGGAAATAGGCCAGCGGATAGGCGATCAACAGCGCCGCGAGCGTGCCCGCGGGCGCCAGCAGCAGCGTATTCTTGAAGGCGGTGAAGCGGGCCGGCAGGTTGAGATACTGATCCAGGGTGAAGGCGGGGACATAGCCGCCGGCCGCCCCGCGTTCGCCGAAACTGAAAATGGCGACGACGACGAGCGGCAGGACAAGCATGACCAGGAACCATGCGGTGGCCGGCATCAGCAGAAGCCTGTTGATCCATTTGCCTTGCATGATCGCCCGGTCGCCAGTCCCGCCGTGGTCGTCGTTATCGTTGCTTCAAGCCGATCAGGCCGACTTGAAGCGCGCCAGAAGCTCTGCGCGGTTCGGGTCGGTCAGCGTGGCGGCCGCGCCGAACTCCAGCGTGTCCAGCAGTTCCTGGGCCGGATAGAGGATCGGGTCCTCCAGCAGTTCTTTCGGCAGCAGCTTGTTGGTGCGGCTGTCGGCCACCGGATAGCCGTGCGCCAGGGTCTCCCTGGCGTTGACCGCCGGGTCGAGCAGGAAGTTGATCAGCGCATAGCCGGCGGCGCGATGCTCGGCGCGCTTCGGCACCGCATAGAAATCGCTCCAGATTTCGCCGCCTTCCTTGCCGATCACATACTCCATCTCGGGCATGTCGGTGTTGAGCTGCTTGCCGTCGCCGGTCCAGCACATCGACATCCAGGCGTCGCCGTTGCGCAGCGGCGGCTGATAGTCGCTGTTGATGGCGAACAAATGCGGCTTGACCTCCAGCAGCAGCTTCTCGGCGTCGGCCAGTTCCTTCGGATCCACCGAATTGAACGAGTAGCCGAAATATTTCAGTGCGTTGCCGATGGTGGTCAGCTGATAGTCATGCACCATGGTACGGCCCGAGAAGTCGGTCTTGGTGATGTCCCAGAACTCCTTCCAGGTGGTCAGCTTCTTGCCCTTGGTGTGTTTGGTGTTGACCACATAGCCGGTGGTGCCCCAGTTCTTCGGTACGGCATAGACGGTGCCGCCGACGGTTCCCGCATCCGCAAAGCGCGGTTCGAAGGCGTCAGCCGCATAGTTCGGGATCATTTTCAGATCCAGGGGCTCGATCAGCTTTTCGCCGACATAGGTGGTGATGGTGTAGTTGGTGGGCACGAATACGTCCCAGCCCGAACCGCCGGCCTGCAGCTTGGCCAGCATTTCCTCGTTCGAACCGAAAACGTTGACCTGTACGTTGACGCCGGTCGCCTTGGTGAATGCCGAGAAATTGGCCTCGTCATGGTAGTTCGGCCAGGTGGCCAGCACGACGCGGTCGCCCAACTCGCCGGCCGAATACGCCTTGCGCGGGCGAAGGCCCGGAACGGCGCCGGCCATGACGGCGGTCGCGAAGCCAAGGCCGGTAACGCCCAGGAAGTGGCGGCGGCTCACCGAGCCCTTTTCGTAGCGGCGCAGTTCCTCGATGAATTTCCGCCGGCTGATCGGCATATTGTCTTTGTAGTCCTTAGGCATGATTTTCTCCCTGATTATGGTCCGTCTGTTAACTGTCATGCGGCGGGTTTGGTGCGATCATTTCATGCATCCTCCAGCGCCAATGCGGCGGCGGCCTGCCATCCGATCACCACCTGGTCACCCGGGTTGAACCCGCCGGTCTGGGTCTCGGCGTGCTTCGGCGCGCGCACGAGAACCTCGCCCAGGCCCTCTGCCTCGACAAGGTATTCGGTCTGTTCGCCCAGGAAGATCCGGTTGCGGATCACCGCTGGCGCTTCCACATCGGCGTCGTAAGGGGCGCCGGCCCCGGGCGAGCCAACGAATATGATCTCCGGCCGGACCGCCAGCACGGCCGCGGCGCCGGCCTGCAGCGAGGCGGCGTCCCGCGGGTTGCGACCGGCAAAGGTGCGCCCGGCGGGCGTTTCGATCCGCGCGCCCTGGCCGTCGGCCTCGACGACCTTGCCCTCGAAGAAGTTGGACTTGCCCACGAAATCGGCGACATAGCGGTTGATCGGCTCGTCATAGAGCTGGGTCGGGCTGCCGGTCTGGACGATGCGGCCATCATGCATGATGCAGATGGTATCGCTCATCGACAGCGCCTCTTCCTGGTCGTGGGTGACCAGGATGAAGGTGATGCCGACCTCGCGCTGCAACGTCTGCAGTTCGATTTGCATCTCGCGACGCAGCTTGCGGTCCAGCGCGGCCAGCGGCTCGTCCAACAACAGCACCGTCGGGTGGTTGATCAGCGCGCGAGCCAGCGCCACGCGCTGTTGCTGCCCGCCGGAAAGCTCCCAGATGCGCCGGTTCTCGTAGCCCGACAGGCGCACCAGCTCCAGCGTCTCCGAAACCTGCTTCTCGATTTCCGCCCTGGGCGGTTGCGGGGTGCGCTGGCGCAAGCCGTAGCCGATATTGTCCCCGACATTGAGGTGCGGAAATAGTGCGTAATGCTGAAACACCATGTTCACGGGCCGTTTGTAGGGCGGGGTGCCGACGACGGATTCGCCGCTTAGCCTGACATCGCCCTCCGTCGGCTGGTCGAACCCGGCGATCATGCGCAGCGACGTAGTCTTGCCGCAACCCGACGGGCCGAGGAATGAGAAGAACGCCCCGCGCTCCACCGACAGGCTTACGTGATCGACCGCAACGATATCGCCGAATCGCTTGGTGACATTGACGAATTCGACGTCGCTGGGTTGGCTCAAAAGGGACTCCCTACGGTCCGGAAGGTATGTGCGTTACCGAAGCGGTTTCACCCCAATTTATTGTCGCATAATAAATATTCTTTCATTATGGGCAACCGCTATTAGGAAAGGCGAACGCGTTTCCCAATGGATAGAGCAGGACAGGTGCGCTCGTCACCCCATCGTTTGTACCGTTTAGGAATCTGAAACCGAAACCTTATATCGCTGGGCAGCGGTCAACAAGCGCTGTCGCGAAAAAACACCGGGGCAACGGTCCGGTGCCGTCGAATCAGCCGGCGGACTGGTCCGGAATTTCCCGACCGGCCTCGTAACCGTTCAATTCCAGGACGGCCGCCAACCCGTCGGCAA